>NZ_JALKAT010000043.1:0-25697 GCF_023015685.1 Isoptericola sp. S6320L
GGCGCGCAGCCACCCTCGACGGTGCGACGCTCTCGGACGGGGGCACAGCCGGCCGACCGTCGTACCTGGAGGACCACCGATGACTGCGCAAGACGTAGGACCCATCGACTACCTCGCCGTGGAGTTCCCTGGCGCGAAGCTCCAGGGGAAGGGCCTGATGGCGCTGCTGGACCTGGTCGAACGCGGGATCATCCGGATCCTCGACCTCCGCGTCGCGAAGGTGACGGACGCCGGAGACGTCGTCGGGATCACCCTCAGCGATCTCGACGACGACGGAGAGCTCGACCTCGTCGTCTTCGAGGGCGCACGATCCGGGCTCCTCGACGACGACGACCTCGCCGAGGGGGCGGCGCTCGTGGCACCCGGCAACGCCGTCGCCCTGCTCGTCTACGAGAACACCTGGGCCGGACCGTTCGTGACGGCCATGCGCGAGGCCGGTGCCGAGGTCGTCGCGAGCGGCCGGATCCCGGCCGACGACGTCGTCAGCGCGCTCGACGCCCTCGAGTCGCCGCGACCGGCCTGACCAGCGCTACGGAGGAGGACGAGATGGGACTGATCCGCGGGATGGCTCGCACAGCAGTGGTCGCGGGCACGGCGACGGCGGTGTCGAACCGTGTGTCCCGGCGACAGGCCGGCCGATGGGCTGCGCAGGAGGACACGGCGCCGCCACAGCCGCAGTACGCCCCACCACCACCGCAGGCGGCCCCCGCACCGGTGGCCGCCGGAGGCTCGGACGTGATCGCACAGCTGGAGCGGCTCGGTCAGCTGCGTGACAACGGTGTCCTCACCGACGCCGAGTTCGCCGCGCAGAAGGCGCGGTTGCTCGCCGGCTGACGGCTCGCCGCCGGAGGGGACCGTCGGGCATCTCAGCCCGTCGCGATGACGAGCGACCCGGACGCGCCACCTGACCGGAGCGCCTCGAGAGCGCGGTCGGCGTGCTCGAACGCGTAGGTCGTCACGGTCGGGGTGATCCCCAGGGTGGTCGCGAGCCGCAGGAGAGCCGCCCCGTCCGCACGGGTGTTCGCCGTCACGGTGCGGAGGTCGCGTTCGTAGAACAAGTTCTCCTCGTACGCCATCGTGGGCACGTCGCTCATGTGGATCCCGGCCAGCACCACCGTGCCACCACGCGTGGTCGCCTGGAGCGCGCAGGGCACCAGCTCACCGGCCGGCGCGAAGACGATCGCCGCGTCGACCTTTCCCGGTGGGCGGTCCGCGCCGCCGCCGACGAACTCCGCACCCGTGCGACGAGCGAGGTCTCGGTTGCCCTCGCCGCGGGTCATCACCCACAGGCGCGCACCCTGGGCCACGGCGATCTGCGCCGTGACGTGCCCGCTCGAGCCGAACCCGTAGATGCCCAGCAGGCCGCCGGGTGGCAGGTTCGCGCGGGCCAGCGCCCGGAAGCCGATGATGCCGGCGCACAGCAGCGGCGCGGTGGTGACCGGCTCGAGGCTCCGCGGCAGCCGGTACGCGTAGGCCTCCGGCACGGTGGTGTACTCGGCGAACCCGCCGTCGGCGTCCCATCCCGTGTACTCGGAGTCGGGGCACAGGTTCTCGCGCCCCTCCCGGCACCACCGGCACGCCCCACACGTGGCTCGCAGCCAGGCGACGCCGACGCGGTCGCCGGGGACGAGGCGACGCACGGCCGGGCCCGCCACCTCGACCGTTCCCACGACCTGATGGCCCGGGACGACGCGCGGGCGGTGGACCGGCAGGTCGCGGTCCACGACGTGCAGGTCGGTGCGGCATGCACCGCACGCCTCGACGCGGACGAGAACCTCGTCCGGTCCAGGCCACGGCTTCTCGACGTCGCGGCGCACGAGAGCGCCTGACGCGTCGCCCGTCGTCCACGCCTTCATCCGCGCCTGCCTCCCGTGCCCGTCACGACCGTCGCCCCGTGCCACCGTGGGTGCCCCCCATGTCACCCTCGCGGTGTGCCCTGCCGACGACCAGAGGCGAAGGTCCCACGGTGGCGACTGCGAGACCCCGCGGGTGGAGAGCCCACGGGGCGGCCCTGTCATGCCGGGCAGCCCGGGGGCCGATGGACCCGGTCGGCGGGGGCCGTCCTGCCCTATCGCACCCAGGCCGACCGCTGGTCTCCTGTGGTGGTGGCGCCACCGCTCCGTGGTGGCGCCACACCAGCTGCTTCCCGCCCACGGTCCGCTGCACGGACGGAGACACCGCCATGGAGATCCTCGACGCACGGATCGAGCGGATCCTCCGGGCGGCCGGGCGTGCGCCCAGCGTGCACAACACCCAGCCGTGGCAGGTGAGCGTGCGGGGCAACTGCATCACGCTGCGCGGCGACCCGTCGCGGCAGCTGCGCCACTCGGACCCGCTGGGCCGTGAGCTGTTCATCAGCTGTGGCACGTTCCTGCTCAACGCCCGGACGGCCTCCCGGCGCGAGTCGCTGGAGCCTGCCGTCACCGTGCTCCCCGATCCCGACGACCGGTGGGCCGTCGCCCGGATCGAGCTCCACCCGGGCCTGGAGCCCGAGGTGGACGAGCTCGAGCTGGCGGTGGCGATCACTCGCCGCGTCACGACGCGCAGCCCGTTCGACGACCAGCCGCTGGACGCCGACGTCCTCGAGGTCATCCAGCGCGCCGCGCACCAGGAAGGAGCGGTGCTCCGGCTGATCCAGCCCTCCGAACCGGTGCGCGGGCGGGTGATGTCCCTGGTACGCCGCGCCGAGGCCCTGGCCGCGGAGGACGCCGTGGCCCGCACCGAGGAGAAAGCATGGACGGCGGTGGCACCGGGGCGTCCCGACGGCATCCCGCAGGAGATGCTCGGGCCCTGGACGTTCGACGACCGTGCACCGGTGCGCCGGTTCCTCGCCAGCGCGGGCAACGCGCGGTTCGAGCAACGGTCGACGATGGCGGTGCTCCTGAGCGCAGGTGACTCCCCACGCGACTGGATCGCCTCGGGCCAGGCTCTCGAACGGCTGCTGCTGGTGGCCACCACCTACTTCGTCCGGGCGTCGTTCGCGGCGACCGTGCTGGAGAACCCCACCACTCGTCACGATCTGCGGCAGGTCCTCTCGCTGGATGCACATCCGCAGATGCTCATGCGTCTCGGCTACGGCAGGTCGCCACGGCACACGCTTCGTCGGAGCGTCGACGGGTCCGTGGCCCCTCGCGGCTGACGGCCCGGGAGCGTGGTTCCGTCGATCACGCGCCGGCGGACAGGGCGACCTTCATGGCACCGGTCCTGCCGGCGTCCGAGAAGACCTCGTACGCCTCCTCGATGGCCCCGAGGTCGAAGCGATGGGTGACGAGCGTGGCGACGTCGAGCTGACCGCTGGCGACCATGTTCAGCAGCGCGGGCGTGGTGGCCGTGTCCACGAGGCCGGTGGTGATGGTCAGGTCGCGGATCCAGTCACGTTCGAGGTGCAGGGTCGCGGGTGCACCGTGCACGCCGACGTTGGCGACGTGCCCGCCGGGGCGGACGATCTCGACACAGGTCTCGAACGTGCCCGGCGTACCGACGGCCTCGATGGCGACGTCGGCGCCGAGGCCGCCGGTGAGCTCCCGGACCTGCTCGAGCAGGCTGCGACCGGGGTCCAGCGCGTGGGTGGCCCCGGCCCGCAGAGCGGCGGCCTGCCGATCGGTCGAGAGGTCCACGACCGCCAGCACGGCCGGGCTGAACAGCCGGGCGGTGAGCACTGCGGCGAGACCGATCGGGCCGGCGCCCACGACGACGACGCTGTTGCCCGGACGGACGTTCCCTGCGAGCACCCCGACCTCGTACGCGGTGGGCAGGATGTCGGCGAGCATCAGCGCCTGCTCGTCCGAGACGGCGTCGTCCAGCAGGTGGGTCGACGTCTCGGCGAACGGCACCCGGCACAGCTGTGCCTGGGTGCCGTCGATGCGGTGCCCGAGGATCCATCCCCCGCCGCCCAGGCACTGGCCGTACCGGCCCGTGCGGCAGTACTGACAGCGACCGCACGACGTGATGCACGACACGAGCACGCGGTCCCCGACCTTCAGGGTGCTCAGCCCCGAGCCCACCTCGGTCACCGTCCCGACCGCCTCGTGCCCCAGGACACGCCCCGGGTCGACGGTCGGCACGTCGCCCTTGAGGATGTGGAGGTCGGTGCCGCAGATCGTGACCGTGTCGATCCGGACGACGGCGTCCTGCGGGGCTTCCACGACCGGGTCGGGCACCTCGCGCCAGGTCCGTCGCCCTGGACCTTCGAAGACCAACGCCTTCATGACCGCCTCCTGTGTCTGCGTCACGCACCGGAAGCCCACTCCAGCACGTGCGCCGCGCAGCCCGACAGGACCACAAGGCCCCGGTACGGCGGGCCCTTGGTCACACGGAACCGGGCGCCCGGCCACGCCGGTGGGCGGGCGCTGGGGACCAACGGCCCGGACCCGACGCGGCGCATGGCTCTGCCGCGTCCGCCCGACCAGGAGAATCGTGGGAGCAGACCGACTACGACCATGCCAGGGGCTGCACATGACCGACATCAGCTCGGACCTGCCGATCGTCGTCGGCGTCGACGGATCGCCGGAGGCCGCTCGCGCCCTCGAGTTCGCGGTGCAGCAGGCTCGCCGCGACCACTGCTCGCTGTCGCTCGTCTGCGCGATCCACGAGGTCGTGCCGATCGGCCCGATGCTGCCCCTCATCGCGGGAGACTCGCTGCTCGACGTCGGCCGCCAGCTCCTGGTCGATGCCCGCGACCTCGTCGAAGAGGCCTCGGACGGGGCGGTCGGCGTACGGCTCGAGGTGGCGCTCGGCCCCGCGGTGGATCTGCTCGCCGCCGCGAGCGACCAAGCCCGGCTGGTGGTGCTGGGCCACCGCTCACTCTCGCTCGTCGAGCGGGTGTTCACCGGCAGCACCACCTTCGGCGTCGCCGCCCGCGCGGACTGCCCGGTGGTCAGCGTGCCGCTCGAGACCGACCTGGAGACGCCACGGCACCGGGTCGTCGCCGCGATCGACGGATCGCCCGGCTCCGCACACGTCCTGGCACAGGCGTCCTCCGCCGCCGCCCAGCGTTCGGCGACCCTGGAAGTCCTGCACTGCTGGCGTCTGAACCCGTTCTACAGCTACCTCGTCGACGAGTGGTCGGTGCAGGAGGAGTGGGGGAAGCAGACGCACGCCATCCTCGACGGCCTGGTCGAGGAGGCCGCCCGAGCGCACCCCGGGCTGACCGTCGAGACCCACCTGGAGTATGCGGAGGTGGCCGACACCCTGGTGCGCCGCTCCGCGGGTGCAGACCTCATGGTCCTGGGCAGGCACGGGCACGGCGGCCCGGGTGCCCGCATGGTCGCGGCTGTGCTCGGCGCCGTCACCCGGGCCGTCCTGCAGCACGCACCGTGCCCGGTCGAGGTCGTCCCTGCTGCGCGCCGGCACCGGGCATCCTGAGGTCGAGCGGCGGTCCCATCGGCTCGAGCGTCTCGGCGGGACCAGAACATGCCTGGCACCCGGGCCCGACCTACGCTCGCATGATGGAGAAGGCGTCGGCCGAGGTGCAGGACGCCATCCTGCACGCCGTGAGCGGCGTCTCCTCCGAGTTCGACCTACGCGACCTCCTGCACGGCGTCGTGCGCGCAGCCTGCGACCTGTCCGGGGCGCGCTACGGGGCGCTCGGCGTGATCGGTCGCTCCCGCCGCCATCTCGTCGAGTTCGTCACCGAAGGAATCAGCGACGAGGTGCGGACCGGGATCGACCACCTGCCCACCGGCCGAGGCCTGCTCGGTCACCTCATCGCCCACCAGGAGGCGCTGCGCCTCGGCGACCTGACGAACCACCCCTCGTCCGCGGGGTCCCCTCCCGGGCACCCGCCGATGACGACGTTCCTCGGTGTACCGGTCAGGGTGCGGGGCCGCGTCTTCGGCAACCTGTACCTCACCGACAAGAAGACCGGGCCGATGTTCACCCGGGACGACGAGAACAATGTCAGCGCGCTCGCCGGGCTGGCCGGGCTGGCCATCGACCACGCACGGCTCCTGATGATCGCGGAGCGCCGGGCACGCTGGTTCGAGGCGACGGCGGCCACGCCCTCGGCCGTGCTGCGCGCCGGGGGGACGGACGAGGCGCTCGACGTCGTCCTCCGGGCCGCGCTGCAGGCCTCGGGCGGGCGGACCTCGCTGGCGATCGCGCCCGACGCGACGCCCGGCACGTCGGGTGGGTTCGCCGTCCGCGCGGCGGTCGGCGACCTGGATCACGACCCCCGGCGCACGCTGGCCGAGCTCCGCCCGGCACTCATGCTCGCGATGGCGAGCAGCGAGACACGGTGGGCCGAGCTCCCTGATGACGGCATGGCCGTCATGACCCGGCTGTCGATCGACATGGTCGCCCGCGGAGCGCTCGTCATCGTGCTCCCGCGGCGCGAGTTCGCACAGAATCTCAGCGAGGAGTCGGAGTTCGTCACCAGCTTCGCCAGCCATGCGTCGCTCGTCCTCGAACGACGCCACACCCGCGCGGTGCAGGAGGAGATCGCGGTCCTCGCGGAACGCAACCGCATCGCACGCGACCTGCACGACGGCGTGACGCAGCGGCTGTTCGCCATCGGCCTGCAGCTCACCGCGGCAGCCCGGCAGTCGCCACCAGTGGTCCAGGACCTGCTGAAGGCCGTCTCCGACGACCTCGACGCGACGATCCGGGAGGTTCGGCAGTCGGTCGTCGACCTCCAGCCACCCGACCGGAGCCAGCACTCCCTGCGGGCGAAGGTCCGGGCCCTCGTCTCCGAGTACGCCCACGTCCTGGAGCACACCCCGGTGCTGCAGATCGACGGCCCGGTCGACACCCTGGTCGACCAGGCGTTGCACCATCACGTCATCGCGGTCCTGCGAGAGGGACTGTCCAACATCGCACGGCATGCGGCCGCACGCTCCGTCCAGGTGAGGATCTGCGCTACTCCCGGCGACCTGACCTGCACCGTCACCGACGACGGCGTCGGCTTCGACCCCACCGCCGCTCGCAGCGGTCTCGTCAACCTCGCCGAACGCGCCGCGGAACGCGGCGGGTCGCTCGAGATCACCCGGCGCGACCCGCACGGTAGCGTGCTGACCTGGCGGGTACCGATGGCGACCGGTCCCCCGGAAACCACAGGCGCCGCGGACTAGCGTCAGCCACGGTCGTGGTCGGAGGTTCCGAGGAGCCTCGTCGCCAGGACCGCGGCCTGCGTCCTCGACTCCAGACCGAGCTTGGTGAGGACGTTCGAGACGTAGTTCTTCACGGTCTTCTCCGACAGGAACATCTGGCCACCGATCTGGCGGTTCGTCAGGCCTTCGGCGATGAGCACCAGGACCTTGTGCTCCTGCTCGCTCAACGAGGCCAGGGCGGGCGCCTCCGCAGGTCCCGCGCGCAGCCGCTCGAGCACCCGGGACGTCAGGACCGGGTCGATCAGCGACTGTCCCGCTGCGACCCGGCGCACCGCGTCGACCACGTCCGAACCGGTGATCACCTTGAGCAGGTAGCCGGACGCACCGGCCATGATCGCCGAGAACAACGCCTCGTCGTCGTCGTAGGACGTGAGCATCAACGTGCGCAGCTCGGGCATCGAGCCCTGCAGCTCGCGGCAGACCGCGATGCCGGAGCCGTCCTGGAGACGCACGTCGAGGAGCGCGACGTCCGGCCGGCACCGGGGGATGTCCCGGATCGCCTCGACCGCCGAGCCCGATCCCCCGACGACCTCGAAGCCCTCCTCGGCGTCGAAGAGTCCCTGCAGGCCACGGCGCACCAGCTCGTGGTCGTCGAGGAGGTAGACCCGCACGTGCTCCATGGGTCGTTTCTACCCCGGTGGCGGCCCGGTCACCATCGGTGCGACGTCACCGCTCGGCCGAACCTCGTCGGCTCCGGTGGGTCGGTCGTCCGCCGCGGCGGCGAGCCCGGCGCAGGGGCGTCGGACCGGACCACATCGGGAACTGCGTCCCGTCCAGACGTGACCAACGACCCTGTCGTCCGGCTGCTGCGCCTGCCACGGTGGAGGTCTCGGTCCGATCGGGACGCCGACGGCAGGACGATCCCGCCCGATGGACGCGAGCGTCGACGCGGAGAGGACACGACGGTGGACGACAGTGAGATCAGGCTGATCGACCAGCCCGGGCAGGCGACCGTCGGTGTCCGCCGGATCGCCCGCCCGGAAGACCTCTCGGCGGTGTTCGCGACCCTCATCCCCCGTGTCGCCGGGCTGCTGGACCGGCTCGGCGTCCAACCGGCAGGACCGCCCTACGGGCGATACCGCGACCGCCCGGGCGACGGCTTCGACGTCGAGGTCGGATTTCCAGTCGACGGTGCCGTCGACGTCTCCCGGCTCCCGCAGGCGGCGGCACCCGACGCTGCGACGGATGCCGTGGTCACCGAACCGCTTCCGGCGACACGCGCGGTCGAGGCGATCCATATCGGCCCCTACGACCGTCTCCCGGCCACCTACGATCGGCTGGCTTCGTGGATCACCGAGCACCGCCTCCATCCGCTGGGACAGTCGTGGGAGCTCTACGAGTCGGGGCCTGATTCGGACCCTCGCCCCGCCACCTGGCGCACCCGCGTCGTCGTCGCCGTCACCGGGCCAGAGATCGAGCCTGCTCGACCGCCGAGTGGCCTGGGAGGGGCGGCGCCGTGAACGCCGCAGCCCGCGCAGCACCCGTCGTCGTCGCCGTGGACGGGACGCAGCGCAGCACCGGCGCCATCAAGTATGCGATCCACGAGGCACGACGTCGCGGGACCGACCTGCAGGTCGTGCACGTCGCGCCCCGAGCACTGCCCGTCGGCGGTTCGATGCCGTCCATGGGCATCCCGACCGACGCACTCGTCGAGGTGGCAGGAAGGATTCTCGACGAGGTGGTCGACCAGACCCGCTCGCTCGCACCGGACCTCGCCGTGGACGGTGTGCTGCGGGAGGGGCGGCGCGTCGTGGAGATACCGGCTGCCGGGGCGCGGGGCAGCCTGGTCGTGCTCGGCCGCGAGACCCGGCACGGCACCGAGCGCGTGCTCGGCGGTTCGACCACGGCCGGCGTCGCCGCACGGGCCTCGGTGCCGGTGGCCGTCGTCGACGAGGACTGGGAGCCCACGGCACGCGATCGCGTCCTCGTGGGCCTCGAGCCTGCCGCCGGAGAGGTGCTGTCCTACGCGTTCCCCCTGGCTGCCGCTCGCCACGCGCTGCTGCAGGTCATGCACGTGTGGAGAGTCCCCGGCGCCTACGCGGCCGTGGACGAGGAGCGGGCTCTGGCCGGTGAGTGGGTCGTGGATGCCACGCGCCTGCTCGAGTCGACGGTCGCCGACTGGCGTGACAGCTTTCCCGACGTCGAGGTCGAGATCTCGGTGGTACCCGGACGAGCGGCGCAGGCGCTCGTCGACGCCGCGGTCCGCGCGGACGTCCTGCTGCTCGCCCGCCACCGGCGCGACGTCGAGCACCTGGGGCGCCTCGGCCCCACGATCCGGGCGGTTCTCGGGCACCGGGGCACTCCCGTCGAGGTCGTCCCGATGACCGGCGTCCCGCAGCACGCCCCGCTCGTGCTCGAACGGTTCGGCGAGGTCCTCAAGAGCTGACCGCAGGGTGCACGATGACCGAGCGCACGCCCGCGACGGTCCGTGCGAGCGCCGATGCCAGCCGGAGGTCGGCGGCGGAGCCACCGGCAAGACGCACGGAACCGCCGAGGACCACGCACCTGCACTGCTCGAGGCCGGCGCCGCGCAGCAGGACCGTGACGTCGGCCGCGATCCGCTCGTCGCTGCGCGCCAGAGCGTCGACCACGTCGCTGCGGCTGAGCATCCCCACCACGCGCGTGCCCATGACGATCGGGACGGAGTGGATCCCGCGCGCGAGCATCGTGCCGACGAGCCTCGCGACGTCCTGGTTCGGCCTCGCCGTGATCACCAGGCGCGTCATGACGTCACCGACCCGTCGGCCGGCGGCCGGCGCGTCAGCAGCAGCCTCCCGGTCCCGCCGGAGCGTCGATCGCGGGTCCGGGGCGATGCCGTCCGCCAGCAGGTCCTCCTCGCTGACGATCCCGACCAGGCGCCCGTCGTCGTCGACGACGGGGAGCGCGGTGATCCCCCGGTCGCCCAGCTCGTGCAGCGCGTCCTCGACCCGTGCCGTCGGCCGGATGGTGGCGACGGTGGTGGTCATGATGTCGGCGGCCAGCACGGCGATCCTCCTGTGGCTTCCTGGACGACCGGGCGGGCTCGTCCTGAGGCCAGCGTGCTCGCGAGGTCCGGGTCGCGACAGGGTCCACCGACACCGCGAGGGCGGGACCTTGGACCCGCGCGACGCCGCGCGCCGTGATCGGGACCTCCGGCGGGGACGGCACCGGCCGGCTGCACTGCCGGAGCGTGGCACCTAGTGGTGCAGCGAGAGCTTGAGTGCGATCATCGCCACCCCCAGGAGTCCTGCCAGCGAGGTCGAGGCCAGCCGCCGCGCGCCGGTCAGACCGCTCGCGGTGCTCATGCGCCAGCCGACCCCGACCAGGAGCGCCAGGTTGACGACCAGGGCGACGTCCACCGCGAGCGTCGGCTCCACCTGCAGCACCGCCTCGGCCAGGAGAACGAGCGCCGGGATCCCGCAGCCCGCCACCAACGGCAGCCCGGCGACGGCGATCTCCCGGCGCTCGTGCGCGGTCAGCGATCGCCGCAGCCGCGTCCGGGCGCCGATCACGTGGACGTACGTCTCCGCGGACCAGTAGACGAGGAGAGTCCCGACCACGAGGGCGGCGACCCGCAGCAACCCGAGGTCGTCGGGGGCTGCGGCGAGGACGGAACCAGTGACCACCAGGCCGTACAGGTAGGCGGGTCGAAGCTGGTACGCGTCGCCCGTCGGCACGTCGCGCCTACCGCCGCGCCATCGCGTCGGCGGGCCGGTGCGAGACGGGCAGCATCGTGCGCGCGTACGCGTCGAGTCGCATCCGGGACCTCCGCCTGTCGTGCTCGGGCGAGCACACGGTCGATGCTAGAAAACGACGACGCACCGCGCGTCACGCAGATGAGGTGAACGAGCGGTTCACCACGAGACTCTCCGTCGGGCTCCGTCAGCCGCCTGCAGCCAGAACTCTGTCTCCTGCGCTCGCCCGCTCGGCGCGCACCCGAATCCCCCGGAGCATGCGTCGGGTCATCACCAGGGTCACCGGCTCTCCGAGACGTGTGGCGAGGCGCAGCACGCGGCTGTCCGGGGTCTCGGTACGGGAGCGGGACAGGAGCCGACAGGTCCCGTCGGGTCGAGGATGGACGTGGAACGACCACACACCGTTCCAAGGGTGCTCCGGAGGGCTCTGCCGGAGCACGAGCGTGCGGGGCGGGTCGACCCGTGCGACGCGGAACGCGTAGCCGGCAGGCATGGCGGTGTACCCCGCCGGCACGACGACGATCCGGTCACCGGGCGACAGGTGCTGCCACCGCGGTCGCACCTCGTTCGTGCTGTGGATGTCGAGACCGACCAGGTTCTCCGCCCAGTCGTAGCTGTACATCCCCCCACGGTCCTGCCCGATCTGGACGAGCCACGACCAGATCGTCGCCGCAGGTGCCGCGACCGTGGTTCCCAGCGTCGTGGAGTCGGCTGGCTCGGGAACGAACTCGTCGCCAGGCAGGTGGACCGCGATCTCGTCGGCGGCGGCGCCCCAGTGCCGTTGGGCGTGCAGGAAGCGCATGCCGAGGCCAACCGCTCCCACCGCCACGAGGAGCGTGGTGAGCCGACGTCGCTGCCTTCTGCGTGGCCTCACGTCCCCTCTCCGCTCCCAGGCGCTATCGCCGCAGCTGGACGTCGCGGTGCTCGATCTCCGCGATGTCGTCCTCGGTGGCGCTCAGGAGGCGGTCGGCCAGGTCACGCAGGGCACGGCTCACGGCGAGCTCCTCGCCGATCTCGGTCACGCCGACGTCCCGCGGGCTGCGGCGGGCATAGCCGCGTCCCTCGACCGACGTGCCTGCCGACGTCGTCAGGAAGGCGTGCGCCGCCGTGACGACACCGTCGGCCCCCGGGTCGTCGGCGTCGAAGAGCTGGATCTCGGCCTTCCAGGTGTGCGTCATGGCGGTCTCCTTCGTGGCGCGGCCGACGACCCTGCGCGTCGGCTCCTTGCCCTCATCGTGCGGCTCGCGGCAGCACGGGCACAGTGCCGTCCGACCGTACTGCGGGGAGGAGCGCGTCCTGCCTGTGGGTGACCAACGGCCCTGTCGCTCGCCAAGCACGCGACGAGCGTGGAGCTGTCGCGCATCGACAGGAGCGCCGTCGACACCGGGGAATCTGCTCACGCACCTCGCGGGCCGACGACCTGATGGGCTTGGTCAGTCCACCAGGACCCTCTCCCCGTGCCGGGGCACGACGGCGACACAGCCGACCTCGTCCCGGATCCGGTCCGCCAGCGCGGTCGACGCGCGGGCCTCGCCGTGCACGACGTAGACGATGTCGGGCCGCTCGCGCATCTGCTTCACCCAGTCGATGAGCTCGCCCGCGTCGGCATGGACGGAGAACTCCTCGTCCTCGACGACCTCAGCCAGCACCGGCACGTACCGGCCCATCATCTTCAGCTCGCGCGCACCGTCGCGCAGCATCCGGCCGCGGGTGCCGACCGACTGATAGCCCGTCAGGACGACGCAGTTGCGTCGGTCCGGGAGCAGATGGCGCAGGTGGTGGACGACGCGACCCCCGGAGGCCATGCCCGATGCGGAGACGATGATGCAGGGCTGCGCCGGCAAGTTGAGGGCCTTCGACTCCTCCGGGGTGCGCGCCGCGTGCAACGACGGGAGATCGACCAGGCTCGATGCTCCCGGGCGCAGCTCTTCTGCGACCTCCGCCCGCCCGTAGACGTCGAGGACCGCGAGCGCCATCGGACTGTCCACGTAGACCGGGACAGCGGGGATCTGGCCCTCGCGGACCATCGCCGACAACGCGTGCAGCACCAGCTCCGTGCGGTCCACGGCGAACGCGGGCACGAGCACCACTCCGCCGCGACGGATCGTGCGCCGGACGGCGTCCGCGAACGCGGCGTGCGGCCGGATCGGGTCGAGATGCTCGCGGTCGCCGTAGGTCGACTCGATCACCACGGTGCGCGCCGATGGTGGCTCGGCGCGCGGTCGCAGCACCGGGTGCTGGCTGCGCCCCAGGTCTCCGGAGAAGAGCACACGTGTCGCCCCGGCCTCGACGAGCACGCTGGCCGAACCCAGCACGTGGCCGGCTCGCACGAGCCTGATGCCAAGATCTTCGCCCAGGTCAACGGCGACGTCGTACGGCACGGTCTCGAACCGGCGGATCGCCCGCTCGGCGTCCGCCACCGTGTAGAGCGGCCGCGGAGGGTTGTGGCGGGACCACCCCGTGGTGCGTGCGAGCTCAGCATCGCGCTCCTGCAGGTTCCCGCTGTCGCGGAGCACGATCGCGGTGAGCGCAGCGGTGCCCTCGGTCATCCAGACCGACCCCCGGTATCCGCCCCGCACGAGGACGGGCAGGTAGCCGCAATGGTCGAGGTGGCAGTGGGTGAGGACCACGCCGTCGATAGTCGCCGGCGGGACAGGGAAGGTCTCCCAGTTCATCCGCCGCCACCGCCGCTCACCCTGGTAGAGACCACAGTCGACCAGGAGCCGTCGATCGCCGAGCTCGAGCAGGAACCGGCTCCCGGTGACCGTCCCGGCGGCACCGAGGAACGTCAGTGCGACGGGCGCCGACTCGTTCATGGGGCTCCTCACGCTGCCTCGGCCTTCCAGCGTTCGCCTCCGCACGCCCAGGCGGAAGTGCTGAAGGTCCTCAGCAACGTCCGGTCGCCGGGAGCCGTTCGGCCCTGGTCCTGGCGCGCGTCAGGTGTTCGCCCCGTTTGCCGAACTGCGATGAACCACCGCGCTGAAGTTCTGTCCGTGCGGATTGACCTGCAGAGACGACGATACGCGGGCTGCGCACGCCGCGCTCGAAGCAGCTCGGCGCGCGAGACGCGGGTGGTGGGCCCGGAGGGACTCGAACCCCCGACATCCACGGTGTAAACGTGGCGCTCTGACCAACTGAGCTACAGGCCCTGGCGTGCCGCGTGCGAACGCGGCCCTGGCAGCGCAGGAAAGGATACCGGCCCGGAGCGGGCCTGCGGGACGAAGCGGGCAGGCGTGCCCGCAACGGGCAGCCGATCAGATCTCCGCGAGGGCTGCCCGGTACTCGTCGAGCTCGCGACGCGCGCCCCGCGGGCGGACCAGGGACCAGCGGACGATCCCGTCGGCGTCGACCAGGAACGATCCTCGTAGAGCGTGCCCGGACTCCTCGTCGAACACTCCGAACGCGCTCGCCGCCGCCCCGTGGGGCCAGAAGTCGCTGAGCAGGTCGAAACCGAAGCCCTCGATCTCCTGCCACGCCTTGAGGGTGAAGACCGGATCGGTGGAGACGGCCAGCAGGCGCACCCCGGCCGCCTCGAAGTCCTCGACGGTGTCCCGCAGCTCGCTCAGCTCGGCGGTGCACGTGCCGGAGAAGGCGAAGGGGAAGAAGACCAGGAGGACGCTCTGGCCCCGGAGGTCTGCCAGCTGGGTCGGCGTGCCGTGCGTGTCCGGCAGCGTGAAGTCCGGTGCCGGATCGCCGGCGCGCGGGACGGATCCGCTCATAGCGGGGCTACCGACCGCGCGGCGCCAGTCGCGTCGCGGACCAGTCGTCGCCCGCGGCGAACGTGCTGGTCGCGTGGAGGCCTGCGGTGGTCGCGGCCTCCATGATCTCCTCGTGAGCCACGTGGCCCTCTCGCCGCGGCTTGCGCGTCAGGAGCCAGACCTGCCCGCCGTCGTCGAGCGCGGTCTGGACGTCGACCAGCATGTCCGTCAGGTCGCCGTCCTCCTTGCGCCACCAGACGATGACCCCGTCGATGACGTCCCCGTAGTCCTCGTCCACGAGCTCGCCGCCGGCCATGCCCTCGAGCGCTTGGCGCAGAGGCTCGTCGACGTCGTCGTCCCACCCGAACTCCTGCACGACCTGACCGGTGGTGAACCCGAATCGCTCGGCCGGGCTTTCCGCCTGCTGTCCCACGTGGACCTACGTTCCTTCCGTCGTCGTCAGGCGCACCCAGCGGTGCGCCTGTGAGCGTCAAGGTAGTGCACGCGGCGCCCTCATGCGCGCCGGTCCACCGCCCCTGCCGGCGTCCTCGACCGAGTCCGGACACATCACCATGACGTAGATCACGGATTCTTGACCGCCACCTGGTGTCCGGGCGCAGAAAGTCAGGACACAATGAGTAGTGACCACCCGTGGGTGGACCGCGCCGTCGCGACCCCGGCGACGCGGCCGATCCTGTACGGGACGCCTGACACGAGCGGTCGCCGGACCATGGCGGCAGCCCGCAGAAGAGAGAGGTTGCTGGTGGCTTCGTACGACGAGACCGGACCGCTGATCGACGGTCTGCTCAGCGCTGTACCGGACATCGACCCGTCCGAGACGTCGGAGTGGGTGGAGTCCCTGGACGGGCTGATCGACGACAAGGGCGGCCCGCGGGCGCGCTACGTGATGCTCAATCTGATGCGTCGCGCTCGTGAGCGCAGCGTGCAGATCCCTACCTCGGTGGCGACCCCGTACGTCAACACCATCGGCGTGCACGAGGAGCCGTACTTCCCGGGCGACGAGGTCATGGAGCGCAAGTACCGCTCCTGGAACCGTTGGAACGCCGCGGTCATGGTGACCCGCGCACAGCGTCCCGGACTGTCCGTCGGTGGTCACATCTCCTCCTACGCCTCCGTCGCGACCCTCACCGAGGTCGGCCTCAACCACTTCTTCCGCGGCAAGGACCACGCCGGCGGCGGCGACCAGGTCTACTTCCAGGGCCACTCCTCGCCCGGCATGTACGCCCGCGCCTTCCTCGAGGGCCGCCTCAGCGCCGACCAGCTCGACGGGTTCCGCCAGGAGAAGTCGCACCCCGGCGGCGGCCTGCCCTCGTACCCCCACCCGCGCCTCATGCAGGACTTCTGGGAGTTCCCGACGGTCTCCATGGGCCTCGGCCCGGCCTCGGCCATCTACCAGGCGTGGACCAACAAGTACCTGCACAACCGTGGGATCAAGGACACGAGCCAGCAGGACGTCTGGGCGTTCCTCGGCGACGGCGAGATGGACGAGCCGGAGTCACGCGGGCTGATCCAGCACGCGGCGCACCAGGGCCTCGACAACCTGACGTTCGTGGTCAACTGCAACCTGCAGCGCCTCGACGGCCCGGTGCGTGGCAACGGCAAGATCATGCAGGAGCTGGAGGCGCAGTTCCGCGGCGCCGGCTGGAACGTCATCAAGGTCGTCTGGGGCCGCGAGTGGGACGCACTGCTCAACGCGGACAAGGACCGCGCCCTGGTCAACCTCATGAACTCCACGCCGGACGGCGACTTCCAGACCTACCGGGCCGAGTCGGGCGCGTTCATCCGCGAGCACTTCTTCGGCCGCGACCCGCGGACCAAGGCTCTCGTCGAGAACATGACCGACGACGACATCTGGAACATGAAGCGCGGCGGTCACGACTACCGCAAGATCTACGCCGCCTACGCCGCGGCGCGGGCGCACACCGGCCAGCCGACCGTCATCCTCGCGCAGACCGTCAAGGGCTACGCGCTGGGTTCCGGGTTCGCCGGCCGCAACGCCACGCACCAGATGAAGAAGGTCAAGAACACCGACCTCAAGGTGCTGCGCGACTCGCTGCACATCCCCCTGTCGGACGAGCAGATCGACGCCGAGCCGAACCTGCCGCCGTACTACCACCCGGGCATGGACGACGACGCGGTGCAGTACATGCTGGAGCGCCGCCGTCAGCTCGGCGGTTTCGTCCCCGAGCGTCGCGCGAAGGCCAAGCCGGTCACGCTGCCCGAGGCGAAGACCTACGAGCTGCTGAAGAAGGGCTCGGGCACGCAGGAGGTCGCCTCGACCATGGCGTTCGTGCGCCTGCTCAAGGACCTCATCAAGGACAAGGAGCTCGGCCCGCGCATCGTGCCGATCATCCCCGACGAGGCACGCACGTTCGGGCTCGACGCGATCTTCCCCAGCGCGAAGATCTTCAACACCGTCGGCCAGAACTACCTCGCCGTCGACCGCGAGCTCATGCTGAGCTACAAGGAGTCCGAGTCCGGGCAGATCATGCACACCGGCATCAACGAGGCCGGTTCCGCGGCCGCCTTCCAGGCGGTGGGCACCTCGTACGCCACGCACGGCGAGCACATGGTGCCGTTCTACATCTTCTACTCGATGTTCGGCTTCCAGCGCACCGGCGACCAGTTCTGGGCTGCCGGCGACCAGCTGACGCGCGGGTTCATCATCGGCGCGACGGCGGGACGCACCACCCTGACCGGTGAGGGCCTGCAGCACGCGGACGGCCACTCGCCGCTGCTGGCGGGGACGAACACCGCGATGGTGCAGTACGACCCGGCGTACGGCTACGAGATCCGGCACATCGTGCGGGACGGCATCGAGCGGATGTACGGCGACGGCAGCGACGGCCGGGACCAGAACGTCATGTACTACCTCACGGTGTACAACGAGCCGATGGTCCAGCCCGCCGAGCCGGACGACGTCGACGTCGACGTCGAGGGCATCCTGCGTGGCATCCACCGTGTCTCGGTCGAGGGTGGCGAGGGCCCCAAGGCTCAGCTCCTCGCGTCCGGCGTCGGTGTGCCGTGGGCGCTCGAGGCGCAGCAGCTGCTGCGTGACGACTGGGGCGTCTCGGCCGACGTGTGGTCGGTGACCAGCTGGAACGAGCTGCGCCGTGACGCGCTCGCTGCGGAGAAGGACGCCCTGATCGACCCGGCGTCCGAGCCGCGCGTCCCGTACGTGACGCAGAAGCTCTCCGGCGCCTCCGGTCCGTTCGTGGCGTCGAGCGACTACGACCACCTGGTCCCCGACCAGATCCGGGCCTGGGTCCCGGGCGACTACGCGGTGCTCGGTGCCGACGGCTTCGGCTTCTCGGACACCCGCGCCGCGGCCCGTCGCTACTTCCTCATCGACGGTCCGTCGATGGTCGTCAAGACGCTGCAGCAGCTCGCCCGTCGCGGCGAGGTGCCTCGGGAGGTCGTCGCCCAGGCGGTCGAGAAGTACCGGCTGACCGACGTCACGGCCGGCACGTCCGGCTCGGTCGGCGGCGACAGCTGACCGTCCCGCCACACCACGACGGCCCCCGCACCGATCTCTCGGAGCGGGGGCCGTCGTCGTCCCCGGGTGTACTACCTCGGCACGTGAGCCACTACCTCGGCGGGAGGCGCGCTACCCCGGCGATCCGGGGGTGGTGACGTCCGCGCCCTCCGCGGCCTCGATCGCCGCGGTCAGCTCCGGCCGCACCGAGGCCACGGAGTCCGCGTCCGGGTGCTCCTCGAGGGTGGCCAGGTGCTGGCGGGCCTCGAAGACGCGGTCGGCCTCGATCGCGGCGAGCACGAGCTGGCGGCCCACCTCGATCGTCTGCTCGCGCACGCGCCAGTGGCCGATCCCGAGCCCGAGCGCCTCGACCGGCATCCCGGCGTCTCGCAGGATCTGCAGGCTCTCCGCGAGAGCACCCCCGGTGCGGTCACGCTCGGTGGCCGTGGCGAACCGGCGGGAGGCGCCCTCCGGGTCCTCGACCACGGAGAGCCGACCCAGCTCCAGGAGCGGACGCCAGGCCTTGGGATGGCCGGCGAGCTCTTCCGCGAGCGACCACACGGCCAGGTCCGCCGCCTCCTGACGGTGGACCTCCTCCTCCGGCGCGGTCAGCGGGTCCTCGGTGCTGGGTTCGACCGCCCGCCGGCGGACGAGGTCGGCCAGCGCGTCGAACGCGCGGGCGTCGTTGGGGTCGTCGTGCAGCATCGCCCGCAGCGCGTCCTCGTGGACCGTGTCCCCGAAGCGGCGGGTCTCCGTCGGCCGCCGCGTCCCCACGCGCGACGTCGAGCGCTGTCGGCGGAGGAGCTGTCGGAGTCGGGGCATGAGAGCCATGTCTCGACCATATCGGCTAAGCGCTCTCGAGGCCGGACCAGCCACTCATCGAACGACCGTCAGTACGAGTTTGTGTACTCCCCACAACGATGGCCCTATCCTCGAGGCATGCCGACCTCGACCGTCTCGCGCGACGAGAACGTCCAGCGCGTCCGCGAAGGCCTCGGCCTGCTCACCGCAGCGGCCATGCGCCGCCTCGACGAGGAGGTCGCCTGGTACCGCCAGCTGCCGGCCGAGGACCGCTCGTACGTGGCCCTCGTGGCGCAGACCGGCATCAACGCGTTCGTCACGTGGTTCGCGGACCCGAAGCAGACCCCGCACGGCGTGGGCGAGATGTTCGCGGCGGCGCCGCCGGAGCTGACCCGCTCGATCTCCCTGCAGCACACGCTGCAGCTCGTGCGCCTGATGGTCGACGTCGTGGAGTCGCACTCGGACCAGATCGCCTCCCCCGGCTACGAGCGCGAGCTGCGCGAGGCGGTGCTGCGCTACTCGCGCGAGGTCGCCTTCTCCGCGGCGGAGGTGTACGCCCGGGCCGCCGAGGTCCGCGGCGCCTGGGACGCCCGCCTGGAGGCCCTGGTGGTCGACGCCATCGTGCGCGGCGACACGGACGACGCCCTGCGCTCGCGCGTCTCGGCGCTCGGCTGGACCGGGCGGGGGCACGCGCTGGTCGTCGTCGGCGAGGCCACGTCGGGCCTGGACGACGTCGGCACGGCGGACCTGCGGCGCGCCGCCCGGCGTGCGGCCGGAGACACCCTCGTGGGGATCCACGGCGACCGGCTCGTCCTCGTCCTCGGCGGCGAGGGTGACCTGGTCACGGCGGCGAGCTCCCTGATCGGCCGGTTCGGGCCCGGACCGGTCGTGTTCGGGCCGGTGGTGGCGAACATCACCGAGGCGCCGTCGTCGGCCCGGTCCGCCCTGGCGGGTCTGGCCGCGGCACCGGCCTGGCCGCAGGCACCCCGGCCGGTCCTGGCCGACGACCTGCTGCCGGAGCGCGTGCTCACCGGTGACCGCACCGCGCGTCGCATCCTGGTCGCGCAGGCGTACCGCCCCCTGCAGGAGGCCACCGGGTCGGTCCTGGAGACGCTGTCCGCCTACCTGGGCACGGGCCGCTCCCTCGAGGCGGCAGCCCGCCGGCTCTACGTGCACCCCAACACGGTCCGGTACCGGCTCCGGAAGGTCTCCGAGATCACCGGGTGGGACCCCCTCGACGCCCGCGAGTCGTTCGTCCTGCAGGTGGCGCTGGCGCTGGGCCAGCTCGGCCCCGAGGACTGACGCGACCGACGGCGGTTGAGGATTCCCACAATCGCCTTCCCTGAGGTTGGTGCGGGTCGCCACGCTCCGGCGCGGGTCGCAGGTGGCACCGTGGGTCACGTGCTCGCCGTCGTCTGCCCTGGACAGGGCTCTCAGACCCCCGGGATGCTCAGCCCCTGGCTGGAGCTGCCCGGAACCACCGACCTGCTCGACTCGTTCTCCGCGGCCGCCGGCTGCGACCTGACGCTGCACGGCACGACCTCGGACGCGGAGACCATCCGTGACACCGCCGTCGCCCAGCCGCTCATCGTCTCGGCCTCGCTGCTCGCCCTGCGCGCGATCCTCGACGGCCGCCCGACGACCGACGTCGTCGACGTCACCGCAGGACACTCGGTCGGGGAGCTCGCCGCGGCCGCCGTCGCCGGCGTGCTGGACGACGCCGGCGCCGTCGGCCTCGTGTCGCACCGCGGCCGGGCGATGGCCGACGCCGCGGCCTCGACACCGTCCGGGATGAGCGCCGTCGTCGGGGGCGACCCGGACGAGGTGCTGGCGGCCATCGAGGCCGCAGGGCTCTTCCCCGCCAACGTCAACGGCGGCGGGCAGGTCGTCGCGGCCGGGGACAACGAACGGCTCGCGACGCTCGCCGAGAACCCGCCCGCACGGACCCGCGTGATCCCCCTGCCGGTGGCCGGCGCGTTCCACACGCCGTTCATGGACGCCGCACGCACCTCGTTCGAGAAGGTCGCCACGACCTGGCTCGCCACCGACCCCCGCCTGGCCCTGCTCAGCAACGCCGACGGCGCCGACTACTCCGGGCTCGGCGAGGGGGCGCACGGTCATGGTCGGTCGACCGACGTCCTCGCCCGGCTCACGGCACAGGTCACGGCGCCCGTGCGCTGGGACCGGTGCCAGGAGACGTTGGCGGAGCGCGGTGTCACCGGCATCCTCGAGCTGGCACCCGGCGGAGTCCTGACCGGACTGGCGAAGCGCGCGCTCAAGGGAGTCGAGTCGGTGGCCGTGAAGTCGCCCGACGACATCGAGGCCGCTCGCGACCTCATCGACCGCCACTCCGCCGTCGGCGCGGCGGCATGAACGCGCGCAAGACGCTGCGCCAGGCGGAGCCGGCCCGGTACTCGCGCCTCCTCGCCGTCGCCGCCGAGCGCGGCACCGAGACCGTCACCAACGACGACGTCGCCGGCCCGATCGACTCCTCCGACGAGTGGATCCGGCAGCGCACCGGCATCGTCACGCGACGGCGCGCCACGGCCGACGTCGACGTGCTCGACCTCGCCGAGGCCGCGTCCCGCAAGGCGCTGGACGCCGCCGGCCTGGTCGGTGCCGACATCGACGCGGTGATCCTGTCGACGATCACCTACTTCCACCAGACGCCGTCCGCAGCTGCCGTGCTGGCCGACCGGCTCGGCGCGACACCGGCCGCGGCCTACGACATCTCCGCGGCCTGCGCCGGGTACGCGTACGGCATCGGGCAGGCGGACGCCCTCGTGCGCTCCGGTGCCGCCCGCAACGTCCTGGTGATCGGGGCGGAGAAGCTCAGCGACATCATCGACCCCACCGACAGGTCGATCTCGTTCCTCCTGGGCGACGGGGCCGGCGCCGCCGTCGTCGGTCCCTCGGACCTCCCGGGGATCGGTCCGACCGTCTGGGGCTCGGACGGCTCCAAGTCGCAGGCGATCCGCCAGACCCACTCGCTGCAGGAGCTCGCGGCCGACGGCACGCTCGGCATGCCGACGCTCCGCCAGGACGGCCAGACCGTCTTCAAGTGGGCCAGCTTCCAGATGGCACCGATCGCCGCCAAGGCGATGGCGGAGGCGGGCGTCGAGCCGGACGACATCCAGGTGTTCGTGCCGCACCAGGCGAACATGCGGATCATCGACCAGATGGTCAAGCAGCTCAAGCTCCCCGAGTCGGTGGTCGTCGCCCGCGACATCGCCGACTCCGGCAACACCTCGGCGGCGTCCATCCCGCTCGCCACCGAGCGGCTGCTCTCCGAGGGCAGCGCACGCCCCGGCGACCTGGCGCTGCAGATCGGGTTCGGCGCCGGGCTCGTCTACGCCGCCCAGGTGGTCGTGCTCCCGTAGCAACGCCCCGTAGAGTCCGAACCCGGCGGTGCGCGAGAATCGCACCGCCACACCCCGACCCGGTGCCGGACGGCCGGTACCCCGTTCAAGGAGATACGCACCCCATGGCTCACACCGCTTCCGAGATCCTCGAAGGCCTCGCCGAGATCGTCGCCGAGGAGACCGGTCTGCCGACCGACGCCGTCGTCGCCGAGAAATCCTTCACCGACGACCTCGACATCGACTCGCTGTCGATGATGACGATCGTCACCCACGCCGAGGACAAGTTCGGCGTCCGCATCCCGGACGACGAGGTCAAGAACCTCGCGACCGTCGGCGACGCCGTGAAGTACATCGAGGGCGCACAGGCCTGACCCGCTCAGTCCTGAGCGGCGGTCCACGCCGTCGCCGCGCGGGCGGGCACCACTGCCCGCCCGCGCGGTCCCCGCACACCACACGCACTGAAACCTCAGGAGCTTCACCATGACCGCAGCTGCCTCGCGCGAGGTCGTCGTCACCGGCCTCGGCGCCACCACCCCGCTCGGTGGCGACGTGCCCACGACCTGGTCGGCCGCCCTGGCCGGCGAGTCCGGCGCGCGGACCATGGAGAACGACTGGTCGGAGAAGTACGGCATCCCCGTCACGTTCGCCGCGACCATCAAGGTCAAGCCGGACGAGGTCCTCCCTCGCCCCGAGATCAAGCGCATGGACCCGTCCACGCAGTACGCGATGATCGCGGCTCGCGAGGCGTGGCAGGACGCCGGGGCTCCCGAGGTCGACGGCGAACGGCTCGGCGCCGTCGTGTCCTCCGGCATCGGTGGCATCTGGACCACCCTGGACGGCTGGGACACGCTCCGGGAGCGCGGTGCCCGCCGCGTGCTGCCGATGACGGTGCCGATGCTCATGCCGAACTCGCCGGCCGCCTACGTCTCGCTCGAGCTGGGCGCGCAGGCCGGAGCGCACGCCCTGGTCTCCGCCTGCGCCTCCGGTGCCGAGGCCATCGGCTACGGCATGGACATGATCCGCAACGGCCGCGCGGACGTCGTCGTCTGCGGTGGTACCGAGGCCACCATCCACCCCATGCCGATCGCGGCCTTCGCCGCCTCCCGCACCCTCTCCCTGCGCAACGACGACCCGGCCGGCGCGTCGCGCCCGTACGACGTCGACCGCGACGGGTTCGTCATCGGCGAGGGCGCGGCCGTCGTCGTGCTGGAGAGCGCCGAGCACGCGGCTGCTCGCGGTGCCCGGGTCTACGCGCGGCTCGCCGGCGTGGGCCTCTCGGCCGACGCCTACCACATCACCTCCCCCGACCCCGACGGCAAGGGGCAGGTCGCGGCCATGCGCCGGGCGCTCGCCGACGCCGACGTGACCGGCCCGGACGTCGTCCACGTCAACGCGCACGCCACCTCCACCAAGGTCGGGGACCTGACGGAGACCCGGTCGATCCGCACTCTCCTGGGCTCGGACGCCGACCACGTCCAGCTCTCCGCGACGAAGTCCATGACGGGCCACCTCCTCGGCGGCGCCGGTGCGCTCGAGACCTTGTTCACCGTGAAGGCCGTCCACGAGCGGCTCGCTCCGCCGACGATCAACGTCGCCAATCCCGACCCGGAGCTCCAGGTGCCGCTCGTCCGGGACACGCCCTCCGCGCTGCCCGACGGAGACGTCGTGGCCATCAACAACTCGTTCGGGTTCGGCGGGCACAACGTGGCCCTGGCGGTCACCAACGCCTGATTCCTGCGGGTCACACCCTGAGCGGGTGAAATTCCTGGGTGAAGTTTTCCCCCGGTCGCAGCCGTGAGATGCGTCACGTAGCGTCGTTGCCGCAAGCGACTAGCGGATGGCAATTGCCTAGGGGGGCACTTCATGGCCGCACAGCGTCAGCAGCACGAGCACGCCAGTTCACGACCGGCGAACTCACCACCTCCACGTCACAGAAGACGATCGAGGCATGCCCGGGGAGCGACGGCCTTCGCCGTCGCGGCGGGGGTGGTCGGCGCTGCGGCGCTGACCGGCATCCCCGCCCAGGCAGTACCGACCGACGAGAGCGAGGCTCTCGGCACCTTCCTCGGCGGCGAGGCCGCGGGGATCAACCTGGACGACATCGCCGAGGTCCAAGGTGCCCTCGCCGAGTACCCGTCCGGCAGCGAGCTCGAGACCAACCCGCTGGCGGCCGACGTGCTCAACGCCGTCGCCGTCGACCTGGGCGGCGGGCTGTCGCTGCTCGGGGAGAACGGTCTCATCGAGCTCGGCGCCGTCAACCAGTACGCCGCCGCCGACGTGGACGGCGCAGCCGCCGCGTCCGGTGCGGTCAGCGACCAGGGCGCCATCGAGGCAGGGGGCTCCGCCGCCTTCCCGTCCGACGCGAGCGTGTCACTCACGCCGCTGCTCGCGGATGCCGGGCTCGACGGGGTGCTGTCCGAGCTCGACCTCGAGCTCGGCGCGCTCTCCTCGCAAGCCGAGTGGCCCGGTGGTGGAGACCCTGTCGGTGACTACCAGATCGCCGGCGCGACGCTGGCGATCGACAGCCCGGCCGTCTCCGACATCGCGACCCTCGTCGACGACGAGATCGTTCCGGCCGTGGACGGTTCGGTCGACGAGCTGGTCGGGCCGGACGGGCTGCTGTCGGACGCGCTCGGGACGATCGGCGTCCTCGACCCGGTGCTGGCAGCGCTCGGTTCCAACCTGACCGTCGACTCGGCGATCACCCTGGACACCGAGGCGGCCCTGGCGCCCGTGCTCGACGAGGACTTCGGCGACGAAGGCGTGGTCATCAACGTCGGGGCCGGCACCATCGACGTCGACCTGGACACCATCCTGGGTGGTGAGGGGTCGCTGAACGACTTCGACCCGAACACCGAGGTGCTGTCCGCGGACGCACTGGCTGCGATCACGGCCGGTCTCAGCGCCGCGCTCGACGATCTGACGCTCGCCCTGGTGGACGCGGTCGAGACCGCGCTGCAGTCGGCATCGCTGACCTTCACCGCGGAGGGAAGCATCCTCGGCGGTCTCACTGCACTGGACATCAGCCTGGACAGCACCGTCGGGGACGTCGTCAACGGCACGGTGGACTCTGGCGACGCGTCGCTGACGATCTCGCTGGCCGGGCTCCCGGTGACCCTCCCGCTCGGAGACCTCACCAATGCCCTCGCCGGGCCACTGAACGACGTGCTCTTCGACGAGGACACCGGGCTGGTCAGCACGCTGGCCGGCACCATCAACACTGCCGTGGTCGGCCCGACACTGGCGGCCCTGTCGCCGGCGCTCGAGTCGCTCAACACGGTCGTGAGCCTCGTGGCGAACGTCCAGGAGCAGCCTGGCGAGCTCCCGGCGCACGACCCCACGGGTACCGAGTCGTTCACGCAGCGGGCGTTGACACTCACCCTGCTGCCGGGCGGCACGCCGCTCGCCCAGGTCGACCTCGCCTCCTCCACGGTGCGCGCCGTCGAGGTGCTCGACCTGGCCGTGACGGTCACCCCGGACACCGCCGCACCCGGTGACACCGTCACCGTCGACGGCACCGGCTACACCCCGGACTCGACCGCCACGGTCGAGATCCGCGA
>NZ_JALKAT010000044.1:0-24377 GCF_023015685.1 Isoptericola sp. S6320L
ACGCGCCCCTGGGGGCGCTCCACTTCGGGAATGCGGACGACCGGAACGACGGCGGGTCTCCCCGCGCCGTCGTCGTTGCTGCGGAACGGTCGCGGGACGACGGCGGAGGCGGCTGGGGTGCATCGGTGCGGGTCGGGGCGGTCGTCGGGGTTGTCGCCGGGCGGGGCGACGGACGTCACAGCGGGGCCGCCGTCTCGCCCTTTGACCCCGCTTGTTTCCGGCGGTAGCCTAGGAAGCCGTGCCCGTGCCGTCGCACCGTGCATCCCGCTGGTCGCCCGAGGAGTGCTCCACAGCATCTCTCGGGAGAGCCGCCGGAGGCGCCGCCGATGCGTGCACGAGCATCCCGGATGACCGCTCGGACCGTTCGTAAGGACGGGGGAGCGGACCCGGGCCATCGAGCCGGTGGTAAGTGGCGTTGCGGTCCGTGAGGATCGCGGGTGCCGCCTGCGATCGGCACGCACAAGCCAGACAGACCACCGTCGAGGGCCACCAGGCCCTCGTGAGCTCGAGAGACGACGGAGACGTAGTGCCTACGATCCAGCAGCTCGTCCGCAAGGGCCGGACCTCGAAGGCCGGGAAGTCGAAGACCCCGGCCCTCAAGGGTTCCCCTCAGCGGCGCGGCGTGTGCACCCGTGTGTACACCACCACCCCCAAGAAGCCGAACTCCGCGCTCCGCAAGGTCGCGCGTGTGAAGCTTTCCTCCGGCATCGAGGTCACGGCCTACATCCCCGGTGTCGGTCACAACCTGCAGGAGCACTCGATCGTGCTCGTGCGCGGCGGCCGTGTGAAGGACCTTCCCGGTGTCCGCTACAAGATCGTGCGCGGCGCGCTCGACACCCAGGGTGTCAAGGGCCGTCAGCAGGCGCGTTCCCGGTACGGCGCGAAGAAGGAGAAGGCCTGATGCCTCGTAAGGGTCCGGCCCCCAAGCGGCCGCTCATCGTCGACCCCGTCTACGGGTCGCCCGTCGTGACGCAGCTGATCAACAAGGTCCTGCTCGACGGCAAGAAGTCCACCGCCGAGTCGATCGTCTACGGCGCCCTCGAGGGCGTCCGCGACAAGACCGACCAGGACCCGGTCGTCGTCCTCAAGCGTGCGCTCGAGAACGTCCGTCCGGCCCTCGAGGTCCGCTCCCGCCGAGTCGGCGGCGCGACCTACCAGGTCCCGGTGGACGTCCGGCCGTCCCGGTCGACGACGCTGGCGCTGCGCTGGCTCACCGACTTCTCCCGCGCTCGCCGTGAGAAGACGATGACCGAGCGTCTGATGAACGAGATCCTCGACGCCTCGAACGGCCTCGGTGCCGCGGTCAAGCGCCGCGAGGACATGCACAAGATGGCCGAGTCCAACAAGGCCTTCGCGCACTACCGCTGGTGATGCGCTGGGACGACCCCGGGAGCATCCCGGGGTCGTCCGCGGATCTGGAGCCGGCAGACGCCGGGTCTCCGCACCGGTTCCGACGTCCCACTGACCCGAGGGGTAAGACACCGTGGCACTCGACGTGCTGACCGACCTGAAGAAGGTCCGCAACATCGGCATCATGGCCCACATCGATGCCGGCAAGACCACCACCACCGAGCGCATCCTGTACTACACGGGTGTCAACTACAAGATCGGTGAGACGCACGACGGTGCGTCGACGATGGACTGGATGGAGCAGGAGCAGGAGCGCGGCATCACGATCACGTCCGCCGCGACGACCTGCTACTGGAACGACAACCAGATCAACATCATCGACACCCCCGGGCACGTGGACTTCACGGTCGAGGTGGAGCGTTCGCTCCGCGTCCTCGACGGTGCCGTCGCCGTGTTCGACGGCAAGGAGGGTGTCGAGCCGCAGTCGGAGACGGTGTGGCGTCAGGCCGACAAGTACGACGTCCCGCGCATCTGCTTCGTCAACAAGATGGACAAGCTGGGTGCCGACTTCTACTTCACGGTCAAGACGATCGTCGAGCGCCTCAAGGCCAAGCCGCTGGTCATCCAGCTGCCGATCGGTGCCGAGAACGACTTCACCGGCGTCGTCGACCTGCTGCAGATGAAGGCGCTGGTCTGGCACGGCGAGACCGCGCTCGGCGAGAAGTACGAGATCGAGGACATCCCGGCCGACCTCCAGGAGAAGGCCGAGGAGTACCGCAGCGAGCTCATCGAGGCCGTCGCGGAGACGGACGAGGAGCTGCTCGAGAAGTACCTCGGCGGTGAAGAGCTCACGATCGACGAGATCAAGGGCGGAATCCGCAAGCTCGTCGTCAACTCCGAGGCGTTCCCCGTCCTGTGCGGTTCGGCGTTCAAGAACAAGGGCGTGCAGCCCATGCTCGACGCCGTGATCGACTACCTGCCGTCGCCGCTGGACGTCCCCGCCGTCCAGGGCCACGACGCCAAGGACGAGGAGAAGATCATCGAGCGTCACTCCGACGCCTCGGAGCCCTTCTCGGCGCTGGCCTTCAAGGTCGCCTCGCACCCGTTCTTCGGCAAGCTCACCTACGTCCGGGTGTACTCGGGCAAGGTGGAGCAGGGCGCCCAGGTCTACAACACGACCAAGGGCAAGAAGGAGCGCATCGGGAAGCTCTTCCAGATGCACTCCAACAAGGAGAACCCGGTCCCCGAGGCCCAGGCCGGCCACATCTACGCGTTCATCGGGCTCAAGGACACCACCACCGGTGACACCCTGAGCGCGCCGGACTCCCAGGTCATCCTCGAGTCGATGACCTTCCCGGAGCCCGTGATCGACGTGGCCATCGAGCCGAAGACCAAGGCGGACCAGGAGAAGCTCTCCACGGCGATCCAGAAGCTCGCCGAGGAGGACCCGACGTTCCGCGTGAAGCTGGACGAGGAGACCGGCCAGACCGTCATCGGCGGTATGGGCGAGCTCCACCTCGACATCCTGGTCGACCGCATGAAGCGGGAGTTCAAGGTCGAGGCCAACGTCGGCAAGCCGCAGGTCGCGTACCGCGAGACGATCCGTCGCAAGGCGGAGAAGATCGACTACACGCACAAGAAGCAGACCGGTGGCTCGGGTCAGTTCGCGAAGGTCCAGGTGACCTTCGAGCCGCTGGAGACCACGGAGGGCGAGCTCTACGAGTTCGACAACGCGGTCACCGGTGGTCGGATCCCGCGCGAGTACATCCCGTCGGTGGACGCCGGTATCCAGGCGGCCATGCAGCAGGGTGTGCTGGCCGGCTTCCCGGTGGTCGGCGTCAAGGCCACGCTCATCGACGGGGCGTACCACGACGTCGACTCCTCGGAGATGGCGTTCAAGATCGCCGGCTCCATGGTGTTCAAGGAGGGTGTCCGCCGCGCCGACCCGGTGCTGCTGGAGCCCCTCATGGCCGTCGAGGTGCGCACGCCCGAGGAGTACATGGGCGACGTCATCGGCGACATCAACTCGCGTCGTGGACTGATCCAGTCCATGGAGGATGCCACGGGCGTCAAGGTCGTGCGCGCCCAGGTACCGTTGAGCGAGATGTTCGGGTACATCGGGGACCTGCGTTCCAAGACGCAGGGCCGCGCCGTGTACTCGATGCAGTTCGACAGCTACGGCGAGGTTCCCAAGGCCGTGGCTGAGGAGATCATCAAGAAGACCCGGGGCGAGTGAGTCCCCACAGGTCGAACACCTGCACAACCATCAACCTGTAGGAAACCGCAACGCCCCGAGGGTTAGGCTTGATCGGCCGACACTCGCAACGTTCGGAACATCTACCCAAGTCCCAGGAGGACCCCAGTGGCTAAGGCCAAGTTCGAGCGGACCAAGCCGCACGTCAACGTCGGCACCATCGGTCACGTCGACCACGGTAAGACGACGCTGACGGCCGCGATCTCGAAGACGCTCGCCGAGACGTACCCCGACCTCCCGTCGAACACCCTGAAGAACTTCGACGAGATCGACGCCGCGCCGGAGGAGAAGCAGCGCGGCATCACGATCAACATCGCCCACATCGAGTACGAGACGCCGAACCGTCACTACGCTCACGTGGACGCGCCGGGGCACGCCGACTACATCAAGAACATGATCACGGGTGCGGCGCAGATGGACGGCGCCATCCTCGTGGTCGCCGCGACGGACGGCCCGATGGCCCAGACGCGCGAGCACGTCCTCCTGGCCCGCCAGGTGGGCGTCCCCTACCTGCTCGTGGCGCTGAACAAGTCCGACATGGTCGAGGACGAGGAGCTCCTCGAGCTCGTCGAGATGGAGGTCCGCGAGCTGCTGTCGTCGCAGGAGTTCGACGGCGACAACGCTCCGGTCGTGCGCGTCTCCGGTCTGAAGGCCCTCGAGGGTGACCCCGAGTGGACCAAGAAGATCCTGGAGCTCATGGAGGCCGTGGACGAGAACGTCCCCGAGCCCGTCCGCGAGCTCGACAAGCCGTTCCTCATGCCGATCGAGGACGTCTTCACGATCACCGGCCGTGGCACGGTCGTCACCGGCAAGGTGGCGCGTGGCACGCTCGACATCAACTCCGAGGTCGAGATCGTCGGCATCCGCTCCCCGCAGAAGACGACGGTCACCGGTATCGAGACCTTCCACAAGCAGATGGACCAGGCGCAGGCCGGCGACAACACCGGTCTCCTCCTGCGTGGTCTCAAGCGTGAGGACGTCGAGCGCGGCCAGGTCGTCGTGAAGCCGGGTTCGATCACCCCGCACACGAACTTCGAGGCGCAGGTCTACATCCTGGGCAAGGACGAGGGTGGCCGTCACAACCCGTTCTACTCGAACTACCGTCCGCAGTTCTACTTCCGGACCACCGACGTCACCGGTGTCATCACGCTGCCCGAGGGCACCGAGATGGTCATGCCGGGCGACAACACCGACATGTCGGTCGAGCTGATCCAGCCGATCGCCATGGAGGAGGGCCTCGGCTTCGCCATCCGTGAGGGTGGCCGCACGGTCGGTTCCGGCCGTGTCACCAAGATCATCAAGTGATCTCCTGATCACTCGGTGACCTCGGGGAGCTGAGCTCCACCGGTCCGTCCGAGGCCCGGGCCCCCTGTGCGGGGCCCGGGCCTCGGGTGCGTCCGGCGTCACACCCCTGAGGACTTGGTCTCCCGGGTCCTCGTATGGCAAGATGGTCAAGTTGCCTGTCACGGGCGCGTTCTTTCTCGTGTCGAACAGTGTGTAGCACCGCGGTGCACGCCACGGCCTCCAGGCCGGTGGTGTCACCAGGAGCGGTCACCCTCCTCGGAGGGGGTCGTGGGGATGCCTGCTGTCGATACGCGGAACGCCCCACGCACACACGTGTTTCGACAGGCTGGACATACGTCGTGGTCCGCGCAGCGGTCCACAATCAACGGCCCCAACGCCGGACAGGCGTGCGCCCGAGCGTCTCGCACTACGCGACACGCCCGAGCGCGGGGGTCGGACATTAGCGGTTCGAGAGAGAGAGTCAGACGACGCCATGGCGGGACAGAAGATCCGCATCCGGCTCAAGTCCTACGACCACGAGGTCATCGACAGCTCGGCGCGCAAGATCGTCGACACGGTGACACGCGCTGGTGCGACGGTCGTGGGTCCGGTGCCGCTGCCGACGGAGAAGAACGTCTTCACCGTCATCCGGTCGCCTCACAAGTACAAGGACAGCCGTGAGCACTTCGAGATGCGCACGCACAAGCGCCTGATCGACATCATCGATCCCACGCCGAAGGCGGTCGACTCGCTGATGCGCATCGATCTGCCGGCTGACGTGAACATCGAGATCAAGCTCTGAGGCTGGAGATCATGACCAACCAGCAGAAGAACATGACCGCGGTGCTCGGCACCAAGCTCGGCATGACGCAGACGTGGGACGACGCGGGCAAGCTCGTGCCGGTCACCGTCGTCGCCGTCCCCACCAACGTGGTGACGCAGGTCCGCGACGCGGAGGCCGACGGCTACGCCGCCGTCCAGCTCGCTGCCGGGCAGATCGACCCCCGCAAGGTCACCAAGCCGCTCAAGGGCCACTTCGAGAAGGCCGGCGTCACGCCGCGCCGTCACGTCGTCGAGGTCCGTACCGACAACGCCGGTGAGTACACCACCGGCCAGGAGATCACCGCCGAGGCCTTCGAGGCCGGGGCCGTGGTCGACGTCGTCGGAACCACCAAGGGCAAGGGCACCGCCGGCGTCATGAAGCGTCACGGCTTCTCCGGCGTGGGCGCCTCGCACGGTGCGCACCGCAACCACCGCAAGCCGGGTTCGATCGGCGGCGCCTCCACGCCCTCGCGCGTGTTCAAGGGCATGCGGATGGCCGGTCGCATGGGCCACGCCCGCAAGACCGTCCAGAACCTGACCGTCCACGCGGTCGACGCGGAGAAGGGTCTGCTGCTCGTCAAGGGCGCGGTCCCGGGTCCGAAGGGCGGCATCGTCCTCGTCCGTACCGCCGCGAAGGGAGCCTGAGACAGATGGCTAACCTGAACGTCGACGTGCTCGACGCCACCGGCAAGAAGTCCGGCACCGCCGAGCTCCCCGCCGAGGTCTTCGACGTCGCCACGAACGTCCCGCTGATCCACCAGGTGGTCGTCGCCCAGCGCGCTGCGTCGCGTCAGGGCACGGCGTCCACCAAGACCCGCGGCGAGGTCCGCGGCGGTGGTCGCAAGCCGTACAAGCAGAAGGGCACCGGCCGCGCCCGTCAGGGTTCGACCCGCGCCCCGCAGTTCGCCGGCGGTGGCACCGTCCACGGCCCGCAGCCGCGCAAGTACGACCAGCGCACGCCGAAGAAGATGAAGGCGGCCGCCCTGCGCGGTGCCCTCTCCGACCGCGCTCGCGCGGGTCGCGTGCACGTGGTGTCGGGCTTCGGCATCGACGGTGTCCCGTCGACCAAGACCGCGCTCAGCACGATCGCGAAGCTGACGGACCGCAAGCACGTGCTGGTCGTCACGGAGCGCTCGGACGAGCTGACCATCAAGTCGCTCCGCAACGTCGAGCAGGTCCACCTGCTGACGGCGGACCAGCTGAACACCTACGACGTGCTCGTCTCCGACGACGTCGTCTTCACCCAGGGCGCGCTCGACGCGTTCGTGGCGGGCCCGACCACGGGCAAGTCGGTGAAGGCGGTCGCGACGGAGGCAGAGGCCGAGGTCGAGGCAGCATCCGAGAAGGAGGCCACCAAGTGACCGCCGTGACGAAGGACCCGCGCGACATCCTGATCGCGCCGGTCGTCTCCGAGAAGTCCTACAACCTCCTCGACGAGGGCAAGTACACCTTCGTCGTGGACCCGGACGCCAACAAGACCGAGATCAAGATCGCGGTCGAGCAGGTCTTCGGTGTCAAGGTCGCCTCGGTGAACACGATCAACCGCAAGGGCAAGGCGCGTCGTACGCGTTACGGCCTGGGCAAGCGCAAGGACACGAAGCGTGCGATCGTCACCCTCCGCGAGGGTTCGATCGACATCTTCGGTGGTCCGGTCGGCTGAGCCGGACGAGAGCAGATCGAGGACAACTTCCATGGGAATCCGTAAGCACAAGCCGACGACGCCCGGCCGCCGCGGCTCGAGCGTTGCCGACTTCGTCGAGATCACGCGCTCTGAGCCGGAGAAGTCGCTGGTTCGTCCGCTGTCGAAGACCGGCGGTCGCAACAACTCCGGTCGGATCACGACCCGCCACAAGGGTGGTGGCCACAAGCGCGCCTACCGCGTGATCGACTTCCGTCGTCACGACAAGGACGGCGTGCCGGCCAAGGTCGCGCACATCGAGTACGACCCGAACCGCACGGCGCGCATCGCGCTGCTGCACTACGCGGACGGCACCAAGCGCTACATCGTGGCGCCGAACAAGCTGTCGCAGGGTGACACCGTCGAGGCCGGTCCCGGCGCCGACATCAAGCCCGGCAACAACCTGCCGCTGCGCAACATCCCGACGGGTACCGTCCTGCACGCCGTCGAGCTCCGCCCCGGTGGCGGCGCGAAGATCGCCCGCTCCGCGGGTGCCTCCGTGCAGCTCGTCGCGAAGGACGGCCCCTACGCCCAGCTGCGCATGCCGTCCGGCGAGATCCGCAACGTCGACCTGCGCTGCCGCGCGACGGTCGGCGAGGTGGGGAACGCCGAGCAGTCGAACATCAACTGGGGCAAGGCCGGCCGCAACCGTTGGAAGGGCATCCGCCCGACCGTCCGCGGTGTCGTCATGAACCCCGTCGACCACCCGCACGGTGGTGGTGAGGGCAAGACCTCCGGTGGTCGCCACCCGGTCAGCCCCTGGGGACAGCCCGAGGGCCGGACCCGCCGTCCGAACAAGTCGAGCGACAAGATGATCGTCCGCCGTCGCCGCACCGGCAAGAAGCGCTGATAGGAGCCTGACAGATGCCTCGTAGCCTGAAGAAGGGCCCCTTCGTCGACGACCACCTGCAGAAGAAGGTGGACGTCCAGAACGAGAAGGGGACCAAGAACGTCATCAAGACCTGGTCCCGTCGGTCGGTCATCACGCCCGACTTCCTCGGTCACACCTTCGCCGTGCACGACGGTCGTAAGCACACCCCGGTCTTCGTGACCGAGGCGATGGTCGGCCACAAGCTCGGCGAGTTCGCTCCCACGCGGACCTTCCGCGGCCACGTGAAGGACGACAAGAAGGGCCGCCGCCGCTGAGCGGGGCGACCCTGACGGTCTGAGAAAAGGAAGCAGGACAGCAATGGAAGCCAAGGCGCAGGCGCGGTTCGTCCGTGTCACGCCCCAGAAGGCCCGGCGCGTCGTGGACCTCATCCGTGGCAAGCAGGCCGTCGAGGCCGTCGCGGTGCTCAAGTTCGCGCCGCAGGCCGCGAGCGAGCCGGTCCGCAAGGTCGTCGAGTCCGCTGTGGCGAATGCCCGGGTCAAGGCCGACCGCGCGAGCGAGCGCTTCGACGAGACCGAGTACGTGGTCTCCGAGGTGTACGTGGACGAGGGCCCGACTCTCAAGCGGTTCCGACCGCGGGCCCAGGGGCGTGCGAGCCAGATCCTCAAGCGCACCAGCCACATCACCGTGGTCGTCGCACCGCGTGAGCAGAAGGAAGGGGCCCGATAGTGGGGCAGAAGATTCACCCGCACGGGTACCGCCTCGGCATCACCACCGACCACCGGTCGCGCTGGTTCGCCGACAGCACCAAGCCTGGGCAGCGGTACCGCGACTACGTCCGTGAGGACGTCGAGATCCGGAAGCTCATGAGCACCGGTCTCGAACGGGCCGGCATCTCCAAGGTCGAGATCGAGCGCACCCGCGACCGCGTCCGCGTGGACATCCACACGGCGCGTCCGGGCATCGTCATCGGCCGTCGTGGTGCTGAGGCCGACCGCATCCGCGGTGAGCTCGAGAAGCTCACCGGCAAGCAGGTGCAGCTGAACATCCTCGAGGTCAAGAACGCGGAGATCGACGCCCAGCTCGTCGCGCAGGGCATCGCCGAGCAGCTGGCGAGCCGTGTCTCGTTCCGCCGTGCCATGCGCAAGGGCATCCAGTCCGCGCAGCGTGCCGGCGCGAAGGGTATCCGCGTGCAGGTCGCCGGCCGTCTCGGCGGCGCCGAGATGAGCCGTTCGGAGTTCTATCGCGAGGGCCGCGTGCCCCTGCACACCCTCCGCGCGAACATCGACTACGGCTTCTTCGAGGCCCGCACGACCTTCGGCCGCATCGGCGTGAAGGTCTGGGTCTACAAGGGCGACATGACCGAGAAGGAGTTCGCCGCGCAGCAGGCCGCCGCCGGTCCCCGCCAGGGCCGTGGTGGCCGTGGTGGCCCCGAGCGTCGTGGTGGCCCGCGCCGCAACGACCGCAACGAGCGTCCGTCGCAGCCGAAGCAGCAGTCCGCTGCCGAGGGCACCGCAGCGTCCGACGCGCCGGCCCCGGCCGAGCAGGCCGCGGCCCCCGAGTCCGGAACGGAGGCCTGAGTCATGCTGATCCCGCGCAGGCTCAAGCACCGCAAGCAGCACCACCCGAAGCGCTCCGGCATGGCCAAGGGTGGCACCACGATCTCGTTCGGCGACTACGGCATCCAGGCTCTCGAGCCGGCCTACGTCACCAACCGTCAGATCGAGGCTGCTCGTATCGCGATGACCCGCCACATCAAGCGTGGCGGCAAGGTCTGGATCAACATCTACCCGGACCGGCCGCTCACCAAGAAGCCTGCCGAGACCCGCATGGGTTCCGGTAAGGGTTCGCCCGAGTGGTGGGTCGCCAACGTCAAGCCCGGCCGTATCGTCTTCGAGCTGGCCGGAGTCCCTGAGGAGCTTGCTCGTGAGGCCCTGCGCCGTGCGATGCACAAGCTCCCGATGAAGTGCCGTTTCGTGGTGCGCGAAGGTGGTGCGAACTGATGGCTATCGGTACCCAGGGGCTTGCCCCGGCCGACCTCGACGGCTTCGACGACGAGACCCTCGTCGCGAAGCTCAAGGAGCAGAAGCAGGAGCTCTTCAACCTGCGCTTTCAGGCCGCCACCGGCCAGCTCGAGTCGCACGGCCGCCTCAAGGCGGTCAAGCGTGACATCGCGCGGATCTACACGGTCCTGCGCGAGCGCGAGCTCGGCATCCGTACGGCCCCGAGCGTGAGTGAGTGAGGCACTGATGAGCGAGAACACCGAGACGGTGACCACCGAGGAGCGGGCAACCCGCAAGGTGCGTCGCGGATACGTCGTCAGCGACAAGATGGCCAAGACCATCGTCGTCGAGGTCGAGGACCGCGTGAAGCACCCGCTCTACGGCAAGGTCATGCGTCGTACCAACAAGGTCAAGGCGCACGACGAGCAGAACAGCGCCGGCATCGGCGACCTGGTCGTCATCATGGAGACCCGCCCGCTGTCCGCGACCAAGCGGTGGCGACTGGTGGAGATCCTCGAGAAGGCCAAGTAAGACTGTCCTTCCCGGTGGGGGCGCGGTGTGACACACGTATGCGTCGGGTCCCCACCACAGCAACTATCCGTTCGGCAAGGCTCGCCCGGGAAAGCCCGGGCCGAGAACCGGCTCGACGACAGGAGATCAATCGATGATCCAGCAGGAGTCGCGACTGCGGGTCGCCGACAACACGGGTGCCAAGGAGATTCTCTGCATCCGCGTTCTCGGTGGGTCCGGACGTCGCTACGCCGGTATCGGCGACACCATCGTCGCCACCGTCAAGGACGCGATCCCGGGCGGCAACGTGAAGAAGGGCGACGTGGTCAAGGCCGTCATCGTCCGGACCGTCAAGGAGCGCCGTCGTCCCGACGGTTCCTACATCAAGTTCGACGAGAACGCCGCCGTGATCCTCAAGACCGACGGCGAGCCGCGCGGTACGCGCATCTTCGGCCCCGTGGGTCGCGAGCTGCGCGACAAGCGGTTCATGAAGATCATCTCGTTGGCCCCGGAGGTGCTCTGACCATGGCGAAGATCAAGAAGGGCGACCAGGTCCAGGTGATCTCTGGTCGCGACAAGGGCCAGACGGGCCGTGTGCTCGAGGTGCTCACCGACAGCGACCGTGTCGTCGTCGAGGGCATCCAGCGCGTGACCAAGCACGTGAAGGCCGGCCAGACGTCGCGTGGCACCCGCACGGGTGGCATCGAGACCGTCGAGGCGCCGATCCACGTCTCCAACGTGATGCTGGTCGACCCCGAGACCAAGAAGCCGACCCGCGTCGGTTTCCGCCTCGAGGAGGTCGAGCAGGACGGTCGCACCCGTACCGTGCGCGTCCGCTACGCCAAGCGTTCCGGGAAGGACATCTGATGACCGAGACGACTGTCGAGGCCCCGGCCCTGCCGCGCCTCAAGCAGAAGTACCGCGAGGAGATCCTGTCCGCGCTCCAGGAGGAGTTCGGTCACTCGAACCTCCACCAGGTCGCCGGTCTGACGAAGATCGTCGTCAACATGGGTGTCGGTGACGCGGCCAAGGACTCGAAGCTCATCGAGGGCGCGATCCGCGACCTGACCGCGATCACCGGTCAGAAGCCGCAGATCAACCGCGCGAAGAAGTCCATCGCGCAGTTCAAGCTGCGTGAGGGCATGCCGATCGGCGCGCACGTCACGCTGCGCGGCGACCGCATGTGGGAGTTCCTCGACCGGCTGCTGTCGGTCGCGTTGCCGCGAATCCGCGACTTCCGCGGTCTGAGCCCGAAGCAGTTCGACGGGCACGGCAACTACACGTTCGGTCTCACGGAGCAGTCGATGTTCCACGAGATCGACCAGGACAAGATCGACCGGGTCCGCGGTATGGACATCACGGTCGTGACCACGGCGACGACCGACGACGAGGGCCGCTCCCTGCTGCGCCGTCTCGGTTTCCCCTTCAAGGAGAACTGACATGGCGAAGAAGGCCCTGATCAACAAGGCGAACGCCAAGCCGAAGTTCGCCGTGCGCGCCTACACCCGGTGCCAGCGGTGCGGTCGTCCGCACTCGGTCTACCGCAAGTTCGGCCTGTGCCGGATCTGCCTGCGGGAGATGGCCCACCGTGGTGAGCTCCCCGGCGTCACCAAGAGCAGCTGGTAAAACAACTACGCCGTAGGTCCGTGCGGTGCTCCTCGGAGCACCGCACGGATACCCCGGCGAGGAAGGGCTGGAGCCCGATATGACTATGACCGACCCGATCGCAGACATGCTGACGCGTCTGCGCAACGCGAACTCGGCGCACCACGACACGGTCACGATGCCGTTCTCGAAGCTGAAGTCGCGGATCGCGGAGATCCTGCAGGCCGAGGGTTACATCACCGGCTGGTCCGTCGAGGACGCGACGGTGGGGCAGAACCTCACCATCGACCTCAAGTACGGCCCGAGCCGCGAGCGCGCCCTCACCGGCGTGCGCCGTGTGTCCAAGCCTGGTCTGCGTGTCTACGCGAAGTCCACCAATCTGCCCAAGGTCCTCGGCGGCCTCGGCGTGGCCATCCTGTCCACCTCCTCCGGCCTTCTGACTGACCGTCAGGCGCAGGACAAGGGTGTGGGCGGCGAAGTCCTCGCCTACGTCTGGTAATCGGAAAGGAGAGACGCCAATGTCTCGAATCGGCAAGCTCCCCGTTCCGGTCCCGGCCGGCGTGGACGTCACCATCAGCGGCGCGCTCGTGACTGTGAAGGGCCCCAAGGGGTCCCTCGAGCACACGGTGCCCGCCCCCATCACGGTCGAGCAGGAGGACGGCACCCTCAGGGTCGCCCGTCCCGACGAAGAGCGTGAGTCCCGTGCCCTGCACGGCCTCACCCGCACCCTGCTGGCCAACATGATCACCGGCGTGACCAACGGCTACGAGAAGAAGCTCGAGATCGTCGGCACCGGTTACCGCGTGACCGCCAAGGGCAGCGACCTCGAGTTCGCCCTCGGCTTCTCGCACCCGGTGAAGGTCACCGCCCCCGACGGCATCACCTTCGCGGTGGAGAGCCCGACGAAGTTCTCGGTGTCCGGCATCGACAAGCAGCAGGTGGGCGAGGTCTCGGCGAACATCCGCAAGATCCGCAAGCCCGAGCCGTACAAGGGCAAGGGTGTGCGCTACGCCGACGAGGTCGTCCGTCGCAAGGTCGGAAAGGCTGGTAAGTGATGGCTCTCAAGGTTCTGGGCAAGGGCAAGAGCGTCGCTCGTCAGCGCCGTCACCTTCGCCTGCGCAAGAAGATCAAGGGCACCGCGGAGCGTCCCCGCCTCGTCGTGACCCGCTCCTCGCGCCACATGGTGGCGCAGGTCGTCGACGACACGCTCGGCAAGACCGTGGCGTCCGCCTCGACGCTCGAGGCCGACATGCGCGCCTCCGGCGACGACAAGACCGCCAAGGCCCGCAAGGTCGGCGAGCTCGTCGCCGAGCGCGCCAAGGCCGCCGGGATCGACGCCGTGGTGTTCGACCGCGGCGGCAACAAGTACCACGGTCGGGTGGCTGCGGTCGCCGACGGCGCCCGCGAAGGCGGTCTGGCGCTGTGATGACGACCACTTTCGCACGGAAGATGAGGATCCTCTGATGGCTGCAGGGCAGCGCAACACCGGCGCCCCCCAGGGCGCCAACGAGTCCAAGAACGACGGTCGCCGCTCCAAGCGCGACGACCGCCGCAACAACCCCCGCGACGACAAGAACGCCTTCGTCGAGCGCGTGGTCACGATCAACCGCGTCTCCAAGGTCGTCAAGGGTGGTCGTCGCTTCAGCTTCACCGCCCTGGTCGTCGTGGGTGACGCCGACGGGACCGTCGGCGTCGGCTACGGCAAGGCCAAGGAGGTGCCCTCGGCGATCGCCAAGGGTGTCGAGGAGGCGAAGAAGAACTTCTTCCGCGTCCCGCGCATCCAGGGCACCATCCCGCACCCCATCCAGGGTGAGGAGGCCGCCGGCGTCGTGTTCCTGCGTCCGGCCTCCCCGGGTACCGGTGTGATCGCCGGTGGTCCGGTGCGTGCCGTGCTGGAGTGCGCCGGTATCCACGACGTGCTGAGCAAGTCGCTCGGTTCGTCGAACGCGATCAACATCGTCCACGCCACCGTCGCGGCCCTCAAGGGCCTCGAGGAGCCGGCCGCCGTGGCCGCGCGTCGTGGTCTGCCGCTCGAGCACGTGGCCCCGGCCGCGCTCCTGCGGGCCCAGGCCGCCGGTCTCGCCGCCAAGAGCGAGAAGAAGGCCGACGAGAAGGTGGGTGCGTGATGGCTCGCCTCAAGGTCACCCAGGTCAAGTCCGCCATCGGCGGCAAGCAGAACCAGCGTGACACGCTGCGGACCCTCGGCCTCAAGCGGATCGGCGACACCGCCGTGAAGGAGGACCGCCCGGAGATCCGTGGGATGGTCACCACGGTGGCGCATCTCGTCACCGTCGAGGAGGTCGAGTGATCATGGCCGACAGCACCGACAAGAAGGCGGCCCAGCCGCTGAAGGTCCACCACCTGCGTCCGGCCGCCGGCGCCAAGAAGGCCAAGACCCGTGTGGGTCGTGGTGAGGCGTCGAAGGGTAAGACGGCGGGCCGCGGTACCAAGGGTACGAAGGCTCGTTACCAGGTCCCCGCGGGCTTCGAGGGCGGGCAGGTCCCCCTGCACATGCGCCTGCCGAAGCTCCGTGGCTTCAAGAACCCGTTCCGCGTCGAGTACCAGGTCGTGAACCTGGACAAGCTCGCCGCGCTGTACCCGGAGGGTGGCTCGGTCACCGTCGAGGGCCTCGTCGCCAAGGGCGCGGTCCGCTCCGGTCAGCCGGTGAAGGTGCTCGGCACGGGCGAGGTCACCGTGAAGCTGGAGATCGCGGTCGACGCGGTCTCGGCGTCCGCCAAGGAGAAGATCCTGGCGGCCGGTGGCTCCGTCTCGGAGGACTGAGAACTGACAGAGGGCCGGTGGCGCGCGTGCGCCGCCGGCCCTCCGTGCTGTCCCGGGACGGGTGACGACCGGCTCGGGACGGCCTCGGGGAACGACCGAGATCGGCCGATCTGCTACTTTCGTTCGACGCACGTGGCCCAGGTCACTTCCCGAGGCACGTAGAATCCGTCACGGTCCGATCTGTTCGCGACGTTCGCGACGCGAGCGGTGATCGTCGGGGATCCCGGCCGGACCACGACCGAGTCGGTGCGCCGACGCCGCGGCCACGGCCGCGACGGGGCGCACCACACCTCGCCGGACTCCGGCGACACGACACCCCGCCGCGGCGGGTCAGGAGGATAGGTGCTCAGCGCATTCGGCCGGGCTTTCCGGACACCGGACCTGCGGCGCAAGCTGCTGTTCACGATCGCCATCATGGCGTTGTTCCGCGTGGGGTCGTTCATCCCGACGCCGGGCGTCGACTACGCCAACGTCCAGCAGTGCGTGGCGACGATCGAGGGCGAGACCTCGCTGCTCGGCCTCGTCAACACCTTCAGTGGTGGCGCGCTCCTGCAGCTGTCCGTCTTCGCCCTCGGCATCATGCCTTACATCACGGCGAGCATCATCACGCAGCTCCTGCGGGTGGTCATCCCTCGCTTCGAGGCGCTCCACAAGGAGGGGCAGTCGGGCCAGGCGAAGCTGACGCAGTACACGCGCTACCTGACGATCGCCCTGGCGATCCTGCAGTCGACGACGATCATCACGACGGCGCGCACCGGCCTGCTCTTCCCGGGCTGCGGCCTCGACGTGGTCGTCGACGACCGCTTCGTCACGGCGGCGCTCATGGTCGTGACCATGACGGCAGGCACCGGCCTGGTCATGTGGATGGGCGAGCTCATCACCGAGAAGGGCATCGGCAACGGCATGTCGCTGCTGATCTTCACCTCGATCGTGGCGAGCTTCCCGACGGCCCTGTGGTCGATCGCCGGCGGCGCCAACGGCCCGCTGAACTTCATCATCATGATCCTGGTCATCATCCTGGTCATCGGCATGGTCGTGTTCGTCGAGCAGTCGCAGCGCCGGATCCCCGTGCAGTACGCCAAGCGCATGGTGGGGCGCCGCATGTACGGGGGGACGAGCACCTACATCCCGATCAAGATCAACATGGCCGGCGTCATCCCGGTGATCTTCGCCGCCTCGATCCTCGCGATCCCCGCTCTCCTCGCCCAGTTCGGCGACCAGACGGCGGACTGGGTCATCTGGATCTCGAACAACATCGCTCAGCAGGACCAGGCGCTGTACATCGCCCTGTACGTCCTGATGATCATCTTCTTCGCGTTCTTCTACACGTCGATCACGTTCAACCCGGACGAGGTCGCGGACAACATGAAGAAGTACGGGGGCTTCATCCCCGGTATCCGCGCCGGCCGGCCGACGGCCGAGTACCTCGACTTCGTGATCACCCGCATCACGTCGGCGGGCGCGCTCTATCTCGCCATCGTCGCGCTCATCCCGACGCTGGTGCTGGTTCTCCTGGGCGTCACGACGAACATCCCGTTCGGTGGCACGTCGATCCTCATCATCGTCGGCGTCGGCCTCGAGTTCGTGAAGCAGGTCAACTCCCAGCTCCAGCAGCGACACTACGAAGGGTTCCTCCGTTGACCGAGACGAACACCCCGACCACCCGCCGCGAGCTCCACGGTGCCCCCAGCGCCGAGGGACGCGTCACGCGTCTGGTGATCATGGGCCCGCAGGGGGCCGGCAAGGGCACCCAGGCGGCCCGCCTCGCGGAGATCTTCGAGATCCCCGCGATCTCCACCGGAGACATCTTCCGTGCCAACATCGCGGGCGGCACGGAGCTGGGCAAGCTCGCGCAGGAGTACTCGGCCAAGGGTGAGCTGGTCCCCGACGAGGTCACCGACTCGATGGTCCGTGATCGGCTGGCGGAGGACGACGTCCACGCAGGTTTCCTGCTGGACGGCTATCCCCGCAACGCCCACCAGGTCGAGGCGCTCGACGCGATCCTCGGCGAGCTGGGCTGGGAGCTCGACGGTGTCATCGAGCTGACGGCGGCGCGCGACGAGCTGCTCGAGCGCATCGCCAAGCGCGCAGAGGTCGAGGGCCGGGAGGACGACACCCCCGCGGCCATCGAGCGTCGGCTGGACATCTACGACGCGGAGACGGCACCGCTCACGGCGGCCTACGCCGAGCGTGGCATCCTCGCCCAGGTCGACGGCCTCGGCGAGATCTCCGAGGTCACGGACCGCATCGTCGCCGCGCTCGCTCAGCAGCTCGGCTGAGCCGGCGTGTTCCGTTCGCGCCCGCGGATCGAGCTCAAGAGCCTCGACCAGGTACGCCTCATGCGACGTGCCGGGCTGGTCGTGGCGGACGCGCTCGCCACGGTGCGGGCAGCCGCTCGCCCGGGGATGACGACGGGCGACCTGGACGTCGTCGCCGCCGGTGCGATCGCCGAGGCCGGCGCGGAGCCGTCCTTCCTGGGGTACCACGGGTTCCCGGCGTCGATCTGCACGTCGGTGAACGAGGAGGTCGTCCACGGCATCCCGGGCCGGCGGGTGCTCGCCGCCGGCGACCTGGTCTCCGTCGACTGCGGTGCGGTCGTGGAGGGCTGGCACGGTGACTCCGCGCTCTCCTTCCTCCTGGGGGAGCACGGAGCGGTCGACGACGACGCGCCCGGCGTCGCGGACGCGGAGGGGCAGGGCCTCGTGCGGACCACCCGGACCGCGATGTGGGCCGGGATCGCCGCGCTCGCCGAGGGCCGGCGCGTCGGTGACGTCGGCGTGGCCGTCGAGGCCTCCGTCGAGCTGTCCGCCGAGCTCCTCGGGGCCGAGTACGGTCTGGTCGAGGAGTACACCGGGCACGGGATCGGAACGGCCATGCACCAGCCGCCCGACGTGCTCAACTTCGCCGCCACCGACCGCGGGCCGCGGTTGCGTCCGGGGATGTGCCTGGCCGTGGAACCGATGGTCACTCTCGGCGGCCCGGGGACCGACGTGCTGCCGGACGGCTGGACCGTGGTCACCACCGACGGTTCGCGGGCCGCGCACTGGGAGCACACGGTGGCCGTCGTGGACGGCGGGGTGGCCGTGCTGACGGCGCACGACCTGGGCGCAGCAGGGCTCGAACCCTTCGGCGTCCGGCCGGTGCCCCTGTGACCGACGTCAAGGTTGCCGTCCGCCCCGGATGGAGTAGGATGGCCTGTCGGGTGTAGTCCGTCGTGCGTGCCGACCCGAGCTCGCGGAGTCGACCGAGTCGTTCCGCCGGGCAGAGGATGTCGGCGTGTCGCGCGGAAGCACGCGATCCACGTTCCCGACGTCCTGTCCTGGTGCCGCCACGGCCGGCCGGAGGCGCGTGGCAGCAGTCCGTCGAGAGACACAGACGAGAGTTAGCGGAGGACATGGCAAAGAAGGACGGTGTCATCGAGATCGAGGGCAGCGTGGTCGAGGCCCTGCCGAACGCGATGTTCCGCGTGGAGCTGGCCAACGGGCACAAGGTTCTCGCGCACATCTCGGGCAAGATGCGGCAGCACTACATCCGGATCCTCCCCGAGGACCGGGTCGTCGTGGAGCTCAGCCCGTACGACCTGTCCCGTGGCCGGATCGTCTACCGCTACAAGTAGTCGTCATCCCCCCACCCGATCTACATCGCCGCCTGTGCGGCCCGGCCTCACGGCTCGGCCAGGGAGGCGGCGGAGGAACACTGATGAAGGTCAAGCCGAGCGTCAAGAAGATCTGCGACAAGTGCAAGGTGATTCGCCGGCACGGTCGCGTCATGGTGATCTGCGAGAACCAGCGCCACAAGCAGCGCCAGGGCTGATCGCAGCAGCATGACTTCGTGGCCGTCCTGATCCAGGACGCCACGCACAGCGCACCAGCACGAACCCGACCGCCCTCCGAGGCGGCGGGGGAACCTCCGGTCCAGGGGCCGGGGCCCGCGGTCCTCGCGGGATGCCGGTGCGGGAGACCTCTGGAGAGCAGTACAGGAGCCGAGAGGCACATGGCACGTCTTGTCGGCGTCGACCTCCCCCGCGAGAAGCGGATCGTGGTCGCGCTCACCTACATCTACGGCGTCGGTCGTACCCGCGCCGAGCAGACCGTCGCGGCGACGGGGATCTCCCCGGACGCGCGCGTGAAGGAGCTCGGCGACACCGAGCTCGTCGCGCTGCGCGACTACCTCGAGGGGAACTACCAGCTCGAGGGTGACCTCCGTCGCGAGGTCGCTGCCGACATCCGCCGCAAGGTGGAGATCGGTACCTACCAGGGTCTGCGTCACCGTCGCGGACTGCCGGTGCGCGGTCAGCGCACCAAGACCAACGCGCGTACCCGCAAGGGCAAGAAGCGCACCGTCGCGGGCAAGAAGAAGGCCCGCTGACGTCAGCAGTCCGTGGAGCGCGTCAGCCTGGCTGACGTCCGCCCCGGTCCGACGACCTCAGACCAGGAGTATTTGCAGATATGCCTCCCAAGACCCGCGCAGGCGCTGCGCGCAAGCCCCGCCGCAAGGACAAGAAGAACGTCCCGCTCGGCCAGGCGCACATCAAGAGCACCTTCAACAACACCATCGTGTCGATCACGGACCCGTCGGGTGCCGTCATCTCGTGGGCGTCCGCCGGCCACGTCGGCTTCAAGGGCTCCCGCAAGTCGACCCCGTACGCCGCGCAGCTCGCTGCGGAGTCGGCCGCCCGCCGCGCCCAGGAGCACGGCGTCAAGAAGGTCGACGTCTTCGTCAAGGGCCCGGGTTCCGGTCGTGAGACCGCCATCCGCTCCCTGCAGGCGACCGGCCTCGAGGTCGGCTCGATCCAGGACGTGACGCCCCAGGCGCACAACGGCTGCCGCCCCCCGAAGCGTCGCCGCGTCTGATCATCCGGACTGCCGGCCGGGCCTGCTCGCACGCAGGCTCGGCCGGCACTCCGCCCGGACGGGTGGACCGAGTCCCGCCCGGGACCGCGCGAGACCGCGGATCCGTGATGCGTCATATAGCGGACGCACACTGAAAGGACCAACACAGTGCTCATCGCACAGCGCCCGACACTGACCGAAGAGGTCATCTCGGAGTACCGTTCGCGCTTCTCCATCGAGCCGCTCGAGCCTGGCTTCGGCTACACGCTCGGCAACTCCCTGCGCCGCACGCTGCTGTCGTCCATCCCGGGCGCGGCGGTCACCTCCATCCGCATCGACGGTGTGCTCCACGAGTTCACCACCGTGCCGGGTGCGAAGGAAGACGTCACCGAGATCATCCTCAACATCAAGAACCTCGTCGTCTCCTCGGAGAACGACGAGCCGGTCGTGATGTACCTGCGCAAGCAGGGCGCCGGTGCGGCGACCGCGGCGGACATCGTGCCGCCCGCGGGCGTCGAGGTGCACAACCCCGACCTGCACATCGCCACGCTCAACGACGAGGGCAAGCTCGAGATCGAGCTCACCGTCGAGCGTGGACGTGGCTACGTGTCCGCCGCGCAGAACAAGGCCATGGACGCCGAGATCGGTCGCATCCCCGTCGACTCGATCTACTCGCCCGTCCTCAAGGTCACCTACAAGGTCGAGGCGACCCGTGTCGAGCAGCGCACGGACTTCGACAAGCTGATCGTCGACGTCGAGACCAAGCAGGCCATCGCACCGCGTGACGCGCTCGCGTCGGCCGGCAAGACGCTCGTCGAGCTGTTCGGCCTCGCCCGGGAGCTCAACGTCGAGGCCGAGGGCATCGAGATCGGCCCGTCGCCGACGGACACCGCGCTGGCCGCGGACCTGGCGCTGCCGATCGAGGAGCTCAACCTCACCATCCGGTCGTACAACTGCCTCAAGCGTGAGGGCATCCACCAGGTCGGTGAGCTCGTCGCACGCAGCGAGGCCGACCTGCTGGACATCCGTAACTTCGGTGCGAAGTCGATCAACGAGGTCAAGGAGAAGCTGGCCGAGCTCGGCCTGGCCCTCAAGGACTCGCCCCTCGACTTCGACGGCTCCGGCGCGCAGTACTTCAGCGGCGGGGACGACGAGGCCTCGTACACCGACGAGCAGACGTACTGACGCACCGCGCCCGCAGCGGCCCCGCTCGACATGACGGGGCCGCGCGGCGCGGAACCACCCTCAAGGAGAACCAGAAATGCCTACCCCCACCAAGGGTCCGCGGCTCGGTGGCAGCCCGGCTCACGAGCGCCTGATCCTCGCGAACCTGGCGACGGCGCTCTTCGAGCACGGCCGCATCACCACGACCGAGACGAAGGCCAAGCGCCTGCGTCCGACCGCCGAGCGTCTCATCACGCTCGCCAAGCGCGGCGACCTGCACGCCCGCCGTCGGGTCCTGACCATCGTGCGTGACAAGTCCGTCGTGCACACGCTGTTCACCGAGATCGCCCCGGCCATGGCCGAGCGCAACGGTGGCTACACGCGCATCACGAAGGTCGGCAACCGTAAGGGCGACAACGCCCCCATGGCGGTCATCGAGCTCGTGACGGAGCCGGTCAGCCCGAAGCAGGCCGTCGTCGCCGAGGCCACGAAGGCCACCGAGAAGTCGGCGAAGGACGAGAAGCCGGCCAAGGACGAGAAGGCCACCGAGACCCCGGTCGAGTCGACCGAGTCCGAGGCCCCGGCCGAGGAGAAGAAGGAGGACTGAGCCCTTCCTCCGCCTGATCCTCGAGGGCCCCGCACCACCTGAGGTGGTGCGGGGCCCTCGTCGTCCCTACCGTGGGGGCATGCTCCCGGTGGTGCTGCTGCACGGCTCTCGGACCTCGTGCACCATGTGGCGCCGTCAGGTCGGGGTGCTGCGGGACGCCGGCATCCCGACGACCGCGCCGGACCTTCCGGGCCATGGCACGCGACGCGGTGAACGGTTCCGCCTGGACGAGGCGGTGGGCACGGTGCACGACGCGGTGGCCGACGCCGGCGGCCGGGCACTGGTGGTCGGCCTGTCCCTCGGCGGATACATCGCGATCGAGCACCGTGCCCGGTTCCCCGAGCAGTCGGCAGGACTCGTGGCCGCGTCCTGCAGCACCAGCACGGACGTGCCCCTGCGCCGGGGCTGGCTGCGGCTCGCCCGCTGGATCGAGCGGTGGCCGGACTCCGGCGCGCGGCTCAACGAGGCCTTCGTCCGGGGGCTGCTGGACGCCGAGTCCGGTCAGGACCTGGCGGCGGGTGGCTTCGCGCTGGAGGTCATGGCGGACGTCCTGGCCGAGGTGGGCCGGATCGACACCCGCGCGGCGCTGCGAGCCGCGGACAGCCCGGTGCGGCTCGTCAACGGGCAGTGGGACCACTTCCGGGGCCAGGAGCGCTCACTGCTCGCCGCGGCCCGCGCCGGGGGAGCGCAGGCACGTCTCGTCGTGGTGCCGCACGCCCGCCACCTCGTGAGCCTCGATCAGCCGGTGGCGTTCAGCCGTGCGGTCCTCGAGGCGCACGCGGACATGGACGCCGAGGAGCGGACGCGCGGCGCCGTCGGGCGGCAGGGCCTCAGTCCACGAGCAGGTCCCACGCCCGCGCACCGCCCACCAGCGCGGCCGAGTTCGGCACCACCACCACGTCGTCCCCGAGCCGTTCGAGGGCCGACGGCGTGATCCGGCGTGCGTTGCCGCCGCCCAGGTAGAGCCGGTCCCACCAGAACACCGGACGGAGCCCCTCGACGACGGCCACCACGCGGCGGGACCAGAGGCCGTCCCCGAGGCGACGCCGTTCCGGCTCCCCGACGTAGGCGTCGTACGTGGTGCTGCGGCGTACCGGTGCCCGGGACCACTCGAGGTGCGGGGCGAGCCGGCCGCCGTCGAACAGCGCGGAACCGAGACCGGTGCCGAGGGTGAGCACCAGCTCGACCCCCGACGACGAGATCACCCCGGCGCCGTGCACCTCGGCGTCGTTCAGCACCAGCGCGGGCAGACCCAGCCTGGCGCCCAGCGCGGCGCGCACGTCGAAGCTGCTCCAGGCCGTCACGAGCTCGGGCAGCACGCGGGAGCGGGGACCGGAGCGCGTGACGTAGTGCGGGGTGTGCACCACCACGCCGTGCCGGACCATGCCGGGCATGCCGAGGGTCAGCCGGTCGGCGCGGGGCAGGCCCGCGGCGATCTCCGCCACGGTGTCGACGAGCAGCGCGGGCGGGAGCGGGTACGGCGTCGGGACGCGGACGGGTGCGGCATGAGCGGTGCCGGCGGAGTCGAGCACGTTCGCCTTGATGCCGCCGCCGCCGCAGTCCACCGCGAGGGTCATGAGATCGGCCACCGCCCCATCATCCGGTCAGAATGGTCCGGTGAGCACCCCGACACCCGCCGACGCCTCCGGCCCCTCGACCCCCGCACCGGCGCCCGACGGCGGCACGGTCCGGGTGCGACTCGACCTCGCCTATGCGGGGACGCACTTCGCCGGCTGGGCGACCCAGCCGCGGCTGCGCACGGTGCAGGGCGTGCTCGAGGACGCCCTGGCGACCATCGTCCGCACCGAGCCGCTCGGACTGCCGCGCCCCCGCCTGACAGTCGCGGGCCGGACCGACGCGGGCGTGCACGCGCGCGGCCAGGTGGCGCACGTCGACCTGCCCGTCGAACGGTGGGAGGCGATGCCCGGCCGGTCGGACCGGTCGCCGGGCCGTGCGCTGGTCGACCGCCTGGCCGGTGTGCTGCCGCCCGACGTCGTCGTGCACCGGGCGGACCTCGCCCCTGCCGGGTTCGACGCGCGGTTCTCGGCAGCCGCCCGGACGTACCGGTACCGCATCGCCGACGACCACGGGCTGCGCGACCCGCTGGCACGCGAGTGGGTGCTGTGGCACCGCCGCGACCTCGATGTCGCGGCCATGTACGCCGCCGCGCAGCCGCTCGTCGGCCTGCACGACTTCGCGGCCTACTGCAGGCCGCGGGAGGGCGCGACGACGATCCGCGAGCTGACCCGGTTCGACTGGTCACGTCCCCGGAGCGGTCCGGACGCCGGGCTCGTCGTCGCCGTGGTCGAGGCGGACGCCTTCTGCCACTCGATGGTGCGCGCCCTCGTGGGGATGTCGCTCGCCGTGGGCGAGGGTCGACGGCGCCCGGACGACCCGGCGCAGGTGCTGGCCGGCCGGAGCCGCTCGGCAGCGGCCGCGGTGGCACCGGCACGGGGGCTCACGCTCGAGCGCGTGGACTACCCGCCGGACGCCGAGCTGGGGGAGCGGGCGGCCCGCATCCGGGCCCGCCGGTCCGAGGACGAGCTGCGGTAGCCGGCGGGCGCCGGCTCACGGCTCGGCGCGGGTGGTCGCCGTGGGCCTGCGCTGTGCTGCGGGCGCCGGCCTCGTTCCTCGGCCGCCACCCTGCGCGACGCTCCG
>NZ_JALKAT010000045.1:0-24271 GCF_023015685.1 Isoptericola sp. S6320L
CTGGGCTCGATATGCGCCCGAAACGGGCGTATCGGGCCAGAAATCGCGCCCACAACGATCGGAGGGATGGGTCCGGGCCGGGAGTCTCGGTCAGAGGCGGCCGGCGGCCTTGAGCGCCAGGTAGGTGTCGGCGAGACGCGGCGCGAGCTGGTCGGGCAGCGCCTCGACCACCTCCGCGCCGTGCTGGCGCAGCACCGCCGCGACGGCCGAGCGCTCGAGGTGGCCGCGTGCCGCAGCCGCCGCGTCGTAGACCTCCTCGACGCTCCCACGGCCGGCGCGCATCGCCGCCACCTCCGCGTCGGCGACCGCCGCGACGACCACCTGGTGCGTCCCGGAGAGCTGGTCGACGACGGGCAGGAGCCCCGTCTCCACCACCGCGGGATCGAGCGACGTCAGCAGGACCACCAGTGCGCGCTGGGAGACGCGCGCGCGGACCTGGGCCACGAGGCCCGGCCAGTCCGTCTCCAGCAGCACCGGCTCGACGGCGGCCAGCGAGTCCGCCATGGCAGGCAGCAGCCGCGGGCCGGAGGCGCCGGCCACCCGCGCCCGGAGCACACGGTCGTACGCGATCACCTGGAACCGGTCGCCCGCCCGGTCGGCCAGCGCCCCGAGCAGCAGCGCCGCCTCGACGCTCGCCTCCAACCGGGTGCCGCCCGTGTTCACGGACCCGTCGACGGCGGTGCTGATCCGCGCCGCGGACGTCCGTCCCGTGTCGAGCACGACGACGACGCGCCGGTCGCGCTCGGGGCGCCAGGTCCGCACGACGACGTCGCCGCCGCGCGCCGTCGCCCGCCAGTCGATCGAGCGGACGTCGTCGCCCACCACGTACTCGCGCAGCGAGTCGAACTCGGTGCCCTCGCCCCGTACCTGGACCGCCGCCCGGCCGTCCATCTCCCGCAGCCGTGCGAGACGGCTCGGCAGGTGCCGGCGGGAGGCGAACTCGGGCAGCACCCGGATCCGTCCGCCCACGTCGAGCGAGGCCTGCCGTCCTGCCAGCCGCAGCGGTCCGACGGTCCGGATCGTGACGGCGCCGGCGGAGCGCTCCCCACGGCGGGTCGGCAGCAGCGGTGTCCGCAGCCGGGCCGACTCGCCCGGGGGCAGGTCCACCGTGTGCTGCGCGGTCCGGGCGGGCTCAGCAGGGTCGGTGTGCGGGCGCAGGCCCCCGTCGTCGTCCCGTGCGGTGACCAGCGACGGCGGCCAGGCGTCGCGCACGAGGGCGCGCAGCCGCCGGCGGCCGGCGTTGGTCAGCACCACCTGCGACGTCGTCGGCGTGCCGAGACGCACGGACGACGGCACCGTGCGCTGCACGGTCACCTGCCGGGGGGAGGCGGCCAGCGCGACGTCGAGCGCGCAGAGGGCCGCGACCACGGCGGCCCAGAGCAGCACCGTCCCGGGCACCGGCCAGATCGCGACCGGCACCAGGCCGAGCGCCGCCAGCACGACGGCGCGCCAGGACACCGCCATCTCAGCGCGGGACCGGGACGGCGGCCAGGACGGTGCCGAGCACCGACTCGGCCGTGACGCCCTCGAGCTCCGCCTCGGGACGGAGCTGGACGCGGTGACGCAGCGTCGGGTGCGCGAGGGCCTTGACGTCGTCGGGTGTCACGTACATGCGTCCCGACAGCCAGGCCCACGCCCGGGCGGTCGCCAGCAGCGCGGTGGCGCCACGCGGCGAGACCCCGAGCTGCAGCGACGGCGACTGGCGGGTCGCCCGGCACACGTCGACGGCGTAGCCGAGCACCTCCGGCGCGACGTCGACCCGGCGGACCTCCGCGCGGGCGGCGGCGAGCACGCCGGGGTCGGCGACGGGGCGCACACCGGCCGCGCCCAGGTCGCGCGGGTCGAACCCGCTCGCGTGACGAGCCAGGACCTCGATCTCGGAGTCCCGTTCGGGCAGGGGAAGCAGCACCTTGAGCAGGAACCGGTCGAGCTGTGCCTCCGGCAGGGGATAGGTGCCCTCGTGCTCCACGGGGTTCTGCGTGGCGATGACGACGAACGGCTCCGGCAACGGGCGGGGCTGGCCGTCCACGGACACCTGCCGCTCCTCCATCGACTCCAGCAGCGAGGCCTGGGTCTTCGGCGGGGTGCGGTTGATCTCGTCGGCGAGCAGCAGGTTGGTGAACACCGGCCCCTGGCGGAAGGAGAACTCGGCGGTGCGGGCGTCGTAGACCAGCGAGCCCGTCACGTCGCCGGGCATGAGGTCGGGCGTGAACTGCACCCGCTTGAAGTCCAGGTCCAGCGAGGCGGCGAGCGAGCGGACCAGCAACGTCTTGGCGACCCCGGGCACACCCTCGAGCAGCACGTGCCCGGAGCAGAGCAGGGCGATGAGGAGGCTGGTCACGGCGGAGTCCTGGCCCACGACGGCCTTGCCGACCTCGGTGCGGACGTCCGCGAGCGCGCGGCGCAGCTCGAGCGACGGCTGCGGCGGCCCGGGCGCGGCGGACGGTGCCGGGTCCGCGGCCGGTGCGGGCCCGGGCGCCGGCGTGGCGGGCGCCTCCGGCGAGTCGTGGCCGGCGGGAGCCTCCGGGCTGCCGGTGGCGGCGGGTGCCGGCTGGTTCTCGTCAGGGTGGGTCACGGTCGGTGAACCTCGCTCTCCAGGGTGTCGAGCCGGCGGGCGAGCTCGCTGAGCGCGGCGTCGTCGGCGGGTGGGGGTCCGTAGATCAGGTCGGCGACCTCGCGCGGGTCGCGTCCGGTGGCACGCACGACGGCGTCGACCAGGGTGTCGGGGTGGGCGGAGCGGGCCAGGCCGAGCCGCCGGGCGACGGCCTGAGCCGTCGCGGCCCGCAGGCCGGCCGCGGCGTGCCCGCGGGAGCGCGCCCGCCGGTAGAGCCGCGCGCGGCCGCGCGTGGACTCGGCGGAGGGCACGACGACGGGCAGCCGCTCGGTGACGAGCCCACCGAGCCGACGGCTGCGCCAGACGGCGGTGACCAGCGCGACCAGGACGGCCCACCACAGCGCGGCGTCGAACCAGTCCGGCAGCACGGCACCGGTCTCCGGCTCGGCGGTCGGGTCGCCGGGGACGGTCGAGTCCGCGGGATCGGGCACGAGCCAGACCAGCCGGTCGTGGCTCCCGAGGAGGTGGAGCGCCAGCGCGGCGTTGCCCTCGGTGAGCACGTCGTCGTTGCGCAGGAACGCCGGGTCGTCGACCGCGACCACCTGGCGGCCGTCGCGCTCGGTCGCGGCGAGCGCCGCCGAGCCGTCGGGACCCGACCAGCAGGTGGCCACGGTCGGGGACGTCGGCTCGAGCCCGGGCTCGAGCAGCGAGGGGCCGGCGGCGACGGCGGCGGGCAGGTCGCACCCCGGGTCCACCGGCGACGTCGGCAGGGAGCCCCAGGAGGCCCTCCGGACCTGGTCCCCGGTCGCCGCGCGCAGCAGTCCGTCGTCGGCGCCGGCCAGCACGAGGTCGGCGTCGACGCCGGCGAGCGCCGTGACCTGCTCGGGGAGCAGGTAGGGCGCCGGCACGACCAGGAGCGTGGAGCCCGCGACGGCCGCGTCGACGGCGTCGGCCACGTGGGTGACGTGCTGCACCTGGACGCCCTGGCGCTCGAGGACGCGGGCGAGGGCCTGGGAACCGTTCGGGCGGGTGTTCCCCGGATCGTACGGGACGACGGAACCGACGGGGCGCAGCAGGGCGAGGGCGAGGACCGCCACGAGCAACGCACCGACACCGCCGACGAGCCATCGCGCGGTCCGCCAGCGGCGTCGGCTGCGCGAGCCGAGCGTCGTCCCGTCGCCGGTGACGGCGGCCGAGGTCCAGGTCGCGGTGGGAGATGCGGTGGGGGCGCTCACTGCACGCCCTCCCGGACCGGGGGCGCCGGTGCGGTCGGGCGGGCGGCGGCCACCTGGTCGTCGAGCGCGCGCAGGGCCGCGTCGTCCGCGGGCCCGGCGGGGAGGTGGCCGTAGCAGACGCCGTCGAACCGGCCGGCGGCGTCGTGCAGCTCGGTGGAGAGCCCGGGCAGCCGCGAGCCCGCGGTCTGCGCGGCCTCGCGGGCGGTCCGGCCAGGACGTTCGTCGAGCACCACGCGCTCCTCCAGGCCGCGCACGACGGCGCGGAAGCGTTCGATCACGGCGAGCGGCCAGTCCTCCCGGGCGGCGGCGGCGTCGGCGGCGGCCCGCATCTGTGCCGCGGTCCGCGTGTCGTCGTCGTGCACGACGGCGGAGCTCGTCGCGGCGTGGCGCCGCAGCCGCGCGGGGCCGGCGACGTAGAGGGCGATCGCGACCACGACGACGAGCACCACGGCCACGATGACGGCGAGCCGCCACGGGCTGACGTCCACGGTGCCGATCTCGTCGAAGATCCTGGCGAGCCAGGTGAGCAGCCGCATCAGGACCGACGGGTCCTGGGCGTACTCGGGCCTTGCGAGCTCCTCGACGAGCCAGCCGTGCGCCGTCTCGCGGTCCGGCACGACGGGCACCTCGACGGAGACGCCGTGCAGCTGTGCCCACTTCCTTGCTGCCACCGCGGTCACCACTGCGGGCTGCCCCCGGGCGGCGGCGTACCGGGGCTGCCGGCGGGCGAGCCGTGCCCGTCGGAGGTCTGCTGCGTGGTCCGCTCGGCGGCCGCGGCGAGCTGGACGTCGAGTCCCTCGCGGCGCATCCGCACGTCGGTGTAGACGAGGGCCACGACGGCGGAGACGAACACGAGGTAGACCATGCTGGCGACCACCGACGCGACGACCGAGCTGAGGATGAGGCCCCAGCCGAAGTCGCTGCCGTCGACGAGCAGGCCCAGCAGGCTGAGCGGGTACGCGACGACCTGGCCGGCCACGCTCGCGATGATGCTGGCGAGCAGCACGGTGCCGAAGACCCGCCAGTAGGCGCCCCGGGTGAGACGCCAGGCCCGGGCGATCGTGCGACCCAGGCCGCTGCCCTCGAGGACGAGGGCCGGTGCGACCAGCATGAGGCGGACCCACACCCAGGCGGCCAGGACGACGATCGCGACCAGGCACAGCAGACCGACGAGCACGGACAGTCCCACCGAGTCGGTCGCGACGGCGACGGCGCTCACGAGCAGGACCGCCCCGACGAACACACCGGCGAGCCCGACCCCCAGACCGACGGTCCGCAGCAGCATCCAGCCGATGAGGACGGCGAGCCGGGGGCGGACCTTCGCCCAGACCTCGCCCACCGACAGCTTGCGGCCGATGACCGACTGGCTCACCGAGGCGGTGATGAAGCCCTCCGTGATCGGCTGGGCGATGAGCAGGGTGAGCGACAGGGCACCCGAGACCGCCATGAGCTGCGCGAGCCAGCCGGCGTCGGCGGTGAGGTACTCGAGCTCGGCGTCCACGCTGGCGGCCTCGCTGAAGAGGCCGGTCAGTGCGGGGACGGCGAACTGCGCGAGCAGTGCGGCGAGCAGCGTGGCGGCGGCGACCACCACGGCCACCAGGCCCAGCATGACCGCCGGGTTGTGCCGCACCGAGCTGAACGCCCCGTCGAAGATCTCGCCGAGCGACAGCGGGCGCAGCGGGACCACGCCGGGCTTGGTCGCGGACGGGCCGTACGGGTCGGAGGGCGCCGGACCGGGCCGGGGCGTCCCCTGCGCGGAGGCGCCGCCGTCGGGCGCGGGCTGACCGGGGCCGTACCGTCCGGACCCGTACTGCCCCGGCCCGTACTGCCCGTAGGCGGGCGGCCGGGGTGCCTCGCCCCACCCGGAGGGCGGCGTCGGCTGGTCGGGCGTGCTCATGCTGCTGCCTCCTGGCACGGCTGGCGGGACGGGTACGTGACCGCCACGACCTTATAGCGTTCCCTGCTCCCGGGGCGCGCCCCGGACGGATCGCTGTGGACCCTGGCAGACTGTGCGCATGAAGTCCCGCGTCCTGGTGGTCGACGACGACACTGCCCTCGCCGAGATGATCGGCATCGTCCTGGAGTCCGAAGGGCTCGATCTGAGCTTCTGCTCGGACGGCGATGCTGCCATCGGCATGTTCCGATCGACCCAGCCCGACCTCGTCCTGCTCGACCTCATGCTGCCGGGCAAGGACGGTATCGAGATCGCTCGCGAGATCCGTGCCGAGTCCGGCATCCCCATCATCATGCTCACCGCGAAGACCGACACCGTCGACGTGGTGCTCGGGCTGGAGTCCGGTGCGGACGACTACGTCACCAAGCCGTTCAAGCCCAAGGAGCTCGTCGCCCGCGTCCGCGCCCGGCTGCGCCGGTCCGACGAACCCGGTCCGGAGCGCCTCAAGATCGGCGACATCGAGATCGACGTGACGGGGCACACGGTCACCCGTGACGGCGAGCGGATCAGCCTCACCCCGCTCGAGTTCGACCTGCTCGTCGAGCTGGCGCGCAAGCCCTGGCAGGTCTTCACCCGCGAGGTGCTCCTCGAGAAGGTGTGGGGCTACCGGCACAGCGCCGACACGCGCCTGGTGAACGTCCACGTGCAGCGGCTGCGCTCCAAGATCGAGACGGACCCGGAGAACCCCGAGGTCGTCCAGACCGTGCGCGGGGTGGGCTACAAGGCCGGTGCCGCCCGCTGAAGCGCGCGCGACCAACGCACTCGTCCGAGGTGCCCGGTCGCTCGTGCACCGCTGGCGCTCCTCGATGCAGGTGCGCGTGGTCACGTCAGCCGTCGCGCTCGGCGTGCTGGCCGTCGCCGTGCTCGGCCTCTACCTGTCGTTCTCCGTCCGTGACGGGCTCTTCGACCAGCGGCTGGACCAGATCGAGCGGGAGAACGCCGCCGTCACCCAGGACGTCCGCACCCGGCTCGCCGCGACGGCCGCGACCCAGACCGGTGAGCAGCAGGCCCTGCTGCGGGACGTGATCCTCTCGCTGAGCGCCGGCGGTTCGAGCGCGCAGGAGTACTTCCTGCGGCAGGCGCCCGGGCAGCAGCTGCCCCTCGTCGACTCGTCGTCCCGCCAGGGCCTGGCCGTCGGGGACGTGGTCACCCCCGAGCTGCGCGCCGCGACGCTCGCCACGGAGGACCAGGTGCTGCAGTCGGTGCCGATCCCGGTCGACTTCACCGAGTCGGGCGCCGAGGAGCCCGGTGTCGTGGTCGGGGCGACCGTCGACCTGCCGTCGGCCGGCATCTTCGAGCTCTACTCGCTCTACTCGCTCGCCTCCGAGCAGGAGACGCTGCGGTTCGTCCAACGGACCCTGGCGCTCGGCGCGGTGGCGATCCTGGCGATGATCGGGCTGCTCACGTGGACCGTCACGCGACAGACGGTGGCGCCCGTGCGCCGGGCCGCCACCGCGGCGGCCCGGCTGGGCGAGGGGCACCTCGACGTCCGCGTCCCGGGCTCCCGCGGCCAGGACGAGCTGGCGACGCTCGCACGGACGTTCAACGAGATGGCCGACAACCTCGAGGAGCAGATCGCCCGGATGGAGGAGCTGTCCGCGGCGCAACGACGGTTCGTCTCCGACGTCTCGCACGAGCTGCGCACGCCGCTGACGACCATCCGCATGGCGGGCGAGGTCATCCACTCCGCCCGGGACGACCTGGAGCCGTCCGCGCGGCGGTCCGCGGAGCTGCTGCAGACCCAGCTCGACCGGTTCGAGGAGCTCCTCACCGACCTGCTCGAGATCAGCCGGTTCGACGCGGGTGCGGCCGTGCTCGACGTCGAGCAGCAGGACCTGCGCGGCGTCGTGACCGCCGTCGTGGACACGTGCGCACCGCTCGCCGAGCGCAAGTCCGTGTTCCTCTCCGTGGACATGCCCGACGAGCGCACGACGGCGGACATCGACCCGCGCCGGGTCGAACGGATCCTGCGCAACCTCGTGGTCAACGCGATCGAGCACGCCGAGGGCAAGCCCGTGGAGATCACGGTCGGCCAGGACGCACGGGCCGTCGCCGTCGTCGTGCGCGACCACGGCGTCGGCCTGACCCCGGAACAGCTCAACCGCGTCTTCGACCGGTTCTGGCGGGCCGACCCGGCGCGCGCCCGCACGACGGGCGGCACCGGGCTGGGTCTGGCGATCTCGCAGGAGGACGCGCGGCTGCACGGGGGCCGTCTCGACGCCTGGGGCCGGCCCGGTCACGGGGCTTCCTTCCGGTTGACGCTGCCGCGGCGCGCGGGCATCGAGGTCGAGCGTCCGCCGCTGCCCGTCGAGGGTCCGTCACGCTCCGGCGGGCAGCACGTGCCGACGGGCCAGGTGCCCGTCGTGAACCCGCCGACGGGTCCCACCCCGACCGCGATACCCGACCTGCCGCCCGAGGAGGACCACCGATGAGCCGCGGTACCCGCCGACACCTCGTGCAGACCCTGTGCGTCGCCGTGCTGGTCGCGTCGGCCGGTGCGTGCGCGAGCATCCCCACCTCGGGCGGCGTCATGGAGAGCTCGGCCGAGGTCGACAGCGTCAGCGACCTGGGCTTCGACGTGCAGGGGCCGGCCACGGACGCAGGTCCCGAGCAGATCGTCCAGGGTTTCGTCAGCGCGGCCCAGTTCGGGCCCGCGTCGGCCGCGACGTTCGACATCGCGCGGGAGTACACCACCCCGGTGGCGTGGTCCGCCTGGGACGAGTACACCCAGGTCCTCGTGCTGTCGGAGTACCCGCGCTGGACCGTCGGGGAGTTCGACGACTCCACCGCCGTCACGTCGGTGCAGGGCGAGGCGACCGTCGTCGCCTCCCTCGACGAGTCCGGCGTCTACACCGAGCTGGCCGAGCCCAGCGTCGTCGACGTGACGTTCGACCTGGCGCGCGGGACGGACGGGCAGTGGCGCATCAGTGGCCTCGAGGACGGTCTGCTCGTCCTGGCGGACTTCCTCGGCAACGCGTTCCACCGGACCCCGCTGTACTACCCGACGCCGGACCGCGAGTGGTGGGTCCCCGACGTGCGCTGGTTCCCCGGGCAGTCCTGGCGGACCGCGGCGACCCAGGCCATCCTCGACGGGCCGCCCGAGCGGCTCGCGCAGTCGGCGGTCTCCGTGGTGCCGGACGGCGCCACCCTCGCGATCGACGCGGTGACCGTCGCCGAGAACGGCACGATCGACGTGAGCCTCACGTCGGCCATCAGCTCGGCACCGCCGGAGGACCGGGCGCTGCTCGTGGCCCAGCTCGAGGCGACGCTGCGCGAGGGCGACGGCCGCACCGTGGTGCTCTCGGCAGGGACCTCGCCGCTGGCCGCGACGTCGGCGGCGGAACCGTCGCGGCCGGTCACGGTGGGCGACGCGGTCGCCGTCCTGGGTGCCGGGTCCGAGGAGGGCCAGGTGCTGCGCCGGGTCGTCGGGCGCGAGCTGACGGACCCCGCCGTGCCACCGGACCTGGCGGGCCTCGACGTGACAGCCGTCGCCGTGGGCACCGACGACGCCACGGTCGTGGTGCGGGACGGCGCCGGACGCCTGGTCCGGCTCGGCGAGGACGGTCGGTCCGAGCTGCTCGTCGGGCGGCGTGTCGCGCCACCGTCGATCGACCGCTTCGACGCGGTCTGGACGGCGGTGGGCGGAGAGCTGCGCGTCGTCCTCCCCGCCGGTGGCGTGGTGCCGGTGGAGCCGGAGTGGTTGGCCGATCTGCCGGTGCGGTCGCTGCGGGTGGCGCCCGAGGGCGCTCGCATCGCCCTCGTGACCGACTCGCCCGACGGTCCCGAGGTATGGGTGGCGGCGATCGAGCGGGATGCCGACGAGGTGCCCACCGGGCTGTCGACGCCGGTGCGGGTCGGGGGTCCGGTGGACTCCGTGGAGGCCGTCGAGTGGTCGGAGGAGTCGACCCTGACGCTCCTGGGCCGGGACCCGGACGGCGCCCGGGGCCTCTTCGTCGCGGGGGTCGGCGGGCTCGCCTCGTCGAACGACGGACTGACGCGCCCGCTGGCGACGACGGCCGTCCCCACGGCGGTGGCCGCTGGTGTCGGGGCGAGCCCCACGCTCGTGCTCGACGCGGACGGGACGCTGCACGTGCGGCAGAGCGCGGCCCTGTGGCCGGTCGTCTCCGAGGACGTCGTGGCGGTCGCCTACCCCGGATGACGCCGGCCGGTGGCCGTCCACACGCGCCGCCGTCCACCGATGCCGGACCCGCCGGGGGACCGACGTCTGGCGCCGGCGCACCCTGGTGCGGTGCTCACCCGACTCGCTCGCCTCGTGGTGCCCGTGTCCTGCCCGGGCTGCGCCGCTGTCGACGTCCGGTGCTGCCCCGCGTGCGCGGCAGCGGTCGTCGGCGGGCCGCTACGTCGTGTCGAGGACGGCGCGCCACGCCTCGACCGCATGGACGGCGTCCCGCCGCTGCCGGTGTGGGCGGTGGGCGACTACGCAGGGCCGGTGCGCGACGTCGTCGTGGCCTGGAAGGACCGGGAACGCGCCGACCTCGACGCGCTGCTCGCTCCCGCGCTGCACCGGGCGGCGGCGGTGGTGGCACCCTCCCTGCGGGCCGTGGTCGGCAGCGCCGCCGTGCTGGTCGTCCCGGCCCCGTCGGCGCCCGGTGCCCGGCTGCGCCGGGGGCGGGAGCCGGTCGGCGTGCTGGCCGGTGCCGTGGCGGCCGGGCTGCGCACCGGTGGCGTGCGTGCCGTCGTCGCCCCCGCGCTGCGCCGTCGCCGGACGAGCCGCGACCAGGTGGGCCTCGGAGCGCGCGCCCGGGGACGCAACCTCGACGCGTCGGTCCGGGCACGTCGGCACGCCCGGCGGTCGTCGTCCTGCGTCCTGGTCGACGACGTCCTGACCACGGGGGCGACCCTCGCCGCCTCCGAGCGGGCGCTGGCCTCGTCCGGCAGCACCGCCCTGGGGGCCTTCGTGCTGGCGGCGACACCGCCGCCGGACGCTGTCACCGAATCTCCCCACGACACGTGGTCGCCAGAGGTTCACCCGGCGGACACGTTGGGGTTAGCCTGAGAACCCGACGGCGAGCGGCCCGTGGCAGCGGAGCGTTCGCCGCATCCCACGAGCGGGCCGGACACGTTCCGGCCACCGGGAGGTGGTGCAGAACCGGCACCGACCGCGGTGCCCAGAAGCACACGAGGGCCGCCCCGAGGGATGCAGCGAGGGCGGCCACGACGAAGTGGAGCAACACGATGGAGATCGCCGTCGTCGGCAGGCACACGGACGTCACGGACCGGTTCCGTGACCACGTGGAGGACAAGCTCGCCAAGGTCTCGCAGCTCGCGCCGAACGCGCGCCGCGTGGACGTCGAGGTCACGCACGAGAAGAACCCACGACTCGCCGACCAGAGCGAACGGGTGGAGCTGACGGTGCGGGACAAGGGGCCCGTGATCCGGGCGGAGGCGGCCGCGGACGACCGCTTCGCCGCGCTCGACCTCGCGATCGACAAGCTCAGCGAGCGGCTCCGCCGGTCCCGGGACAGGCGCAAGGACCACCGCCGTCGCGGACCGGGCGTGTCCCCGCCGGTGGACGTGCGCCCCTACGACGAGGTCCTGGCCGCTCAGCCCGAGCCGGAGCCCGAGCCCGCCTCGCTGTCCACGCCGGGCGACGCCGTCGAGTACCAGCTCGGCGACTCTCCCGTGGTGATCCGCCAGAAGCTCCACCGCGGTGAGCCGATGACCGCCGACGAGGCCGTCGAGCACATGGAGCTCGTCGGCCACGACTTCTTCCTGTTCATCGACAAGGAGTCGGCGCGCCCGGCCGCCGTGTACCGGCGCCGCGGCTGGACGTACGGCGTCATCGAGCTCGACGCGACGTGCAGCGGGGCGGCCCCGGTGACCTCGCTGACCTGATCCCCGCCCCGTGTGGGTGGCGGGCGGCAGGATGTCGGCATGGAGTCGATGTCGATCACCGAAGCCCGTCGGGTCGCGCTGCGGGCGCAGAGCCTGGACCGCGGGCGACCCGACGGGCCGGTCACCATGCGGCGCCTCACCGGTGCCGTCGACCGCCTGAACCTGCTGCAGATCGACTCGGTCAACGTGCTGGCTCGCGCTCACCTGGTCCCGCTGTACTCGCGGCTCGGCCCCTACGACACGGGCCTGCTCGAGCGGGCCGCCGGCCGGGCGCCGCGCCGGCTGGTCGAGACGTGGGCGCACGTCGCGTCCTACGTGCCCACCTCGACCTACCCGCTGCTCGAGTGGCGACGCCGGGCGTACCAGCGCGAGGCGTGGGGCTCGATCGCCGCCGTGCCGCAGGCGCACCCGCACGAGCTGGAGCTGGTGCGCTCGCTCGTCACCGAGCTCGGGCCGGTGACCGGGAGCCGGATCCACGACGAGCTGGAGCGCGCCGGCCGGACGGCGCCGCGCTCGCGCCTCGAGTGGGGCTGGAACTGGACGACGGCGAAGCGCTGCCTCGAGTACCTGTTCTTCACCGGCGAGGTCATGTCGGCCCGGCGCAACAGCGCGTTCGAGCGCTGCTACGACCTCCCGGAGCGGGTGCTCCCGCCGGCGCTGCGCCACGCGCCGGGCATCTCCGACGACGACGCGATCCGGCGGCTGCTGGAGCTGGGGGCCCGGGCGCACGGCGTCGGCACCGCCCGCTGCTTCCGTGACTACTTCAGGCTGCGCGGCCCCCGGGCGCAGCGAGCGCTCGCGGACCTCGTCGACGACGGCACCCTCGTGCCCGTGGACGTCGACGGCTGGGGGGAACCGACGTACCGGCACCGCGATGCCGTGCTACCGCGCCGGGCCACGGGCTCGGCACTGCTCAGCCCGTTCGACCCGCTCGTGTGGGAACGCCGCCGGCTCGAGGCCCTGTTCGACGTGTTCTACCGCATCGAGATCTACGTGCCCGCCCACCGGCGCCGGCTCGGCTACTACGTCCTGCCGTTCCTGCAGGGTGAGCAGATCACGGCGATGGTCGACCTCAAGGCGGACCGGCCGGCCGGCGTGCTGCGGGTGACGGCCGCCCACCGGACCCCGCACGCCGACGGCGTGACGCCGGCGGCGCTGGCGGCCGAGCTCCGGCTCCTCGCGGACTGGCTCGGGCTGGCCGAGGTGGCGGTCGTGCCGACCGGTGACCTGGCCGCCGACCTGGCCGCCGACCTGTCCGCGCAGGCCGACGGTCAGCTCGCCGAGGGGCGTCCTGCCGTCGTCACGGCGGCCGGCGGCTGACGGGCCGCGCCCCGGCCGCCGGTAGACTGCGAGCCCGGTCGGCGCGCGTGGAGGAGTTCGGATGACAGCAGGCCTTCCCGCGGACACCTGGATCCTCGCCGGAGGTGTGCTGCTGGTCGCAGCCATCCTGGCGGCCGGGTTCGCCGGGAAGGTCCGGATCCCGGGCCTCCTGCTGTTCCTCGCACTGGGGATGCTCATCGCCGACGACGGCCTCGCCCTCGTCCAGCTCTCCGACGTCGAGCTGGCGCAGACCCTCGGCACGGTGGGCCTGCTGCTGATCCTCTTCGAGGGTGGCCTGACCACCAAGCCCGGCGACGTCCGCCGGGCTGCTGCTCCGGCGCTGCTCCTGGCCTCCGCGGGTGTCGTCGTCACGGCGTCCGTCGTGGCGCTCGCGGGGTGGTGGCTGCTCGGCCTGGACCCGCTGACCGCCATGCTCATCGGGGCCGTCGTGTCCTCCACCGACGCGGCCGCCGTCTTCGCCGTGCTGCGCCGGGCGCCCCTGCCGCGCCGGCTCTCCGCGCTGCTCGAGGTCGAGTCCGGGGCCAACGACCCGGTGGCGATCATGCTCACCGTGGGTCTCGTGGCCACCTTCACCGGCTCGCCGCAGCCGTCGGACTGGGTCGCCTTCGGGCTCGCGCAGGTGCTCGGCGGCATCGTGGCGGGTGTCGTCGTCGGCCTCGGGGGGAGCTGGCTGCTGTCCCGCGCGACGCTGGGCCCGACGGGCGTGTACCCCGTGCTCGCCCTCGGCGTCGCCGGCCTGGCCTACGGTGCCGCCGCGGTGGTCGGCGGCTCGGGGTTCCTCGCCGTCTACCTCGCAGGCCTTCTCGTCGGAGCCCGGGTGACCCAGCACCGGCGCGAGATCCGGACCTTCCACGACGGCTTGTCCAGCACGGCGGAGGTCGGGCTGTTCCTCATGCTCGGGATGCTGGTCTTCCCCTCCCAGCTGCCGCCGGTGGCCGGTCCGGCGCTGCTCGTCACGGTCGTGCTCGTGCTGGTCGCCCGGCCCCTCGCCGTCGGGCTGTGCCTGGTGTGGTTCGGCTACACCTGGCGCGAGATCGTCTTCGTGTCATGGGTCGGGCTGCGCGGTGCCGTCCCCATCGTGCTCGCGACGTTCCCCGCGGTGGCCGGCTACCCCGAGGGTGCGCTCATCTTCAACGTGGTGTTCTTCGTGGTGCTGACGTCGGCGGCCGTCCAGGGGATCAGCATCCGCAGCGTCGCGCGCGTGCTCGGCATCACCGCCGCGCCCCAGGACCTCGACCCCGTCACGTCGGGCAGGCCGCTCGTCGGGACCGCCACCGAGATCTTCGAGGTCCCGGTGCGTCCCGATCTCGCGCTGGCGGGACGAGCCGTCGCTGACGTGGCACCCCCGTGCGGCCGGATCACCGCCGTCGTGCGGGGTCAGGAGACCCTGGACGCCGAGGCGCAGGTCGAGCTCGCGCCGGGCGACGTGCTCGTGCTGGTCGTCCCGCGCAGGCCGGACGCCGCCCGGCAGGTCACGGCGTGGGCGCGCGGCGAAACGGTCGCGGAGCCGTCATCGACCCGGCCTGAGAGGGAGTGAGCGCCGATGGACGTCCTCGCGCTGTACCTGGGCGCCGCCTTCGTGGGCGGGCTGGTCGCCCGGCTCGTCAAGCTTCCTCCGCTGGTCGGGTTCCTCGCCGTGGGCTTCACGCTCGGGGCCACCGGAGCGCCGGAGCTGCCCGGCATCGCGACGATCGCCGAGATCGGTGTGTCGCTGCTGCTGTTCACCATCGGGCTCAAGCTCGACGTGCGGTCGTTCACGCGGCCCGAGATCTGGCTGACCACCGTCTCGCACATGCTCCTCAGCACGCTGGTCGGCATCGGGTTCCTCGGCCTGCTGGCTGTCGCCGGCGCGGCGCTCCTCGGCGGTGAGGGGCTGCTGACGCTCGCGCTGGTCGGGTTCGCGCTGTCGTTCTCCTCGACGGTCTTCGTCATCAAGGTGCTGGAGGACAGGTCGGACGCGACCAGCCTGTACGGGCGGATCGCCGTGGGCATCCTGGTCATGCAGGACGTCGCCGCGGTGGCCTTCCTCGTCATCGCCACCGGAGAGCCCCCGAGCCCCTGGGCGCTGCTCCTGCTGCTCCTGGTCCCCGGGCGCAGGCTCCTGCACCTCGTCTGGGACCGCGTCGGGCACGGCGAGCTCCAGGCGATGTTCGGTGTGACGCTCGCGCTCGGGCCGGGCTACTTCCTCTTCGAGCACCTCGGCCTCTCCGGGGGGCTCGGCGCGCTGGTGATGGGCGTGCTGCTCGCCTCGCACCCGGGCGCGGGGGAGATGTCGCGCTCGCTGATGTCGTTCAAGGACCTCATGCTCGTGGCGTTCTTCCTCGAGATCGGGCTGCACGGCACGCCCACCCCCGAGCACGTCCTGATGGCCGCGGGGCTGCTGGTCCTGCTGCCGGTCCAGGCCGCGGGCTTCGCCCTGCTGCTGTGGACGCTGCGCCTGCGCCGGCGCACAGCGATCCTCACCGGTCTGGTGCTCGGCAACTTCTCGGAGTTCGGCATCATCGTCGCCGCGGTCGGCGCCGATGCCGGGATGCTGGACCCGGACTGGCTGATCGTCATCTCGCTGGCCGTGGCCATGAGCTTCGTGCTCGCCTCGGTGGTCAACCGGCGCGGCGTGGAGATCGCGTCGGCCCTCACCCGCTACCTGCCGGCGAAGCCGCCGTCGTCGCTGCACCCGGACGACCGGGTGGTCGACATCGGCCACGCGGACGCCCTGGTGCTCGGGCTCGGCCGTGTCGGCATGACGGCGTGCGCCCGGCTGCGCGACGAGCACGGCCTGGACGTGGTCGGCGTCGAGCACGACGACCAGCGGGTGGCAGCCCTGCAGCAGCAGGGGTTCGAGGTGGTCCGGGCCGACGCCACGGACCTCGAGTTCTGGGCGCGGGTGAAACGCGCCGGCCACGTCCGGCTGGCCGTGCTGGCGATGCCGTTCCACAACGCGAACCTCATCGCGCTGTCCCGCCTGCAGGAGTCGGGCTTCGACGGTCTGGTCGCCGCGATCGCCCGGTACGACGACGACGCCGCGGAGCTGCGCCGTCACGGTGCCGACGCGGTGTTCCACCTCTACGGGGCCGCCGGGGCCGAGCTGGCCGACCGTGCGGCCGAGGTGCTGGCCGCCGACGGCTGAGGCCCCGAGTTTCGTCGGCCGCGAACCTGGCCCCGTGCCGCGGTCCGGGGGAATAGGATGGCAGGCGGTGCGACCGGGACGACGGCGCCGTCGTCCGGCCCGGTTGCCGCCACCGAACGGGCTCGGGAGGCTTCCCGGGCACCACCGACACGGGAGAACTGCGTGCCTGCGATCCTCGAGAAGATCCTCCGCCTGGGCGAGGGCCGGATCCTCAAGAAGCTGACCGGACTCGCCGAGCAGGTGAACCGGCTCGAGCCGAGCTTCACCGAGCTCAGCGACACCGAGCTGCAGGAGGAGACGGCCCGGTTCAAGGAACGGCTCGAGCACGGCGCCACCCTCGACGACCTGCTGCCCGAGGCGTTCGCGACGGTTCGCGAGGCATCCCGGCGGACGCTCGGCCAGCGACACTTCGACGTGCAGCTCATGGGCGGCGCAGCCCTGCACCTCGGCAACATCGCCGAGATGAAGACCGGTGAGGGCAAGACGCTGGTCGCCACGACGGCGGCCTACCTCAACGCGCTGACCGGCAAGGGCGTGCACGTCGTCACGACGAACGACTTCCTCGCCCGGTACCAGGGTGAGCTGATGGGCCGCGTGTACCGGTTCCTCGGGATGACGACGGGAGTCATCGTCTCCGGCCAGAACCCGGCCGAGCGCCGTGAGCAGTACGCGGCCGACATCACCTACGGCACGAACAACGAGTTCGGGTTCGACTACCTGCGCGACAACATGGCCTGGTCGCCCGACGACCTGGTCCAGCGCGGCCACCACTTCGCGATCGTCGACGAGGTCGACTCGATCCTCATCGACGAGGCGCGGACGCCGCTCATCATCTCGGGCCCCTCCTCCGGCGACGCCAACCGCTGGTACGTCGAGTTCGCCAAGGTCGTCAAGCGCCTCCAGGTCGAGAAGGACTACGAGGTCGACGAGAAGAAGCGCACCGTCGGCGTCCTCGAGCCCGGCATCGAGAAGATCGAGGACTACCTCGGCATCGACAACCTGTACGAGTCGCTCAACACGCCGCTCATCGGGTTCCTCAACAACGCCATCAAGGCGAAGGAGCTCTTCAAGCGCGACAAGGACTACGTCGTGCTCAACGGCGAGGTCATGATCGTCGACGAGCACACCGGCCGTATCCTCGCGGGCCGTCGCTACAACGAGGGCATGCACCAGGCCATCGAGGCCAAGGAAGGCGTGCAGATCAAGGCGGAGAACCAGACCCTCGCCACGATCACGCTGCAGAACTACTTCCGGCTGTACGACAAGATCGCCGGCATGACCGGTACGGCCGAGACCGAGGCCGCCGAGTTCCAGGGCACCTACGAGCTCGGCGTCGTGCCCATCCCGACGAACAAGCCGATGGTCCGTATCGACCAGCCCGACCTCGTGTACAAGAACGAGGACGGCAAGTTCAACGCCGTGGTGGCCGACATCGTCGAGCGGCACGCGAAGGGGCAGCCGGTCCTCGTCGGTACCACGAGCGTCGAGAAGTCCGAGCTGCTGTCGAAGCTGCTGAAGAAGGCCGGGGTCCCGCACGACGTCCTCAACGCCAAGGAGCACGAGCGGGAGGCCTCGATCGTCGCGCAGGCGGGGCGCAAGGGCGCCGTCACGGTCGCGACCAACATGGCCGGCCGTGGTACCGACATCATGCTCGGCGGCAACGCCGAGTTCACGGCGGTCGCCGAGATGGCGGCACGCGGCTTCGACTCCACCGAGGACCCGGAGGCCTACGAGGCGGCCTGGCCCGAGGTGCTGGCCAAGGCGACCGAGTCCGTCGCCGCCGAGCACGAGGAGGTCGTCGACCTCGGCGGGCTCTACGTGCTCGGCACCGAGCGGCACGAGTCGCGCCGTATCGACAACCAGCTGCGCGGTCGATCCGGTCGCCAGGGCGACCCGGGGGAGTCGCGGTTCTACCTGTCGATGCAGGACGACCTGATGCGCCTGTTCAACTCGGGTCTCGCCGAGTCGATGATGGGCCGCGCCGGGTTCCCGGACGACATGCCCCTCGAGTCCAAGATGGTCACCCGTGGCATCCAGAGCGCCCAGTCGCAGGTCGAGTCCCGGAACTTCGAGATCCGCAAGAACGTCCTGAAGTACGACGACGTCCTCTCGCGCCAGCGCACCGTCATCTACGACGAGCGTCACCGCGTCCTCGAGGGGGAGGACCTGCACGAGCAGGTGCAGCACTTCGTCTCGGACGTCGTCTCGGCCTACGTGGACGGTGCCGCCGACGACGGCAACGCCGAGGGCTGGGATCTCGACGCCCTCTGGACCGCCCTCCGCTCGGTGTTCCCCGTCTCCATCACGGTGGACGACGTCGTGGCAGAGGCGGGTGGCCGTGACCGCCTCACCCGCGAGATGCTCCTCGAGGAGCTGCTCTCCGACGCCCGGGTGGCGTACGCCGCCCGCGAGGAGACGCTGGGGTCGCCGGCGATGCGCCAGCTCGAGCGCCGCGTCGTGCTGTCCGTCCTGGACCGCAAGTGGCGCGAGCACCTCTACGAGATGGACTACCTCAAGGAGGGCATCGGCCTGCGTGCCATGGCTCAGCGCGACCCCCTCATCGAGTACCAGCGCGAGGGCTACCAGCTGTTCCAGGCCATGACCGAGGCGATCAAGGAGGAGTCGGTCGGCTACCTCTTCAACCTCGACGTCCAGGTCAAGCAGCCCGGCGACGAGTCCGTGGCCTCGGGTGACGAGCCGACGATCTCCGTCAGCGCGGCCGCCGCGACGGCCGGTACGCCCGCCGCCCAGGCCATCGGTGCCGGCGGAGCGACCGTCGTCGGTGCCGACGCCGCCGAGGAGGCCCCGAGCGTCCAGGCCGCGCCGGAGCCGGAGGCGCCGGAGGTACCGGCGTCGTTCGGCGGTGCCGACGAGCCGGTCCTGGTCGCCAAGGGGCTGGACACCCCGAAGCGGCCGCAGAACCTGCAGTACTCCGCGCCCAGCGAGGACGGTTCGACCACGTCGGGCGGCGACTCCCGCGCGGCGCGGCGCGCCCTGCACGGCGAGGCGTCGGCGGCCAACGCCGACGGTCGCACGTTCCCGGGGACGCCTCGCAACGCGCAGTGCCCCTGCGGTTCGGGCAAGAAGTACAAGATGTGCCACGGCGTGAACGAGTGATCTGCCCGCGGCGCTAGCCGCACCGGGTCGCAGCGAGCCGTGCTCAGCCGAGCTCGAGGACGGCCACGCGCCAGACGCCGCGCCGCGCCTCGAGCCGGACGGCCGCTGCCCGGACGCGACCGTCGTCCTCCAGGACGACGGTCGCCTCGGCCGTGCCGTCACCGAGGCGCACCGTGCGGATCCGTCGGACCGACACCGGGACCGCGGTGCGCGGCTCGCGGCGCTGCGCCTGGACGAGCCGGGCGCGCTGGACCAGCTGGTCCAGCACCTGCGGGGTCACCCAGCGAGCGAGGTGCGCGGCAGGTCGTTCGCCCCGCAGGACCTCGACGGCGGCACGCACCACCGACCCGCACATCGCCGTCGGGTCCGGCAGCCTCGACGGCGTGCCCGGTCCGGGTGCCAGCGGCCTCCCCGGGACCGGCACGGGATCGGACGGGACGGCACCGAGACGCAGGCGGCGGGGGGACTCCGGACGGCGGGGCGCGCTCGGAGGGGCCGCCGGGCGGCGGCGATCCCGTGGCGGGCTCGTGACGCGCAGGCGGCGCCCGGAGGTCGTCGTCGGCTCGGGGTTCTCGGATGCTGTCGTGGTCATGGGCACTCCGTTCGGGGCAGGGGGCCGGGCAGGCCGTCGTGAGCGGGTGAGGGGTCAGGGTGCGCGCAGCACCTGTCCCGGCAGGACGACGTCGGGGTCGTCGCCGATGACGTCGCGGTTCGCGTCGTGCCAGGAGGTGACGGCGCGCAGGACGTCGGCGGGCGGGGCGTCGTCGGGCAGCCCACGAGCGGCGATCGCCCACAGGGTGTCGCCGCGGACCACCACGACCTCGTCCGCACCGTCGTCCTGGTGCGACGTCCGCTGCGCGTTGCCGACCGCGGGCGACGGCTCGTCCACGGGTCCGGCGCCCTCGGGGTCCTTGCCGGGCTCCTGCGGCAGGGCGGGTTCTGCGGCCGTGGCCTGCCCCGGAAGCACCTCGGCGGATGCCGAGACGGCGTCGGTGCTGTCCCCGGTGGCCTCCCAGCCGAGCTCCAGCACAGCGGCCGGCGTGGCCGCCGGGGTGGGTGCCTCGTCCGCGTGAGCGGCGCCGGGCGCCAGGAGGAGGCCTGCACCCAACCCGGCACCGACGGCGCCTCGCGCGAGCCGGCGCACGATCGCCGGCGCCCACCGGCCGACGACCGTCTCGGCGGTGCGGGTGGAACGACCCCGCCGGACGGCCGCGACGCCGGCGAGCGCCGCGGTCGTGCCCAGCAGCATCCAGCCGGCACCGGCGAGTCCGCCCGTCAGGACCAGCAGCTCGACCCAGGTCTCGACCCGGGCCGATCGCACGGCGTCCGGGTCGGTCGGGGCGACGGCGGACAGGCGCAGCGCGAGCAGGAGCAGGGCTCCGCCGGAGGCGGCGAGCAGGGTGAGGAGCGCTGCCGTGCTGCGGGCCGCTCCCGAATCCCTCGACGTGCGTGCCATCTGCCGACCTCCGTCTGATCTGCCCTGATCATGCTTGTTGATATCAGTTGATGCCGTGTGATGGTCGATATTGAAGCGTAGTGTGGCTCTCCTGTCCAGGGCAGGGCATCCTGGGCCGCGGCTCGTCGGGTACCGGACGTCGGAGGGAGGCGCTGATGAGGGGCTCGGACACGTCGCGCTGGACGCTGCTCTTCGCCGACCTCGAGGCGCAGCTCGTCGCCGAGGAGGCGGCCGAGCGCGAGGGCGCCGTCGCCGAGCTGACACGCGCCGAGCAGGCCTCCGTGCCGCTCGTCGACAGGTTGCGCGCGGCCCGTGGCCGGCCGCTGCGGCTCGACCTGCGCGACGGCGAGGCCCTGGAGGGTCGGCTCGAACGGGTCGCGACCGAGTGGGTCCAGATCGACGCACGGTCCCCGCGCGGCGGTCACCGCCAGCACGTCGTGCCGTTGTCGGCCGTCGTGGGTATCACCGGTCTCGGACGGCACGCCGTCCCGTCGGCCGCCCGGACGGACCGGCTGGGCCTCGGCACGGCGCTGCGCGGGCTGCAGCGCGACCGGGCGCGTGTGCAGGTCCGGACGACGGCGCACGTCGTCCTCGGTCGGATCGCGCGGGTGGGTGCCGACCACCTCGACCTCGAGGAGCTCGACGCGGCCCGCCCGAGCGTGCGGGTCGTACCGTTCACCGCCCTGGTCCGGGTCAGCGAGACCTGAGCGGCGCGCGACCGCTCAGAGGTCGCCGGCGTCGATCCGCGCGCGGGTGCGGTCGTACTGCTGCGCGATGTACTCCTCGAGCTTCGCGGTCTCGACCCGCCAGACCTTCTTCGGGCCCACCTGGATGGCAGGCAGCTCGCCGCTGCGGACGAGCGAGTACGCCTGGGCGGCGGAGATGCTGAGCGTCTCCTGCACCTCGGCGAGGGAGAGGAAGCGGCTGGCCATGCGTCGATCCTCCCACAGGGGTCGTCGTTCGTGGGTGTTGTCCACAGGTGATGCCGGAAGCTGTCGCGACGACGTCCCGTCCCGGATGATGGATCGCACCACCGGCACCCGTCCTGGCTCGCTAGCGTGCGTCCCGCCCGACGGACCGACCGCCCTCACCGGACGCATCGACGCGTCCGGCCGACTCCGAAGGACCACCGTGAGCAACGAAGCAACCCCGTCCCCGGCAGCACCACGGCTGCGTCGACCGACGTGGCGGGACCCTCGGCTCGTCATCGGCATCGTCCTGGTCGCCGTCGCCGTGGCGCTGGGGTCGTGGGTCGTCTCCGACGCCGACCGGACGGCCCCGGTCTACGTCGCCGCCGGCACGCTGACGCCCGGTGAGGCGGTCGACGCGTCGCAGCTGCGCGTGGTCGACGTCAACCTCGGTGTCGAGGCGGACCGCTACCTGCGTGCTGACGCCCCGGTCCCCACGGACCAGGTCGCCCTGCGGGTCGTTCCCGAGGGCGAGCTGGTCGCCACCACCGCCGTCGGCGACGCGGCCGCGGTCACCGTCCGGTCCGTCGCGGTACCCGTCGGGGCAGGACTCTCCGAGCGCATCCACGAGGGCGCCGTCGTGGACCTGTGGTTCGTCCCCGCCGCCCAGCAGGGAGCCACCGAGGCCGCGGCCGAGCCCGAGCCGATCGTGACCGGTGTGGTCGTCGAGCAGGTGGACGCCTCCGAGGGAGGGCTGGTGGTGAGCGACCACGGCACCTTGCACGTCCTCGTCGGCACGGACGACCTGCCGGCGGTGCTGTCCGCCCTCGCGGCCGACGGCTCGGTGACCGTCGTCCCGGTGGCCGGCGCGTGATGCCCGCCGAGGTCACGGTCCTGTGCGCCGTGAGCGGACCGGGCGAGACGGACGTCGTGCTCGCGCTCGGCGCGCCCGGGGCCGGCACCAGCGTGACGCGTCGCTGCGGCGACCTCGCCGAGCTCCTCGCGGCGGCCGCCGCCGGCGCCGGCACCGTCGCCGTCGTGTCGGCCGACCTGCCGGGCCTCGACCGGGAGGCCGTCGGCCGCCTGCACGGCGCCGGGACCCGCGTCGTCGCCATCGCCGACGACGGACCGGTGGATCGGCTCCGAGCGCTCGGCGTCGAGGCGGTGCTGGAGGGCGCCGCCGACCCTCGGCTCCTCGACGCGGTGCGCGACACCGCGCGGGTCGAGGATCCCCTCGCCACCCACGAGCTGGACCTCTCCGCCCTGTCCGGCGGTGCTCCCGCGGCACCGGCCCGGCCGGGTACCGTCGTCGCCGTCTGGGGGCCGGTGGGCGCTCCGGGGCGCACGACGACGGCGGTCGAGCTCGCCGCCGAGCTGGCGGGCCTCGGCGGGCACCGGGCCGGGCGTCGCCGACGCCGCCAGGAGACGCCGGACCGGCAGGACGGGTCCGCTCTCCTCGTCGACGCGGACACCTACGGCTCGTGCATCGCCTCGCGCCTCGGTCTGCTCGACGACGCACCCGGACTGGCCGCCGTGGCCCGGGCGGCGGGGCACGGCACCCTCGACCTCGCCGCGCTGGCCCGCCACGCGCCGGTGGTGGCGGGCCGCCTCCGGGTCCTGACGGGTATCACTCGCGCGGCCCGCTGGCCCGAGCTGCCCGCCAGCGCCCTCGAGGTGGTCCTCGAGGGGGCGCGGTCCCTCGCGGACTGGACGGTGGTGGACTGCGGACCGCTGGTAGAGGCCGACGAGCTGCTCATGTACGACACCCATGCCCCGCAGCGCAACGGCGCGACGCTCGCCGCGCTGCAGGCCGCCGACGTCGTGGTGATCGTCGGGGCTGCCGACCCGATCGGGATCCAGCGCCTGGTGCGAGGCCTCGAGGAGCTCGCCGAGGCACCGGTGCCGGTCCCGGCGACGCGCGTCGTCGTCGCCAACCGTGTGCGGTCCTCCGCCGTCGGGCCGGACCCGGTGCGTGCGGTCAGCGAGGCGCTCGTGCGGTATGCCGGCGTCGAGCCGCACCCGGTGCCGGACGACGGCGACGCTCTCGACGCGGCGCTGCTCGCCGGGCGCACGCTCGCCGAGCACGCGCCGTCGTCGGCCGCCCGGCGGGCGTTCGCCGAGCTCGCGGTGCTGGTGCGGGACCGGGTCGGCGCGCCCGTGCCGGCCTGAGGCCGCGCGCCGGGCACACTGAGGGCATGCGCCTCTACGTGCCTGCGACCGTCGCCGACCTCGACGCCATCAGCGTGACGGCGCGCGCGGGGTGGTGGGACGTCCCGCCGCGGGGTGCGCACGCCGTGACCGGAGCCCTGGTGTCCGCGCTGCCCGACGAGGACGACGAGGCCCGGGAGTATGCGGCCTTCCTCGCGGCGGCGGACGCCTCGCTCATGCTGGTGGCCGGCAGCAGCGACGCCGTGCCGTTGCGCGTGGTCGTCACCGTGGAGGTCCCCGAGCACGCCGTCACCGACGCCGCGGGCGACGTGCCGCCGTCCGGCGTCGACGTCGGGGCGGTGCCCGGCACGCAGGTGGAGGCGGTCCACGTCGACGAGCCGGAGGCCGCCGCGGACGTCCGCGCGGTGCTCGACGCGATCGACGTGGGCGACGACGAGGCCCTGGTGGCGGCGACGGAGCAGGTCGACCAGCGCGACCTGCTCTGGTACCACCCCACCGAGGCGCACCAGGTGCCGCGCCCCTGAACCTCCCTCGAGCGTTGTGGGCGCGATTTC
>NZ_JALKAT010000046.1:0-18705 GCF_023015685.1 Isoptericola sp. S6320L
CCGGGCCCGGTGGCGACGGGGCTCTCGACCCGGCGCGAACCGCCCCCTGGCTGGTCGTCCTGGCCGGCGCCGCTGCCGGCCGCGCCGCCGTGGGCTGGGCGCAGGAGCGCTACGGGCGGCGCGCCGCCACCCACGTCGTGGCGGACCTGCGTGAGCAGGTGGTGGCGCACGCGGTGGAGCTCGGGCCGCGGCCTCCGGCAGGTGCCCGGCCCGCCGACGTCGCGACGCTGGCCACCCGCGGGCTGGCGGATCTCGAGCCCTACCTCGTGCGGTTCCTGCCGCAGCTGCTCCTCACCGCTCTCGTCACTCCGGCCACGGTGCTGGTGGTGCTGGGCCTCGACTGGGTCTCCGCGCTGATCGCGGCGGTGACCCTGCCGCTGGTGCCGTTCTTCATGTGGCTGATCGGCACGATGACGGCAGGCACGTCCGAGCGACGCCTGGCCACCGTGGAACGACTGGGCTCGCAGGTGCTCGATCTCGTCGCCGGCCTGCCGACGCTGCGTGCGTTCGGTCGCGCGATCGGCCCCGGCGCACGGGTGCGGGCGCTCGGCGAGTCCTCCCGCCGGGCCACGATGGCCACCCTGCGTGTCGCGTTCCTCTCCGGAGCCGTGCTCGAGCTGCTGACCACGCTCTGCGTGGCGATCATCGCGGTGGGTGTCGGGCTGCGCCTGGTGCACGGCGGCATCGAGCTGGTCCCCGCCCTGGCCGTGCTCGTGCTCGCGCCGGAGATCTTCCTGCCGCTGCGTCGCGTCGGTGCCGAGTTCCACGCCTCGAGCGACGGGCTCGCCGCCACGGCCCGTGCGTTCGCCGTGCTCGACATGCCGGTCCCGCCGCCGGCGGACCGGTCGGCACCGGGCGCCGTCGGCGGCATGCTGGTGCTCGACGACGTCACCGTGCGTGCACCGGGCCGGAACGTCGACGCGCCGGCTCACCTGTCGGCCCGGATCCCGCTCGGCACCGGCGAGCCGGGTGGCGGCCGGGTGGTCGCGCTGCGCGGCCCCAGCGGCGCCGGCAAGTCCACGCTGGTCCTGCTGCTCCTCGGCCTGCTGCGCCCCGACGGGGGTCGCGTCCTCCTCGCCCCGGCCTCCGCCGGGGAGGAGGCTCAGGAGCTGGACCGCGTCTCCGGCTGGTGGGAGCAGGTCGCCTGGGTGCCGCAGCGCCCGGCGATCGGCCCGGGAACCGTGCACGACGTCGTCACCGACGGCCGCGACGTGCCCCTCCAGGCGCTGGACGCGGTCGCCAGGACCACCGGCCTGGACACGGTCCTGGCGAGCCTGCCGGACGGCTGGGAGACCCGGGTGGGCCTCGGCGGAACCGGGCTCAGCGTCGGGCAGCGTCAGCGGGTGGCCCTGGCACGCACGCTCGTGGGTGCCACCGACCGCCCCGTGGTGGTCCTGGACGAGCCGACCGCTCACCTGGACGCCCGTGGCGAGCAGGTGGTGCTCGACACCGTGCGGGCGTGGCGGGACGCCGGACGGACCGTCGTCGTCGTCGCGCACCGCGGATCCGTCCTCGCCCTGGCCGACCAGGTCGTCGACGTCGACGCGCGAGAGGTGGTGGCGTCGTGACCGACCCGCTGCGGGAGCTCCTTCCGCTGCTCGAGATCCGGTGGTCCCGGGTGGCCCGTGCCGTCGCGCTCGGCTCCCTCACGCTGGTGTGCGCGATCGGGCTGGCGGCCGCCGCCGCGTGGCTCGTCGCGCGGGCCTCGCAGATGCCACCGGTGCTGGTGCTGTCCGTGGCGACCGTCGGCGTGCGCGCGTTCGGCACGGGCCGGGCCTTCTTCCGCTACCTCGAGCGGCTCGCGTCCCACGACGTCGCGCTGCGCGGCATGGCGGCCCTGCGCGCCAACCTGTACGAGCGGATCGCGCGTGGTGGGGCCGACGTCGTGGCGCTGCGTCGCGGCGACCTCCTGGCCCGGGTCGGCAGCGACGTCGACGACGTCGGCGACGTCGTCGTGCGGGCGATGATCCCCGCGGCCGTCGCCGTCGTCGCGGGACTCGGCTCGGTCCTGCTGGTGGGGGTCTTCCTGCCGGCCGCCGGGCTCGTGCTGCTGGCCTGCCTGCTCCTGACCGGCGTGGTCTCCCCCTGGCTGGCGTCCCGCGCGTCGGCGTCGGTCGAGCTGCGCGGCGCGGCGGCACGTGGAGAGGTGGCCGCTCGCACGCTGGAGCTGCTGGAGGACGGCCAGCAGCTCCGGGTCGGCGGCCTGCTCGCCGACCGGCGGGCCGGGCTCCGCGCGGCCGAGGCCCGCCTCGCCGCCGCGACCGACGACGGCGCGCGCGTCGCGGGCGTCTCGGCAGGCATCGAGGCCGGCGCCCAGACGCTGGCCGTGCTCGGCTGCCTGCTGCTCGGCGTCCCGGCGGCGCTCGCCGGGGACCTGGCCGCGACGGAGCTCGCCGTCGTCGTCCTGACCCCGCTGGCCGTGTTCGAGGTCACCGCGGCGCTGCCGGCCGCCGCCGTCCAGCTGCGCCGGTCTCGCGCGGCGGCGCGGCGCCTGCTCGAGCTCCTCTCCCCCGCCGACGGCGCGTCCGCGCCCGCACCCGAGGCCCGGCCGGTGCGGCACGGCACGTCGGGCCACCTGGTGCTGACGGGGGTGGGTGCCGGGTGGGGCGGCCCCGCGGGAGCCACCGTGGTGTCCGGCGTCGACCTCGACATGAATCCCGGATCGGTCGTCGCGCTGGCCGGTGCGTCCGGCGTGGGCAAGACGACGTTGCTGCTGACCGCCGCCGGTCTCCTGGCGCCCACCGCGGGCGAGGTGGACGGGCACGGGCTCTTCGTCGCCGAGGACGGCCACGTCTTCGGCACGACGGTGCTGGAGAACCTCCGGGTGGCCCGGGCGGACGTCGACGAGGCCGAGGCGCGTGACGCCCTCGCCGCCGTGGGGCTCGGCGACTGGCTGGACGGGCTGCCGGACGACCTGGCCACGGTGCTCGGCACCGGCGGCAGCGACGTCTCCGGCGGCGAACGGCGGCGCCTGCTCGTCGCGCGGGCGCTGCTCGCCCCGCACCGCGTGCTGCTGGTCGACGAGCCGGCCGAGCACCTCGACGCCCGCACCGCCGACGCCCTGGTGGAGACGCTCGCGACGATCGCCCGCACGACCGGCCGCTCCGTGGTGCTCGCCTCCCACCGGCTCGCACCGCTCGGCACGGCCGACGAGGTGCTCCTGCTCGGGCACCACGACGCGAGCGCGGCCGGCGCGCCGGCGCACGTCCTCGCGCGCGGGACCCATGCGGACCTCCTGCGCGACGTCCCGGACTACCGCTGGGCGGCGGGTCAGGAGCTGGCCCCGGCCTGAGCCGGGCCGGCTCCGAGCGAGGGGACCCTGGGCGCACGGCACCCCGACCAGGGTGGGGTTGGGGGTGTTCCCTGATGTCCGGCCGTGCGCAGCCTCCGTAGCGTTCCAGCCATGATCAGGATCGACTCGCTCACCCAGCGCTACGGGAGCGTCGCCGCCGTCGACGACGTCTCGTTCGCCGCGTTCCCCGGTCGTGTCACCGGATTCCTCGGCCCGAACGGTGCCGGGAAGTCCACCACCCTGCGCGCGCTCACCGGGCTCTCCACCCCGACGGCAGGCCGCACGACGGTGCTGGGCCACCGCTACCAGGACCTGCCGAACCCCGGGCTGGAGGTGGGCGTCCTGCTCGACGCCTCTGCCCAGCACGGCGGCCGCACCGGTCGGGAGACGCTCGTCCTGGCGCAGCGCACCATGGGCCTGCCCGCCATCCGGGTCGACGAGATGCTCGATCTCGTCGGCCTCACGTGGGCCGAGGGCAAGCGTCGCGTGCGCGACTACTCCCTCGGCATGCGCCAGCGCCTCGGGATCGCGACCGCGCTCATGGGCGACCCGAGGGTCCTCGTGCTCGACGAGCCCGCCAACGGGCTCGACCCCGCGGGCATCCGCTGGATGCGGGACCTCCTGCGCGGTTTCGCGGACGACGGCGGGACCGTCCTGCTGTCCAGCCACCTGCTCTCGGAGATCGAGATGATCGCGGACGACATCATCATGATCGGCCACGGCCGCATCGTCGCCTCCGGTGCGACGGCCGAGCTCCTCGCCGGCGCCGGCACGCTGGTCCGGTCGGACGACGGCGCGCTGCTCGCCGACGCCCTCGTCGCCGCGGGCTTCCAGGCCACGCCGCGACCCGACGGTGCGGTGGCCACCGACGCCGACCCGGCGACCGCGGGCCAGGTCGCGTTCCGCGCCGGGCTGCCGGTCACCGAGCTGCGCACCGCCGACGGCCACGGCCTGGAGGAGATGTTCCTCGAGCTCACCGCGGCCGACCAGCGCGAGGGCGCCACCTCGCGAGGAATCCACCACCCGAACGGAGCCGCAGCATGAGCGCCCCGGTCCTGGACACCGCCGTCGTCGAGCCGCTCGCCACCACGCGACCGCGCATCCCGCTCACACGGCTGGTCGACGTCGAGTTCCGCAAGCTGGTCGACACCCGGTCGAGCCGCTGGCTCCTCGCCTCGGTACCCCTGCTCACCCTGGTGGTCGTCACCGGCGTCACGCTCTGGGGCCGCGACGACGAGGTCACCTTCGGCATGCACACGACCACCAACATGATGCCGCTGGAACTGGTCCTGCCCCTGGTCGCGGTCCTCTCCGTGGCCGGCGAGTGGAGCCAGCGGAGCGCGCTGACGACGTTCGCGCTGGTGCCTCGGCGGGGCCGCGTCGTGTCGGCCAAGGCGGTCGCCCTGCTGGTCGCCACGCTGGCGGCGACGGCGACCGTCGTCGCCCTGAGCGCGGTCGGCACGGTGGTCGCCGCGCAGGTCCGCGGCATCGGGACCGTCTGGGACCTCCCGGTCGACCTGGCGCTCCGCCTGGCCCTCGCGAACGTCCTGGCGGTGGCGTTCGGGTTCCTGGTCGGCCTCGCGATCCGCAGCACGGCGCCCGCCATGGTCGCCTACCTCGGCTTCATGCTCGTGCTGCCGATGGTCTCCAGCGTGATCGCGGGCCTGTGGGACTGGTGGGCCGCGAACGGCGCCTGGCTGGACCTGAGCTGGTCGACGAGCTTCGTCACCGCACCGGAGATGACGGGCGAGCAGTGGGGCCAGGTCGGCACCTCGGCCCTGCTCTGGATCGTGGTGCCCCTGGCTCTCGCGGTGCGGCGGCTGCTGCGGACCGAGATCCGCTGAGAGATCGGGCCCTCGGGGCGGTCAGCGACCCAGCAGCGACATCGCCGCCGCCCTGCCCGGGATGGCGCTGACTCCCCCGCCCCGGCGTGCCCCGGCGCCGGCCAGCAGCACGCGGGGGTGGACGGTCTCGACGCCCCACGTGCCCGGGGCGTCGAGACCGTCACCCGTCTCCGACCAGGGCCACGACAGGTCCCGGTGGAAGATGTGCCCGCCCGGGAGCCCGACGCTGCCCTCGAGGTCCAGCGGCGTGCGCGCCTCGAGGCAGGGCGCACCGTCCGGGGCACGCCACAGCACGTCCTCGACCGGCTCGGCCAGCACCGAGTCCAGCGAGCGCAGCGTGGCCGCGAGCGCCCGCTCCCGGGTTCCCTCCGGATCGGCCCGGAACAGTCGTGCCGGCATGTGCAGCCCGAACAGCGTCAGGGTCTGCGCCCCGGCGGCCCGCAGGTCCGGCCCGAGGATCGAGTCGTCGGTCAGCGAGTGGCAGTAGATCTCGCAGGGTGGCAGGTCGGGGACGTGCCCGGCCGCGGCCTGGTGGTACGCCGCCTGGAGCTGGCTGGCGCTCTCGTTGACGTGGAACGTCCCCGAGAAGGCCGCGACGGGGTCGAGGTCCTCGCGCAGCCGGGGCAGGCGGCGCAGCAGCATGTTGACCTTGAGCTGGGCCCCCTCGGGCTCCGCGGCGGTGGCGCGGCCCGACGGCGTCGCCCCGGCGGCGGCCAGCAGGGCGTCCAGCGTGGCGGGGGCGGCCCCGCTCACCACGGCTCCGGCACGCACCCCGTGGGTCCTGCCGTCGGCGTCGGTCCACGCGACCTCGGCGTCGCTGTCCGCCGAGCCGGGGTCGACGGCGGTGACGTCCGCTCCGGTGACCACCGTGGCACCGGCCGCCAGCACGGCGTCCCGCAGCGCTCCCGAGACCGCGCCCATCCCGCCCACCGGCACGTCCCAGTCACCTGTCCCACCACCGATGACGTGGTACAGGAAGCACCGGTTCTGGATCAGCGAGGCGTCGTCGAGGTCGGCGAACGTCCCGATGAGGCCGTCCGTGGCCGCCACGCCGCGCACGACGTCGGAGTCGAAGGTGGCACGCAGGGTCTCGCCCAGCGGCTGCTCGACGACGGCACGCCAGGTCGCGTCGTCGTCCACCAGCGACCGGGCCTCGTCCCGGGAGACCAACGGCCGGGTGACGGTCGGGAAGAGCCGCTCCGCCAGGCGGCCGATCCGGGCGGAGAACGCCTGCCAGGCCGCGTGGTCCGCGCCGGCGCCGAGCGCCTCGAACGAGGCGCGCGTCGCGTCGTCGGACCCGGTGTCGACGAGCAGCCCGCCCGTGCCCACGGGTGTGTACGACGAGAACCGTCGGCGGCGCAGGGTCAGGCGCAGACCGAGCTCGTCGACGACCTGCCGCGGCATCAGGGAGACGAGGTAGGAGTACCGCGACAGGCGCGCGTCGACGCCGTCGAACACGCGCGCGGACACCGACGCACCGCCCACCGCTGCGAGACGTTCGAGGAGCAGTACCGAGCGACCGGCACGGGCGAGGTAGGCGGCGGTGGTCAACCCGTTGTGGCCGCCGCCGACGATCACGGCGTCGTAGCGGGCGGCGGTCTCCGGTGCGCTCATGCGCGTCATCCTGGCACGGCGTCTCGGGTAACGTCCGAGCCGTGAAGATCCTCGTGCCGAGCAACGTGCCCTTCGACCTCACGATCGACGTCGACGGCGTCGAGGTCGCCCCCTACGTCATGCGCGAGGAGGTGCCGGCCGAGCACCTCGACGCCGAGGCCATCGTGACGTGGGCGAGCCCTCAGCGGGTCATGGACGACGCGGCGCGCCGGCTGACCCGGCTGCGCTGGGTGCAGACCCTCAACGCCGGACCGGACCAGGCCCTGGCCACCGACTTCGCGCCGGACGTCGTGATCGCCTCGGGCCGCGGGCTGCACGACACCACGGTCGCCGAGCACACCCTGGCACTCCTGCTCGCCTCCGTGCGCCGCCTCGACCGGACGCTGGACGCCCAGCGCGCGCACGAGTGGGACCGGGACCTGGGCCGGGAGCAGGCCCGCGCGGAGTCGGAGTTCACGCTGCGCGGCGCCCACGTGGTGGTCTGGGGCTTCGGCTCGATCGCGGCCGTGCTGGCTCCGCTGCTCACCGCGCTGGGTGCCCGCGTGACAGGCGTGGCGTCCACCGACGGCGAGCGGTACGGCCACCCGGTCGTGGCGGCGTCCCGCCTGGCGGAGGTGCTGCCGACGGCGGACGTGCTCGTCTCGCTGCTGCCCGCGACGCCGCAGACGCGCCACGCGCTCGACGCGTCGGTCCTGGCGATGCTCCCCGCCCACGCGCGGTTCGTGAACGCCGGCCGTGGCGCCACGGTGGACGAGGACGCGCTGGCGACCGCGCTGCGCTCGGGGGCGCTGGCCGGCGCCGCCCTGGACGTCACCGAGACCGAGCCGCTGCCCGCGGGCTCCGACCTGTGGGACGTGCCCGGGCTCATCCTCACGCCGCACGTCGCCGGCGGACGTCCGCAGGGAGCCGCGCGGTTCGTCAGCGAGCAGGTGCGCCGCTGGCTGGCCGGCGGCGCCGCGGACCTGCGCAACGTCGTCGACCGCTGACCTGTCAGCCGGCGGCCCGGCTCCGCTGCCGCACGTGGCGGCGCTCCTGGAGGTAGGTGGCCACGATGGTGACGAGGAAGAAGAAGCCGACGCCCTTCAGGCGATCCTCGGGCGCCGTCGTGCCGAGGACGACGGCGAGCAGGGCCAGCACGACGCCGAGGTAGAGGCCGAACCAGAGGTAGCGGCGCGGGTCGCCGTCGTCGTACGCCGTCCAGTAGCGCGTGGTGAGGAACGACGCCGCCACCGGACCGACGATCGTCACGGCAGAGTTCAGACTGGCGGCGTCCAGCACGGGTGCTCCTCGTCGGTCGATCGGTCGGTAGGCGGCTCGGCGACCGAGCCTAGTGCTCCCCGCCGCGGGCGAGCGACGCTCCAGCGGACCGGGACCCGGTCTACCAGCGCCCCTGACGCGGGCGTGGCTGGCAACGGGGGCAGCTGAACGACGAGCGGTTCATGAACTCGTCGCGCCGCACCGGCGTCGCACAGCGGGGGCACGGCTCGCCCGCCTGCCCGTAGACCGCCAGGGAACGGGAGAAGTAGCCCGACTCGCCGTTGACGTCGACGTAGAGCGCGTCGAAGCTCGTGCCGCCCTGGCCGAGCGCCTCGGTCATCACCTCGGCGGCGGCGTCGAGCACACGGTGCGCCACCGGGCGCGTCATCGCGTCCGTGGCGCGGGCGAAGTGCACCCGGGCGCGCCACAGCGCCTCGTCGGCGTAGATGTTGCCCACCCCGGACACCACCGTCTGGTCCAGCAGGGCACGCTTGATGCCCGTCCGACGACGGCGCAACCTCGCGACCACCAGGTCGCGGTCGAGCGCGGGGTCGAGCAGGTCGCGGGCGATGTGCGCCACGGGCTCGGGCAGCGCGGGCAACGGCGAGCCGTACCCGCCCGGAGCGCCGTCCGGCGTCGGCGCCAGGTCGGTCACGGAGAGGTGGCCGAAGGTCCGCTGGTCGACGAAGTCCACGTAGCGGGCGCCCGACGGCGCTCCGTCGACGTGCAGCCGCACGCGCAGGTGGGGGTGGGCCCACTCCCCCGCGACCGCCGGATCGCGGACCAGGAGCTGACCGGACATCCCCAGGTGTGCGAGCAGCGCCGCCGACGGCTCGTGCCCCGGCTCGTCCAGCGGCAGCCAGAGGTACTTGCCGCGGCGCGCCGCACCGATGACGCGACGCCCGCGGAGCTGGTCGGCGAACCCGGCCGGGCCGCCGTCGTGCCGCCGCACGGAGTACTCGCGGAAGACCTCGACGTCGCACACCACGGCGCCCACGACGAGCCGGTCGAGACCGTCCCGCACGGTCTCGACCTCGGGGAGCTCAGGCACCGACGGGGAGGGCCGTGATCGCGCGGTACGCCTGCTCGGCGGCCGCCTGCTCCGCGTGCTTCTTCGCGGTGCCCTGGCCGATCCCGACCACCGGGCCCGCCGTCACCTGCGCCTCGAACCTGCGCGCGTGCTCGGGCCCTTCGCCCACGACCGAGTAGACCGGAGCCCCGAAGCCCCGCTCGGCCGCAGCCTCCTGCAGGGACGTCTTCCAGTCCAGGCCGGCGCCGAGGTCGGCGGCCTGGTCGAGCGTCTCGTCGACGAGCCGGTGCACGAGGTCGCGGGACACCTCGAGCCCGTGCGAGAGATAGGTGGCGCCCAGGAGCGCCTCGACGGTGTCCGACAGGATCGAGTCCTTGTCGTACCCCCGGGTGCGCATCTCCCCCTTGCCGAGCAGGACGTAGCGGCCGAGCTCCAGGCGGCGGGCGATCGCCGCGAGAGAGCGCTGGGAGACCGTCGCGGCGCGCATCTTCGCCAGCTCGCCCTCGGGCTTGTCGGGGTGGCGCCGGTACAGCGCCTCCGTCACCACGAGTCCGAGCACGGTGTCGCCGAGGAACTCGAGCCGCTCGTTGGTGGGAATCCCCCCGGCCTCGTGCGCGAAGGACCGGTGCGTCAGGGCAAGCACGAGAAGCTCGGGATCCAGATGGACCCCGAGCTTCTCGAGGAGCTCACGCGGCTCCGGCCTCCCGGAAGAAGATGCGGGGCCGGTTGCAGGCATCTCAGCCGGCGTGCTCGGTACGCAGCGCCTCCGCGTACTGACGACCCTTGTACGCGCCGCAGGTCGGGCACGCAGTGTGGGACAGCTTCTGTCCCTTGCAGCTCGGGCACGTGGTGAGGGTCGCCGCGGTGGTCTTCCACTGCGAACGACGCGCACGGGTGTTGCTGCGCGACATCTTGCGCTTCGGAACAGCCACGGTCAGCTCTCTTTCGTCTCGTCGGACACGCTCGACTCCTCGAGCATGGTCTGCAGCGCCGCCCAGCGAGGGTCGACGACGTCATGGTGGTGCTCGGGGTCGTCCGCGAGCCGCGCTCCGCACTCGGAGCACAGGCCGGGGCAGTCCTGCCGGCACAGCGGTTGAAATGGTAGTGCAGTCACGAGCGAATCCCGAACCACGGGTTCGAGGTCCGCCAGGTCGTCGGTCAGCTCGGGCTCGTCCTCGGCCTCGTCGTCGCCCGACTCGTCGGCCGCCTGGGCCCGCTCCGGGTAGACGAAGAGCTCCTGGACGCGGACCGTCACCTCGTCACGGACCTCGTCGAGGCAGCGCACGCACTCGCCCACGGCCGTGCCCCGCACGACGCCGGAGACCAGCACACCCTCCAGCACGGACTCGAGCCGCAGCCCGAGCGTCAGGTCGGCTCCCTCGGGCACGCCGATGACCGCCGTGCCCATGTCGGCGGGCGCAGGAACGACGCGCGCGACCTCCCGCATGGTGCCGGGACGTCGCGACAGCTCGTGCGTGTCGAGCACGAGCGGCGATCGCTTGTCGGTCGTGATGAGCTGCTCCTGGGGGTGGGCGCGCCGAGACCGGCGCACGCAGGCGGTGGGGATGCTGTGGTCCGAGCGGACCAGCGTCCCAGTCTACGCGATCGTGCGACCTCGGCCAACGGACCGCCGACGTGACGTGCGCAACGCCGGCCGGGGGCGGCAGGTCAGGCGCTGCGCTCCTCCGCGCGGTCGCCCGCCTGAGGCCACTCCGGGTCGCTCACGGCGTCCCAGCGCACCCGCGGCGCCCCGGTGTTCAGCCGGCCCGCCAGCTTGGCGCGGCCCGCCTGGACCTGGGCCCCGAGCTTGCCCAGGTCGGCCTCGAAGTCCGCGAGCCGCCCGTCGCAGTACTCGTCGGCGTCGGTGCGCAGCGCGGCGGCCTGCCGCTCGGCGTCGGCGACGATCTCCGCGGCGCGGGACTCCGCCTGCACCACGACCTGCTCGGCCTGCACCAGCTCGATGGCCCGTGCCCGGGCGGTCGCGAGGACCTCCTCGGCCTGGCGATGGGCACCCTCGAGCGTCCGCTCCGCGTCGGCGAGGACGTCGTCCGCCCGCGCCAGCTGGGTGGGCAACGACCCGCGCAGCTCCTCGACGAGCGTCAACGCCTGCTCCCGGTCGATCTTGACGTTCGTCGACAGCGGCGACGTGCGCGCGCTCTCGATGAGAGCGGCCAGGTCGTCGATGATCTCGAGAAGTCCGGCGGTCGGGTTCTGTGTCTCGGTCATGTGCTGCTCCTCACGCACGGTGCGCGATCGCGGCGCGCACCGCCTCGGCCGCGGCGGGCGGCACGAGGTCGTCGATCGGCCCGCCGTGGCGGGCGATGTCCTTGACCAGCGACGACGCCACGTGGGCATAGCGCTGCTCGGCCGGCAGGAAGACGGTCTCCACACCGCTCAGGTGTCGGTTCATCAGAGCCATCGGATGCTCGCCGTCGAAGTCCGCCCCGCCCCGCAGACCCTTCACGACGGCGACGGCCCCGACCTGCCGGCAGAAGTCGACCAGGAGGCCGGGCACCGGCTCCACCCGCACGGAGCCGAGGTCCGGGTCCTCGGCGAGCGCACCGCGCACCACCTCGATCCGTTCCTCGGGCTTCAGGAGAGCGGACTTGGAGGCGTTGTGGGCCACGCCGACCACGACGACCTCGAACAGGCGCGCCGCGCGGCGCACGATGTCGAGGTGCCCGTACGTGATCGGGTCGAAGGACCCGGGACAGACTGCGATGCTCACGCCCCGACGCTAACGCGGGAGGCGGCGGATCTGGCCGAGGCTCCCCGGAGTGGTCCCCACCCGACCGGAGCTGCGGCTCGCGGACCGTCAGGACGGCCGGTCGGGCTCCGCGTAGTGCACCGTCGTGTCCCCGTACGTCTTCGAGGCGATGGGCACCAGCCCGTCCGGCCACTCGGGTTCGCCGCTGCGCCGGGCGCGCTCCACCACGACGACCGCTTCGGGCGCGAGCACGCCCGGTGCGGCCAGGTCGACGAGGATGCCGGCCAGGGCGGCTCCGGCCAGGTCGTACGGCGGGTCGATGAGCACCAGGTCGAACGGCACGACCGGGCCGCCCGCGCCGCCGTCGGACGCCAGCCGGGCCGCGCAGCGCTCCGCGGGCTCGGCGAGGACGCGGACGGTGCCGCCCAGGCCGAGGGTGGCGACGTTGCGCCGGGCGACGTCGGCGGCCTTGCGCGCCGACTCCACCAGGAGGACCTCGGACGCTCCACGGCTCGCCGCCTCGATGCCGAGGGCTCCCGAGCCGGCGAAGAGGTCCAGCACCCGGCCGCCGTCGATCACCCCGTAGTGCTCCAGGCGGGAGAACATCGCCTCACGGACACGTTCGCTCGTGGGCCGGGTGCCCGACGTCGGCACCGCGAGGGTGCGCCCGCCGACGGTCCCGGAGACGATCCTGGTCATGCCGCCGAGCGTAGCCGCCGTCGGTCAGTCGGACGGGAGCGCCACCTCGGCGAGCACCGGCCGGTGGTCGCTGCCCGTGCGCCCCAGGGTGGCGACGCGGGTGACCTCGGCACCCCGGGCGAGCACATGGTCGATCCGCACCACGGGCAGCGTGGACGGGAAGGTGAAGCCGAACGAGCCGCGCGGCGTCGCCACCTGCTCGAGCACCGGGTCCAGGGCGCGATCGGCGAGGGTCGTGTTGAGGTCGCCGCCCACGACGATCGCGGTCGAGGTGTCCTCGGCCAGCACGTCCGCGAGCCTCCGCAAGGAGGCGTCCCGCGCGTCCGACCCGAATCCCTGCGCACCGAGCCGGACCGACGGCGAGTGCACCGCGTACACGCGCACGTCCGCGCCCTCGACGGTGTCGACGACGACCCGGAGCCCGCGGTCCCACGAGACGTCGGCGTCGGGTGGGCGCAGGTCGACCGGCTCGGCGCCGACCAGCGGGAACCGCGACCACACACCGACGGTGCCCTGGACGGCGCGGTAGGGCAGAGCCGCGGCCAAGGCCTCGGTGAGCTCCTCGTCGAGCTGCGGCGTCACCTCCACCAACGTCACGACGTCCGGCTCCGGCTCGAGCAGCACGGCCACCGTGCCGGCGACGTCGGTGTTGGTGTCGGCGACGTTGTGGTGGACGACGACGAGGTTCGGCCGGGGTGCCGGCGTGGCGGCGGAGAACGGCCAGCACACCCACAGCCAGATGCCCGAGGCGAAGAGGACGGCGAGGCCCGCACCGCCCGCACGACGCCGGACGGCGAGGACGCCCAGCACCAGGAGGACGAGGCAGCACCACGGCAGGAACGTCTCCACCAGGCTCCCCAGGCCGCCGACGTCCGGCAGCGCGCCGTGCAGGATCATCAGCAGACCGGTCGCCAGCGCCACCGCGGCCAGGACCGTCCCGGAGCGACCGGCCGGGCCCTGCACCGCCGGGCGGACCTTCGGCCGGTCCTTCGGGCGGCCTGGAGGACGGGGCGTCGGTCGAACGGGCCGCCGGGCCGCCGGACGTCGCCGCGGGCGCGCCGACGGGCCGGGCGTCGCGACGGTGTTCACGCCCCGACCGTAGCCAGCGGCGGCGGACCGCGCCGGTCGCCACGCTCAGGCGCGCTCCAGGAACTCCTCCTGCTCGGCGTCGAGCTGCGCCGCGATGGCGTCCCGGAGCGTCGCGTGGTCGCCCAGCGCCGGGTCCGCCTCGACCACCTGCGTGGCCTCCGCGCGCGCCTCGGCGATCAGGTCGGCGTCCTTGACCACCCGCAGCAGACGCAGGGAGCTCGAACGGCCCGACTGCGCGGCACCGAGCACGTCGCCCTCCGACCGCAGCTCGAGGTCGAGCGTCGCGAGCTCGAAGCCGTCGGTGGTCGCCGCGAGCGCCTCGACGCGCGCCGCCGCAGGCGTGCCGGGCTGCGCCGTGGAGACCAGCAGGCACAGGCCGGGATGCCCGCCACGGCCGATGCGACCCCGCAGCTGGTGGAGCTGGGAGATGCCGAACCGGTCGGCGTCGAACACGACCATGACGGTGGCCTCCGGCACGTCCACACCCACCTCGATGACCGTGGTGGACACGAGCACCGGTGCCTCGCCCGCGGCGAACCGCGCCATCGCGGCGTCCTTGTCCGCGGGCAGCAGCTGGCCGTGCAGCACACCGATCTCGACACCGGCCAGGCGGGGCATCGAGCGCAGCATGTCGGCGACCTCCAGCACGGCCCGCAGCGGCGCCCGGTCGCTGCCCTCGCCGTCGGCCAGCTCGAGGAACTCGGGGACGTCGTCGAACTCCGCCGAGCCCTGCGCGCCCCGGCCGGTGCTGCCGGGCACGTCGACGTCGTCGTCCGGATGGATCCGGGGGCACACCACGTAGGCGCGCCGTCCCGCGTCGACCTCCTCGCGCACCTTCTCCCACACACGCTCGTTCCAGCGCGGGTTGGCCGCCGGCACCACGTGGGACGTGATCCCGGCCCGGCCGGCGGGCAGCTCCGTGAGCGTCGACGTCTCCAGGTCGCCGAACACCGTCATCGCGACGGTGCGTGGGATCGGCGTGGCGGTCATGACCAGGAGGTGCGGCGCGACACGCCCCTTGGCGCGCAGCGCATCGCGCTGCTCGACCCCGAACCGGTGCTGCTCGTCGACGACCACGAGCCCGAGGTCCGCGAACTGCACCTGGTCGCCGAGCAGGGCGTGCGTGCCCACGACGATCCCTGCCTCGCCGCTCGCCGCCTGCAGCAGCGCCTCCTTGCGTGCGCCGGCCCCGAGCGACCCGGTCAGCAGCGCGACGCGGGTGCCGTGCGCCGCACCGCCGAGCAGACCCCCCTCGGCCAGCGGCCCGAGCATGCCCCGGAGGGTGCGGGCGTGCTGGGCGGCGAGCACCTCGGTCGGCGCGAGGAGGGCTGCCTGCCCCCCGGCGTCGACCACCTGGAGCATGGCCCGCAGGGCGACCACCGTCTTGCCCGAGCCGACCTCGCCCTGCAGCAGCCGCTGCATCGGGCGCGCCTCGGACAGCTCGGCGGCGACCTGCTCGCCGACGCGGCGCTGGCCGTCGGTGAGCGCGAAGGGCAGCGCCGCGTCGAAGTCGTCGAGCAGACCGGCGGGTCGAGGCGGCCGGGCCGTGGCCTCCTCCGCGGCGGTGCGGGCGCGGCGCTGGGCGAGCGCTGCCTGCAGCACGAACGCCTCCTCGAACCGCAGCCGACGGCGTCCGCGCTGCCAGTGCTCGGCGGCGTCGGGGACGTGCACCGCCCGCAGGGCGTCGAGGCGCGTGGGAAGGCCCAGCCGTGCCCGGACCTCGTCCGGCACCGGGTCGTCGACGTCGTCCTCCGTGAGCGGGTCCAGCACCGTGCGCACGGCCCGCTGGATGCGCCACGTCGGCACGGCGGCGGTCGCGGGGTAGAGGGGGATGGGACGCGACGCCTCGACCATCGCCTCCTCGTCGTCGTCCGCGTCGACCCCCACCAGGATGTAGTCCGGGTGCGTGAGCTGACGGGTACCGCGGTACTCGGAGACCACGCCGGTGAAGAGGCCGGACCGCCCCGGACGCAGCTTGTCCTCGTGCGGGCGCAGCGCACCGGCCCGCTTGGCGAAGAAGGTGAGGCCGAGCTCGTGCCGCCCGTCCGTGACGACGGCCTGCAGCAGCGCCCCGCCGCGGCTGCGCATCGGGCGCACCGTGGCCCGGGCGACCCGCGCCATGACGGTCACGTGCTCACCCAGCTGCAGCCGGTCCATGTCCGTCAGCCGGCCCGGGTCGCCGTAGCGCCGTGGGTAGTGCCGCAGGAGGTCGTCGACGGTCTCCAGCCCCATCTTGGCCAGGGGCCCTGCCGCGCGCTTGCCGAGCGTCGTGGCGAGCGGCTCGGCCAGCCGTCCGGTCACCAGGCCTCCCCGCTCAGCGCCCCGATCGCCGGTTCGTCCCCGGGGTCCTCCGCCGGTTCGACACCGATGCCCACGTGGTCCCCGGCGCGTCCCGTGGGCAGCACGACGACGTCGGCACCGGCGGCGACGGCCGCCACCTGCTCGGCGAGCGCGTCCACCACCGCTGCCGGGACGTCCCGGTCCGGCAGGAGCGCGACGATGCCGGCGTCCGCCCCGAGGGCGGACACGAGCCGCGTCAGCGCAGTGGGCGCGGCCGCCGCGGCGGGCCGTGCGGCGCGCAGTCGGTCCAGGGCGCCACGGACGACGCCGGGGACGTCGGCCGGCTCGCCACCGCTGCCCGCGGCGTCGAGGGCTCCGGCGAGCGCCGCGACGGCGGTGACCAGGTGCACGTCGCTCGCGGCAGGCACGACGACGACGTCGGAGGCCGCGGCGGGGCCGTCCCCGACCCCGTCCCGCCCGCCGAGCGCGTCCACCGCGTCCTGCAGCCCGCCGTCGCCGAGCACGGCGGGTGGGGCGAGCACGAGCACGTGGGGCGTCCCCGCCCCCAGGACCGCCTGCGCGAGGTCCTCCCGGGTGGGCGGCACGTCGAGGTCGAGCAGCACGACCGCACCTCCCGAGGCGAGCTCCGTCGCCAGGGCGGGGGCCGACGTCGTCGTCACGACCGCCCAGTCCGCCGGCGGGACCGCCAGGTGGCGCACGTGGACACGGGAGACCGCGCCGCGGCCGGACCAGCGGCGGGCGACCTCGAGCGCCCGGTCCAGCTCGGGCGTGTGCACGTGCGCCTGCCACACGGACTCCACGTCCTCGCCGGTCGCGTCACCGGCGCCGCCACCCACGACGACGACGGAGTTGCCCACCTCGTCGAGATCGGCCCGCAGGGCGTCGGCCACCGCACCCGGCCGGAACCCCGCGGCGTCGGCCGCCCGGTGGAGGACGAACATGAGCTCCACCTCGTCGGCCGCCGGGACCTCGCCGTGCTCGCCCGGGGGCGCGACGGCGGTGTCGGCCCCGCCGTCCGCCGGCGCGTAGCCCGTCAGGTCCAGGTCGAGCAGCACGGGCGCCATGATGCCTCCCGGGGCTGACACACCGTCGTGGCCGGATGCCGCGCCCGCGTGCCGCTGGGCCTCGGCGAGCGCGGCCAGGATCAGCAGCAGGCCGCACGCCCCCGCGTCCAGCACACCGGCGTCACGCAGCGGGGCGAGCGTGCCCACGCTGCGCAGCGCGGCCTCCCGGGCGCCCCGGCGCGCGGCGTCCAGGACCGTGAGCCGCTCCGGTGCGCCCAGCGGCCCGACCATGCCGCCGGCCTCGGCGTGCCGGGCAGCCGCGGCCGCGGAGTCGGCTGCCGTGAGGATGGTCCCGGACGCCGGGTGCGCCACGGCCCGCCGCGCCGACCGTGCGGCCACGTCCAGGGCCACGCCGAGGCTGTCGCGCCGGCTCGCCGCGAGGGCGAGTCCTCGCCACCACTCGCTGAGGATCACCCCCGAGTTGCCGCGGGCCTGCAGGAGCGCGGCACGGGCACCCAGACGGAGCAGGCGCGCCCCGCTCGCCCCGTCGTCCGCGTCGTGGATGGCGGCACCCGCCTCGCGCACGGTGAGGTACATGTTGGTCCCGGTGTCGCCGTCGGCCACGGGGAACACGTTCACGCCGTCGAGCTCCGTCCGCGCGGAGGCGAGCGCGTCGGTGGCGCCACGGGCCCACGCACGGACGACGGAGGCGTCGAGGAGCTCGGGCTGGACCACGCCCCCCACCGTAGCGGTGACCAACCCAACGCCGGCGCTGTTGAGCCCGGCGCCGTCCATCGGCTATCCTCGTGTGGTTGCCCGGACTTCCGGGCGCCCCCAGACCATCAACACCTCACGTCTTGCTGCCATGGTGCGCGGGACGTGCACGACGATTCAGGAGAAACCGTGGCTGCCAACTGCGACGTCTGCGGCAAGGGCCCGGGCTTCGGGCACAGCATCTCGCACTCCCACATCCGCACCAAGCGCCGCTGGAACCCCAACATCCAGCGCGTGCGTGCTGTCGTCGCGGGCACTCCCAAGCGCGTGAACGTGTGCACCTCGTGCCTCAAGGCCGGCAAGGTCCAGCGCAAGGCATGAGCCCAGCGCCTCGGCGCGACGAACTGCATGACGAACGCCCGTCGGGTCCTCCCGGCGGGCGTTCTGTCGTGCCTGGACACCTGCCGAAGGCAAAGGGTTCGTGAAGCGTTCACCTCCACCCCTAGGCGAACCTTCCCCGACGTGGCAGTCTGAGGACATGATGGTGGAGACCGACAACGACGTGGTGATTCGCACTGCGACGACTGCCGACGCCGCTGCGATCGCCCACGTGCACGTGACGTCCTGGAAAGGCGCCTACTCCCACGTGCTGCCCGCCTCCTACCTCGACTCCCTCGACGTGGCGGAGCGCGCCGAGAAGTGGGAGAAGATCCTGACGTCCGGACACGGCACCACCATCGTCGCGGAGGCCGACGGCCGCACGCTCGGGTTCGCGAGCTACGGCCCGTCCCGGGACGAGGACGCCGAGGACGACTGCCTGGAGCTCTACGCCATCTACCTGGACCCGGAGGCCTGGGGCCGCGGCGTCGCACGGGACCTCATCCGGACGGTGCTGGCGGACGTCTCGCCGACCCAGTGCATGACCCTGTGGGTCCTCGACGAGAACGAGCGGGCGCACCACTTCTACCGCCGCCACGGATTCCAGCCCGACGGCATCGAGCGCATCGAGGACATCGAGGACGTGCCGGTGACGGAGGTCCGGTTCCTCCGCGCGGCCGAGCGCTGACCCGGAGCGAGCCTGCGAGCACAGGGCCAGCGCGACCGGAGGAACCGGCGCTGACCCGGAGCGAGCCTGCGAGCACAGGGCCAGCGCG
>NZ_JALKAT010000047.1:0-15883 GCF_023015685.1 Isoptericola sp. S6320L
AGAAATCGCGCCCACAACGACGACCACCGCCCGTCGCTCGAAGGAGAGCCGCATGCCCGCCCCGTCGGTCCCGTCCGATATCGTTTTCGCCCTTCCCGACGTCCATCCGGCCTGGCTGCCCGACGCTGCGTTCCGGCCCGTCGGCAGCCGTCGCCTCGCGCTCGGCACACCGGCAGACGGCGGCACCCCGGCCGCGTTCGAGGTGCTCGCCACGCTGCGCTCCGAGCTGGACCGCGCGACCGCCGCCCACGGAGGTGCCGTCGTCGGCCCGCAGGATGCCGCCGACCTGCTCCTGCACCTGTCCCCCGCCGTGCCGACCGGCTTCCGGCTCGAACGGTCCGGTGGCCGGGTCACTGTCAGCGCGGCGGACCCGACCGCGCTGCTGCACGGCTGGTTCCACGTGGTGCGCCTGGCCGACGCGGCGTTCGCGTCCCGGCCCGGCGACCCGGACGTGGACGAGCACCACGCCCCCGCGAGCGCCCTGCGGATGCTCGACCACTGGGACAACGTCGACGTCCACCCCGTCATGGGCCAGGTCGAGCGCGGGTACGCGGGCGGCTCGATCTTCTACGACGCCGGCCAGGTCCGCCCCGACCTGTCCCGCGTCACCGCGTACGCGCGGCTGCTCGCCGCGGTCGGCGTCGACCGCATCGCCGTCAACAACGTCAACGTGGCCGCGCGCGAGGCCCGGCTGCTCACCGACGACCTCGACGAGGTCGCCCGCCTCGCCGCCGCCCTGCGCCCCTACGGCGTGCGCGCCCACCTCTCCGTGAGCTTCGCCGCGCCGATGACCCTCGGCGGGCTGGCGACGTCGGACCCGTGCGACGAGGACGTCCGCGCCTGGTGGCGCGCCGCGGCGGACCGTGTCTGGGCCGAGATCCCGGACTTCGGCGGGTTCGTCGTCAAGGCCGACTCCGAGGGCCAGCCGGGTCCCTTCGCGTACGGACGGGACCACGCCGACGGCGCGAACATGCTCGCCGAGGCGGTCGCCCCGCACGGCGGGCTGATCCACTGGCGCGCGTTCGTCTACAACCACACGCAGGACTGGCGCGACCGGTCCACCGACCGGGCCCGCGCGGCCCACGACCACTTCGCGCCGCTCGACGGCCGGTTCGCCGACAACGTGATCGTCCAGGTCAAGCACGGACCGCTGGACTTCCAGGTGCGCGAGCCCGTCTCCCCCGTGCTCGCCGCGATGCCGCGCACCCGGGTCGCGCTCGAGCTGCAGGTCACCCAGGAGTACACGGGCCAGCAGCGGCACGCCGTCTACCTCGGCCCGGCCTGGAGCGAGATCCTGCGGTGGCGCCCGTGGGGCGACGGCGGCGCGACCGTGGCCGACGTCGCCGCACCCGCCGGCGGGTTCGCCGCCGTCTCGAACGTCGGTGACGACCGCTTCTGGACCGGCCACCCCCTGGCCCAGGCGAACCTGTACGCGTTCGGACGGCTGGCCTGGGACCCGACGCTCGACACCGCGGCGGTCCTCGACGAGTGGATCACGCTGACGTTCCCGGACGCGCCCGGGCCGCTGCGCGAGGCGGTCCACGCGATCCTGGACGAGTCGTGGCACACCTACGAGCTCCACACGGCGCCCCTCGGCGTCGGGTTCATGGTGCGTCCGGGCCACCACTACGGCCCGGACGTCGACGGGTACGAGTACACGCCGTGGGGCACCTACCACTTCGCCGACCGCGACGGCATCGGCGTGGACCGCACGCGCGCCACCGGCACGGGGTTCACCGGCCAGTACCCGGCACCGTGGCGAGACGTCTACGAGGACCGCGAGACGTGCCCCGACGAGCTGCTGCTGTTCTTCCACCACGTGCCGTACACCCACGTGCTGCACAGCGGGACCACGGTGGTCCAGCACGTCTACGACACCCACTTCGAGGGCGTCGAGCGGGTGCGCGCGATGGTGGAGCGCTGGGAGGCGGTCGCTGCCCTGGTGCCCGACGACATCGCCCAGCGCGTGCGCGAGCGGCTCGCGGAGCAGCTCCGCTCGGCCGTCGAGTGGCGCGACCAGGTCAACACGTACTTCCTGCGGAAGTCGGGGATCGGCGACCTGCGCGGCCGCACGATCCACTGAGCGCCGCCGGCCTCATCCGTGCGCGCCGAGGCGGCGCGAGACCTGCGCGGCCGCCTGCCCGACGGCGGCCGCGAGCGCGTCGCGCCGAGCCTCCGTGACGTCGGCGGACCGGTACGTCAGTGCGATGCCCGCCACCGGGTATCCCGTGTGGTCCGTCACCGGGTGCGCCACCGAGGACAGCCCGTCGGTGACCTCGCCGTCCTCGACGGCGTAGCCACGGCTCCGCGCGTCGCGCAGCACGGCGCGCAGGGCCTGCAGCGTGCGCGGCCCGACCCCGGTGCGGTCGGTCAGGACCGCGGAGCTCGGGAAGAGGGCGCGGACCTGCGCGGCCGGCAGCCGGGCGAGCACGGCCCGGCCGGACGCCGTGAGGTGGGCGGGCAGCCGGACGTCGACGTCGGAGACGAGGCTGGGCCGGTGCGGCGCCCGTTGCTCGACGAGGTAGAGCACCTCGCGACCGTGGAGCACCGCGAGGTGGGCGCTCTCGCCGGTGGACTCGACCAGGTGCGCGACGACGGGACGGGCGAGCCGCGCGAGCGGCGCCTGCCGGGCGTAGGCCGACCCGAGCGACAGGGTGGCGGTGCCGAGCCCGTACCGGTGGTCCTCGGGCAGGTGGACGACGTAGCCCTCCTCCACCAGCACGGACAGCAGGTGGTAGACGGTCGAGCGGGGCAGGCCGAGGTGCTGCGCGACCGCGGCCGCCGGTGACGGGCCCGCCTGCGCCGCGAGATAGCCGAGCACGCGCAGCGCGCTGCGTGCGGCGGGCACGTCCGCCATCGCTCCCCCTCGTGTCTGGGATCCCAGACTGAACCGTCGGCCGGCGACTGTCCAGCCCACCGGTGATGAGGTGTCCTGACCGTATGACCGACACCCTGCCCGCTCCGGCCGGCCACCCTGCCGGCCCGGCCGCCGTCGAGCTCACGGGCGACGCGCTCACGATCGACGACGTCGTCGCCGTCGCCCGCCACGGCGCACCCGTCCGCGTCGCGGACCGTGCGCTCGACGCCATGGCCGCCAGCCGCGCCGTCGTCGAGTCGCTCGCCGACGACGACCGCCCGCACTACGGCGTCTCCACCGGGTTCGGGGCGCTGGCCCGCCGCCACATCCCTGCCTCGCAGCGCGCACGGCTCCAGCTCAGCCTGATCCGTTCCCACGCGGCGGCCACCGGCCCGGAGGTGGAGCGCGAGGTGGTGCGGGCGCTGCAGCTCCTGCGGCTGAGCACCCTCGCGACGGGCCGCACCGGGACGCGCCCCGTCGTCGCCGAGACCTACGCCGCCATGCTCGACGCCGGGATCGCCCCCGTCGTGCGCGAGTTCGGCTCGCTCGGCTGCTCGGGCGACCTGGCCCCGCTCGCGCACGTCGCGCTCGCCGCGCTCGGGGAGGGCGACGTGCGCGACGCCGACGGCGCGACCCGCCCGGCGCTCGCCGCGCTGACGTCGGCCGGGATCGAGCCGCTGGTGCTGCGCGAGAAGGAAGGCCTGGCCCTCGTCAACGGCACCGACGGCATGCTCGGCATGCTGTGCCTCGCGATCCACGACCTGCGCTCGCTGCTCACCACCGCGGACGTCGCCGCAGCGTCCAGCGTGGAGTCGCTGCTCGGTTCCGACGCGGCCTTCGCCGAGGACCTGGTGGCGATGCGTCCGCACCCGGGCCAGGCGGCGTCGGCGGCGAACCTGCGGGCGTTGCTCGACGGCTCGCCCGTCGTCGCCAGCCACCGCACGGTCGACGCGACAGGCCGCCCCGAGTGCACCCGCGTCCAGGACGCCTACTCGCTGCGCTGCGCGCCGCAGGTGCACGGGGCCGCACGGGACACCCTCGACCATGCCGCCGCCGTCGCCGACCGCGAGCTGGCGTCCGCCGTCGACAACCCCGTCGTGACCGTCGACGGCCGCGTCGAGTCCAACGGCAACTTCCACGGGGCGCCGGTGGCCTACGCGCTGGACTTCCTCGCCATCGCGGTGGCCGACGTCGCGTCGATGAGCGAGCGCCGCACCGACCGGTTCCTCGACGTGGCCCGCAACGAGGGGCTGCCACCGTTCCTCGCCGACGACCCCGGTGTGGACTCCGGCCTGATGATCGCCCAGTACACGGCCGCGGGGATCGTCAGCGAGCTCAAGCGGCTGGCGGCGCCGGCCAGCGTCGACTCGATCCCGTCGTCGGCGATGCAGGAGGACCACGTCTCGATGGGCTGGGCCGCGGCCCGCAAGCTGCGCCGCGCCGTCGACGGGCTCGTGCGCGTGCTCGCGATCGAGCTGCTCACCGCCGCCCGTGCCCTCGACCTGCGCTGCGCGGACGGGCTCGTGCCCGCCACGGGCACCGGCGCGGTGCGCGACCTCGTGCGCACCGTGGTCGCCGGCCCCGGACCGGACCGCGTCCTCGCCCCCGAGATCGACGCCGTGACCCGGCTCGTCGCGGACGGCGACGTCGCCGCGACCGCGCGTGCCGCCGTCGGGCACCTGGCCTGAACGACCGAAGGAGACCGGCATGACCCACGACCGGGGAACCCCCGTCCCCGTCCGCGCCCCGCGCGGGACGGCGCTCACGGCGCGCAGCTGGCAGACCGAGGCGCCGCTGCGCATGCTCATGAACAACCTGGACCCGGAGGTCGCGGAGCGGCCGGACGACCTCGTCGTCTACGGCGGCACGGGCCGGGCCGCCCGCGACTGGCCGAGCTACCACGCGATCGTGCGCACGCTCACCGACCTGCACGACGACGAGACGCTGCTCGTGCAGTCCGGCAAGCCCGTCGGGGTGCTGCGCACGCACGAGTGGGCGCCGCGCGTGCTCATCGCGAACTCGAACCTCGTGGGCGACTGGGCGACGTGGCCCGAGTTCCGCCGGCTCGAGGCCCTGGGCCTGACGATGTACGGGCAGATGACGGCCGGGTCGTGGATCTACATCGGCGCGCAGGGGATCCTGCAGGGCACGTACGAGACGCTCGCGGCCGTCGCGGCCAAGAGGTTCGGCGGGTCGCTCGCCGGGACGCTGACGCTGACGGGCGGTTGCGGCGGCATGGGCGGCGCGCAGCCGCTCGCGGTCACGCTCAACGGCGGCGTGTGCCTCGTGGTCGACGTCGACGCCTCGCGCCTCGAGCGGCGCGTGCGCGAGCGGTACCTCGACGAGGTCGCGCCGTCGCTCGACGACGCGGTGACGCGCGTCGAGGCCGCACGCCGGGAGCGCCGCGCGCTGTCCGTCGGCGTGGTGGGCAACAGCGCGCACGTGGTGCCGGAACTGCTGCGCCGCGGCGTCGAGGTGGACGTGGTGACCGACCAGACGTCCGCGCACGACCCGCTGTCCTACCTGCCGCTCGGCGTCTCGGTGGACGAGTGGGCCGACGCCGCCGCGAGACCGGAAGAATTCACCGAGCGGGCGCGCGAGTCGATGGCGCGGCACGTCGAGGGCATGGTGGGCTTCCTCGACGCCGGTGCGGAGGTCTTCGACTACGGCAACTCGATCCGTGACGAGGCGCGTCGCGGCGGGTACGGCCGCGCGTTCGACGTCCCGGGGTTCGTGCCCGCGTACATCCGGCCGCTGTTCGCCCAGGGCAAGGGGCCGTTCCGGTGGGCGGCGCTGTCGGGCGACCCGCGCGACATCGCGGCCACCGACGAGGCCGTGCTGAGCCTCTTCCCCGACGACGACCACCTGCACCGCTGGATCCGCGCGGCCCAGGAGCGCGTCGCCTACCAGGGGCTGCCGGCACGGATCTGCTGGCTCGGGCACGGGGAGCGCGACCGCGCGGGCCTCGCGTTCAACGAGCTGGTCGCCTCCGGCGAGGTGAGCGCACCCCTGGTGATCGGGCGGGACCACCTCGACGCGGGATCCGTCGCCTCGCCGTACCGCGAGACCGAGGGCATGGCCGACGGGTCCGACGCCGTCGCCGACTGGCCGCTGCTCAACGCGCTCACCGCGGCGTCCTCGGGCGCCACGTGGGTGTCGCTGCACCAGGGCGGCGGCGTCGGCATGGGCCGGTCGATCCATGCGGGGCAGGTGTCCGTCGCGGACGGCACGCCGCTCGCGGCGCAGAAGCTCGCGCGCGTGCTGTCCAACGACCCGGCCCTCGGTGTGCTGCGGCACGTGGACGCGGGGTACGACGACGCCGTCGCCGCCGCCGAGCGGGGCGGTCTGCGCGTGCCGGTGCGGGAGACGGCGACCGGCCGGGAGGCATGATGCACGAGGTCCCGCACCGCGAGCACGGCGCGACGCTGCTGTTCGGTGTCGGTGAGCTCACGACGAACGTGCCCGGCGTGGCCGGGGCCGACGACCCGGACGACCCCACCGCCGTCGTCCGCGACGCCGCGATCCTGCTGGACGGCGGACGCGTCGCCTGGGCGGGGCGCGAGGCCGACGCGGCCGCGGGCGTCGAGGAGGCGATCGGCCGGGCGCCGGACCGGACCGTCGACGTCGGCGGCCGGGCCGTGATCCCGGGGTTCGTGGACTCGCACACGCACCTGGTGTTCGCCGGGGACAGGGCGGCCGAGTTCGAGGCCCGCGCGGCCGGCCGCCCGTACACGGCCGGCGGGATCCGGACCACCGTGGCGTCCACCCGTGCGGCGTCGGACGACGCGCTGCGGGCCGGGCTGGCACGGCACGTCGCCGAGGCGGCCGCCCAGGGGACGACGACCCTCGAGGTCAAGACCGGGTACGGGCTGACCGTGACCGACGAGGCGCGCTCGGTGCGGCTCGCGCGGGAGGTGACCGACGAGGTGACGTTCCTCGGGGCGCACGTGGTGCCGCCGGAGTACGCGGGGCGGGGCGACGAGTACCTCGACCTCGTGTGCGGCGAGATGCTCCGGTCGTGCGCGCCGGGTGCACGGTGGGTCGACGTCTTCTGCGAGACGGGGGCGTTCACCCCGGAGCAGGCCCGGCGCGTGCTCTCGGCCGGCGCCGCCGCCGGGCTGGGCGTGCGGGTGCACGCCAACCAGCTCGGCCCGGGCGAGGGCGTGCGGGTCGCCGTGTCGCTCGGCGCGGCGTCGGTGGACCACTGCACCTACCTGTCCGACGACGACGTCGTGGCGCTCGCGGGCTCGTGGGCCGACGACGCGCCGGGGACGGTCGCGACGCTGCTGCCGGGCGTCGAGTTCTCGACCCGGCAGCCGTACCCGGACGCGCGGCGGCTGCTCGACGCCGGCGTCGTCGTGGCGCTCGCGAGCGACTGCAACCCCGGGTCGTCGTACACCTCGTCGATGCCGTTGATGGTGGCGCTCGCGGTGCGGGAGATGGGGATGACCGTCGCCGAGGCGGTCCGGGCCGCGACGGCGGGCGGGGCGACGGCGCTGCGGCGGTCCGACGTCGGCCGGCTGGAGCCGGGCGCGCGAGCCGACCTCGTGGTGCTGGATGCGCCGTCGCGCACGTACCTGGCCTACCGGCCGGGCGTGCCGCTGGTGTCCGGCGTCTGGCGCGAGGGCCGCGAGGTCCACCCGCCGAGGTAGGGCCGGACCGTGCTACCCGGTGCGCAGAGCGAGTCCTGCGAGCGCCTCCAGCACGCACAGCGCGGCGAGCCGCACCGTCCGGCCGTCGGGGGCGTCCGCCGTCGCGTCCACCTCGGCGATGTCCACGGAGCGCACCCGCTCGCTCCGCGCGAGCCCCCGGACGAGCGCGCGCAGCTCGTGCGCGGCGAGCCCGCCCGGCACGCTCGCCGGGCAGCCGGGCGCCACCGCCCGGTCGCAGACGTCGACGTCGACGTCGACATGCACCGGCCCGGCTGCGGCACCGGCGACGTCCAGGGCCTCCGCGACCACGGCCAGGATGCCTCGGGACCGCAGCTCGTCGAGGGTCACGACGCGGATCCCCAGCTCGTGCGCCCGCCGGGTGTACGCGGCCGAGTTGGCGAAGTCCGCGATCCCGACCTGCACGACCCGTGCCGGGTCCAGGCCCGCCTCGATCAGCCGCCGCACGGGCGAACCGTTCGAGACGCCCTCGCGCAGGTCGTGGTGCGCGTCCAGCGTGACCAGCCCGGCCGCCCCGAGCTCGGGTCCCCAGGCACCCAGCGCCGCGGGCACGGTCAGCGCGTTGTCTCCGCCGAGCGCCACCAGCAGCCGGGCACCGCCCGCGGCCTCGGCGACGGCGGCGCGCGCCCGCTCCTCCCCCGCCGGACCGTCGGGCTCGTCCACGTCGCCGTGGTCGACGACGGCGAGCCCGCCCAGGTCGACCGGGCCGCCGCCGTCGGGCGCAGCACTCGCACCGCGGCCCGTCAGTGCCGGGCTGTACCGCCGGAGCGCCGCGCGCACGGCGGCGGGCGTCGCGTGCGCCCCGGTCGGTGAGAGCGAGGTGCGCCAGGTACCGATCCCCAGCAACGCGGCGTCGGCCGGGACGCGGCCCGCCCCCGGCGCGGGCGCGGGCCAGCCGCCGGCGCGCGGCCAGAGCGGGTCGTGGGACAGCGGGGTGCTCACGACGCGACGGTAGCCGAACCGTGGACGGCACGGCACTGACGGCCTCCAGCCGGTGTGTTCGGCTCAGTCGGAGGACTCGACGAACCGCAGGCGGACCTCGGACAGGAGCGGCTTCTCCCAGCGCAGCAGCAGCGCCACGAGGAGCACGCCGAACGCCGCGAGCACCGCCGGCGCGGTGAGGAACACGATCGCGCCGGCGAGCACGACGGCGGACATCACGGCCAGCGTCACCCGCGGGAGCCGGCCGAGGAAGTACAGCGCGAGCCGCGCGGTGTCGCGGCCGCGGAACGCGAAGAACGACGCGATGACGGTGGCCTGGATCATCCAGAGCAGCACGATCGCACCGATGCCGAGGAGGATCCCGGCCCACCAGACCGGCACCCCCGCCACCGCGATGTTGACGGTGGTCCAGGACAGCACGGCGAGCAGCAGGAGGCCGGGCACCCAGATCTTCAGCACGTCGCCGAGGTTCATCCGGTACCCCTTGACGAAGGCCGGCGCCGGGGTCAGGCCGTCGTCGCGGGCCTTGGCCCCCAGGGCGAAGAGCGACGCCGAGAGCGCCGGTCCGACGAACACGGTCGAGGCGACGGCCAGCGGCACGTTCGAGGGGTCGGGCTCGATCAGGAAGAGCAGCACCACGGTGGGCGAGACGCTGATGGCCAGCAGGAGGCCGACCACCAGCAGCCGGTACACCGTCGACGTCGCCCGCCCGGCGATCCCGTGGTCGTGGTCGCCGGGCACCGGCGCGTTGGAGGTGGTCACGTCACCCACCGTACGGGCCGCGCCCCAGGATGCGGGAGTCGTCGAGCCACGCCGGGGTCTCGTCGTGGACGACGTCGAGCTCGACCAGCGTGACCTCGTGGCGGCCCAGGGTCAGGTCGAGGTCGACCCGTCCCTCCTCCACCGCGAGCGCCCGGTGGCTGCGCACCGGCTCGGCAGCCTCGGACAGCGCCTCGAGCTGCCGGCTCCGCGGGGAGGCCGGCCGGCCCATCTCCCGCCAGGCCGCCCAGGCGTTGCCGTCGGACTCGTTCACCACCGACCGGTGCGCGTAGACCGTCCGGGCGTCCGCGCCCGCCGGGGAGCCGCCGTCGTCGTCGCGAGGTCCGAGCACCGGGACCGAGAGCCGCAGCTCGTGGCGCTCCGGCTCCACCGGGTCGTCCGTGCCGCCGACGGGCTGCCAGGCGAGGACCGTGACGCGCCCGGCGTCGTCGCACGTGACGAGATGGTCCCGCCCCCGCGCGAGCACGTGGCGTCCCATCCGCGCCATGAACGCGTAGAGGTGGAACGTCGGCTTGCGGAGCTGCCGGTGGGTGACCATGCCGAACCCGCCGTGGAACAGCGTGGAGGGCACGCCCTCCTCCTCGAAGGTGTCGCTGAAGGTCCAGTACGAGAACGAGTCGACCAGGTCGCCGCCCGCCGCGAGCACCGGCGCGAGGTAGGCGGCGTTGTACGCCGTGTCGTGCACCGGGTTGTCCGGCCGGTAGGAGGTGTTGAACTCCGTGATGTGCACCGGCAGGTCGGCCAGCGGCGTCCCGGCGAGCATCTCCTTCGGCCGGCCGAACTGCTCGAGCAGGCGCTGCGGCTCGCGGACGGTCTGGTAGACGCCGAAGGGCACGTGCTGCGCCTGGCCCGAGCTGTAGGCGTGCACCGAGACGAAGTCGCACGGCACGTCACGGGCGAGGACGAACTCGGCGAACGGCTCCCACCAGTCGTCGGCCCCCGGGGAGAGCGCCGGTCCACCCACCTGGAGGGAGGCGTCCACGTCCTTGACGGCGCGGGCGGTGACCTCGTAGAGACGCAGGTAGGCGTCCTGGTCGGCGCCCTGCCAGAAGTGCGTCAGGTTGGGCTCGTTCCACACCTCGATCGGCCAGGTGCGGACCTCGTCGAGCCCGTACCGGTCCACCAGGTGGCCGACGACGGCACGCACGAGCGCGGCCCACTCGCGGTGGTCCCGGGGCGGGGTCACGTTGCCCCGCCACCAGAACACCGTCTGCTCGCCGGACGCCAGGGCGGCGGGCATGAACCCCAGCTCGAGGAACGGCTTGATGCCCAGCCCGAGATAGGCGTCCACCACCTGGTCGACGTACGTGAACGCGTAGCGCGTGGCGGCACGGCCGGCCACCTCGTACGGCCGGTGCACGCCGACGTCGTCGGACAGCAGGCCGTGGCCGCGGACGTACCGGAACCCGATCTCGCGCTGCACCAGGGCCAAGGACTCCTGGTAGTCCTGGCGCAGCGCGAGGTTGAAACGGCCCGTGCCGACGCAGGACCGCCAGGCGTCGCTGAGCACTCCGACGGGTTCGGCGGGGACGGTGAGGCGAGGCACGGGGCTCCTTCGGGGTGGTTCAGTCGCCGACGCCGGCGGCGGCGTTGGCGCGGTCGACGTAGTCGGTCATGCCGGCGCCCTCGAGCTCGGCGACGTAGGCGTCCCACTCGGACATCGGCCGGTCGCCGAGCATGAACTGGGCCGTGTTCTGCATGACGATGTCCTGCAGGGTGGTCTGCTGCAGGCCCGCCTGCTCCTGCTGCATCTCGTCGTACTGCACGGCCGGCGGGATCGGCAGCTCGGACTTGACGGCGTTCATCCCGTCCATGAACTCGATGACCTCGTCGCTCATCATCGACTTGTCCAGGTCCTCGGTGGAGCCGTGGGCGATGGACCAGACCCCGTTGTAGTAGCCGAAGTCGGCGTTGAGGAGCTTCGGGGCGTCCGGGTTGAGCTCGCCCCAGCCGACCTCGTCGACGAGGACGCGCTCGTCGCCCTGACGCTCGAACGTCTCGCCCTCGACGCCCCACTTGGCGAACTCGAGGCCCTCGTCGGAGTAGTACAGCCAGTCGACGAACTGCAGCATCGCGAGGAAGTCGTCCTGCTCGGCGGCCTGCGCCGAGAACATCAGGCCGGACTCGCGGCGCGTGCCGCCGGGGATGAGGTCGCCGGCCGGCCCGCCCGGCACCACGATCTGCTTGATCTCGGCGTCGCTGTCACCGGTCTCGGCGAACGCGTCCCGGTACTCCAGCAGCACCTGGTCGTTGGAACCGATGGCGGCGGCCTGGCCGGAGGCGAACTTCTCCTTCGCCTGGTCGTCGTCCTGGGTCAGCGCCTCCGGGTCCAGCAGACCGTCGGCGACGAGGTCGGCGAAGTACTGGACCAGGGAGCGGTACTCGTCCGAGGCGCCGGCGTACTCGTACGCACCGGCGTCCGCGTCCCACTGCAGACCCTGGCCGTAGTTCCAGCCCGCGTTGGTGCCGAAGTTCGGCGCCGCAGCCATCATCGTGGCCTCGATGGGCCCGTTGATCGACCACCGGTCGGTCATGGCGTGGTCGAGGTCCGGGTTCTCCTCGGCGATGACGGCGAGCTGCTCGGCGAACTCGTCCCACGTCGTCGGGTGCTCGAGCCCCGCCGCGTCCCAGAGGTCCTGACGGATGGCCACCGAGTACTGGTGCTTGGCGACCTCGTGCAGGCCCGGGATCATGTAGTACTTGCCGTCGGCCTGGCGCTGCGCCTCGATCTCCTCGGTGAGGCCCCAGTCGGAGACCTTCTGCTGGAAGTTCGGCATGTACTGCACGTAGTCGGAGATCGGCAGGATCGCGCCGCCACCGATGAACTGGACCTCGTCGCCCGGGTAGGTGGCCGGCATGATGTCGGGCGCCTCGCCCGAGCCGATGAGCACCGAGCGCTTCTGCTGCATGTCCTCGAGCGGCACGTTCTCGTAGTCGAACGTGACGTTGTTGTCCTGCTCGAGGTGCTGGACGATCGACCAGTCCTCCTTGAACGGGTAGTTCGGGTGGTCGCGGTAGAGCAGGCCGAACTCGACCGGCTCCGTGGCCACGAACGTGTCCCCCGCCGCGAAGTCCTCCATGTAGCCGACCTGCGAGGCCATGTCGATCGCGCCGGCCTCCGCACCGTCCTCGGGGCTCTCGCCGTCGCCCGAGCACGCTGTCAGGGTGACGGTCAGCGCGACGACGGCGCCTCCCGCGACGATCGTGTTCCGAGTGATCCTCATTGCTCTCCTCCTGTGGTGAACGTCGTTGTTCGCGACGGTGGGGGCGGGTTCAGCCCTTGACCGAGCCGAGCATCACGCCCGACACGAAGTACTTCTGGATGAACGGGTAGAAGCAGATGATCGGCAGGACCGTCAGCAGCATCGCGACGGCCTGGATGTTGGCGCCGATCTGCACCGTCTCCATCCCCGCCTCGACGCCGCTGCCGGTCGCGCCGGCCAGCAGGTTGCGCAGGTAGAGCGTCACCGGCTGCAGCCCGGGGTCGCTCAGGTAGAGGAACGCGGGGAACCACGCGTTCCAGAACGAGACGGCGTAGAACAGGACCATGGTGGCGACCACCGCCTTGGACAGCGGCAGCACGATGCGCCCGAAGATCCCGTAGGTGGTGAGCCCGTCGATCGACGCCGCCTCCTCCAGGTCGCTGGGGAAGTTCTCGAAGAACGACTTCATGACCAGCAGATTGAAGGCGCTGATCGCGTTGGGCAGCACGATCGCCCAGATGGTGTTCTTCAGGCCGAGGTTCGTGATGAGCAGGTAGTTCGGGATGAGACCGCCGTTGAAGAACATCGTCACCACGACGAGCCCGATGAAGACCGACCGTCCCTTCAGGTGCCGCTTCGACAGCGCGTAGGCCATCGTCGTGGTGAGCACCATCGCGATGCCGGTCGCCAGGACGGTCTGGATGATCGTGTTGCGGTAGCCGGTCCAGAAGCGCTCGTCACCGAACACCGTCTCGAAGGTGGTCAGGTTGAACCCCTTGGGCCAGAGGTTCACCTCGCCGGCCACGATGTACCCCTGTGAGCTGAACGCCTGGGCGATCAGGTTCACGAACGGGTACAGGGTCACCAGGCACACCAGGACGAGGAGCACGGCGTTGACGACACGGAACACCGTGTAGCCGCGGGTGTCCTTGATCGTCGTCGGGACCGCGCGGACCGCCGAGATGTCCGGGGCCGTCGGCGTCGTGCTCACCACAGGGACGCTCCAACCAGTCGCTTCGAGATGGCGTTGGCCGACAGCACGAGCGTCAGCCCGATGACGGCCTCGAAGAGGCCGATCGCCGCCGCGTAGGAGAAGCTGCCGCTCGTCAGGCCCACGCGGTAGAGGTAGGTGGCGATGACGTCCGCCGTCGAGTAGGTCAGCGGGTTGTAGAGGAGGAGGACCTTCTCGAACCCGACCGCCAGGAAGGTGCCGATGTTGAGGATGAGCAGCACCACGATGGTGGGGCGGATGCCGGGCAGGGTGATGTGCCAGATCTGCTGCCACCGGTTGGCCCCGTCGATGCGCGACGCCTCGTAGAGCTGGTCGTCGATGGTCGTCAGCGCGGCCAGGTAGAGGATGGTGCCGAACCCGACGACCTGCCAGATCTCGGAGCTCACGTACACGGGGCGGAACCAGTCGGCCCGCTGCATGAACGAGACCTCCTCGCCGCCCACGGCCGTGATGATCTGGTTGATCGTGCCGTTGAGCGCCGTCAGCTCGTAGACGAACCCGGCGACGATCACGATCGACATGAAGTGCGGCAGGTAGGTGATCGTCTGGACGGCCTTCTTGAAGCGGCGTGAGCGCAGCTCGTTGAGCATGAGCGCCAGGACGATCGGCAGGGGGAAGACGATGACCAGGGTCAGCGCCCCGAGGACCACCGTGTTGGTGAACACCCGCCAGAACGTGGGGTCGTTGAGGAACATCTCGACGTAGTGGAGGCCGACCCACTCGTCACCGAAGATGGACCCTCCCGGCCGGAAGCGCCGGAACGCGATGACGTTGCCCGCCATCGGCACGTACCGGAACAGCAGCAGGAACGCGATGGGCAGCACGAGGAACGTGTAGAGCCGCCAGTCCCTGCGCAGCGCGGCGGTCCAGGTGTCGCGACGGACGCGCCGTCGCCTGCCGCCGGACGACGGCGGGTCGGCCGTCGCGTCGACGACCACGGCGGGGGCGGTGACCACCGCCTCGGTCCCGTGTGTCATGTCCTGCTCCTGGTTCGTCACGTCGTCGTGGCGGGCCGTCGAGCCCGTGGCGTCGTCGCCGGTCGAAACTTTCGACATTGAAAACGTTGTCGACGTGAGCGACAGTAGGCGGGCACGGCACAGCGGTCAAGCCGAGGCCGGTCACGGTACGGTCACGACTGAGGCCCGTCGCCTCCCATGGCGCGGCTCCGCTGTGGCAGACGTGCGGTGCGCCGTGGCACCGCGTCGCCCGCAAGGTCGCTACGATAGAGCCGAAAGTTTCGCAATAGTCTCGCTCAGATGACAACGCCCGCACCGGGCGCGGCCCGGGTCGGTGACGGTCCAGGCCGGTGACGGTCCAGGCCGGTGACGGCCAAGGCGTACTACCAGGAAGGGACCCGATGTCCGCTCCCCGCTCCGCGCCGACGATCGCCCAGATCGCCCGGGAGGTCGGCGTCTCGGTCCCCACGGTCTCCAAGGTCCTCAACGGCCGGTCGGACGTCGCGCCGGCCACCCGTGCGCGGGTCGAGGAGGCGCTGGACCGGCACAGCTACCGGCGCCGTCGGCCGGGGATCCCCCCGACCGGGGCCGGGCTGATCGACCTCGTCTTCCACCGGCTGGGCTCGACCTGGTCCCTGGAGATCATCCGCGGCGTCGAGGACACTGCCGCGGCGGGCCGCACCAGCGTGATCCTCTCCGAGCTCGGCGGGCAGCACCGGCCGCCCCGCACCTGGCTGGAGACGACGCTCGCGCGCCCGCCGCTGGGCGTGCTGCTGGTGGCCTCCCAGCTCACCGAGGCCCAGCAGCGACGGCTGACGAGCAGGTCGGTCCCGTTCGTCGTCATCGACACCGACGGCGAGCCGCCGCCGGACGTGCCCACCGTGGGTTCCGACAACTGGAACGGCGGGCTCGCGGCCACCCGCCACCTCGTCGAGCTCGGGCACCGGCGTGTCGCGGCGATCTCGGGGCCGTCCGACATGCTGTGCAGCCGGGCCCGCATCGACGGCTACCGCAGCGCCCTGGAGTCGGCGGGGATCGCCGTCGACCCCTCGCTGGTGGACTCCGGCAACTTCTATGTCGAGGCGGGGTACGCCGCGGCGCGGCGGCTGCTCGACCGCGCGGACCGCCCGACGGCCATCTTCGCCGGCTCGGACATGCAGGCGATCGGCGCCCTGCGCGCCGCGCAGGACCTCGGCCTGCGGGTGCCCGACGACGTCTCGGTGGTGGGGTACGACGACCTGCCGCTGGCCCAGTGGACCGTCCCGGCCCTGACCACCGTGCGGCAGCCGTTGGCCGAGATGGGCGCCACGGCGACCCGCATGGTGCTCGAGCTCGCCGCCGGGAGCACGCCGGCGGTCACCCGCGTCAACCTCGCCACGGAGCTGGTGGTCCGGGAGTCCACGGCTCCCCCGCCCCCCACCTGACCCCCCTCCCTCCACGCTGTGGGTGCACGACACGCCGTC
>NZ_JALKAT010000048.1:0-15316 GCF_023015685.1 Isoptericola sp. S6320L
GGCGTGTCGTGCACCCACAGCGTGGGGGGGTGGGAGTCAGTCGCGGAGGTGGCCGTACCGGTGCTTCGTGCGGCTGACGGCCTGCTCGCGCAGGAACGTCAGCAGCTCGCGGCGACCGGACGCCAGGACGGGGCCGTCCAGCACGGTCACCTCGCCGAGCCGACCCACCGCCGCCTCGCGCAGCCCGGGGGCCGACCCGATCACCCGGATCCGCCCCGTCACGCGCCCGTCCGCGACGGCCGCGGCGAACTGCGCGTGGGAGACCGGCTCCTCGTGCGGCACGCCCCAGCCCGCGTCGGCCTCGGGGACGACGACGGCGCGCACCCCGGCGCGCCGGGCCCCGGCCAGGACGCGCTGCACCTCGGCCGGCAGCGCGTCGTCCCCGACGCGCACCGTCACCTGGTCGACCGGCCGGTAGCGGAAGGTGTTCTCCTCCACGCTCAGCCCGGTCTTGTCGTGCGGGACGCCGAACTCCTGCTCCCATGCGGCGTCGTCCGAGGCCTCGGCCCAGGTGAGCCAGCCCTGCGGGTCGTTGCCGCGTGAGGGCGGACCGCCGGCCGCGGCCGCCGTGTCGCGCCAGGTGCCGAGCTGCGCCACGTAGTTGGGGCCGCCCGCCTTGGCGCCCGGTCCCACCACGGAGGCCTTCCAGCCGCCGAACGACTGCCGCTGCACGATCGCCCCGGTGATGTGCCGGTTGACGTAGGCGTTGCCGACCTCGACGCGGTCGAGCCAGGTGGCGATCTCGTCGGAGTCGAGCGAGTGGATCCCGCCGGTCAGGCCGAACGACACCTGGTTCTGGATCTCGAGGGCCTCGTCCAGCGTGGCGGCCCGCATGATGCCGAGCACCGGTCCGAACACCTCGGTGAGGTGGAAGAACGAGCCGCGCGTCACGCCGTCGCGCAGGCCGGGCGTCCACAGCCGGTCGGGGTCCAGCCCGGCGGCTGCCGCCTGCTCGTCGAGGCGGCGCGGCGCCACGAGCCACGTCTCGCCCGGCTCCAGGGTGGTGAGCGCCCGCTCGAGCTTGCCGGCGGCCGGCTCGGTGAGCGGACCCATCACGGTCGACAGCGAGGTGGGCAGCCCGACGGCGAGGGACCGCACCGCGTCGACGAGCTGGCGGCGGAACCGCTCTCCGGTCACCGTCGACGGGTCACCGACGGAGCCCACGAGGATGACCAGGGAGGCCGCGGAGCACTTCTGGCCGGCGTGCCCGAAGGCGCTGCGCACGACGTCGGCCACCGCCAGGTCGAGGTCCGCCGACGGCGTCACGACCAGGGCGTTCTTGCCGGACGTCTCGGCGAGCACCGGACGCTCGGGCCGCCACCGCGCGAACAGCTCGGCGGTCTCGATGGACCCGGTCAGCACCACGCGTGCCACGTCGGGGTGGTTGACGAGATGCTTGCCGGCGTCGCCGTCGGGGACCCGCAGGTACTGCACGGCGTCGCGGGCGACGTCGGGGGCGAGGTCGATCTCGGGTGCCACGGCCTCCAGCGCCTCGTGGACGCACTCGACCGCGAGCTCGTAGCAGCGCGGCGTCGGCGGTGCCGGCTTGGCGAGCACCGTCGAGCCGGCGGCGAGCGCCGCCAGCACCCCGCCGATCGGGATCGCGACGGGGAAGTTCCACGGCGGCGTGACGAGCGTGACGCCGTCGGGCGCGAAGTCCGCGCCCTCGACGGTGTCGAGCGCCTCGGCGGCCGCGGCGTAGTAGTTGGCGAAGTCGATGGCCTCGGTGACCTCGGGGTCCGTCTCCGGGACGGTCTTGCCCGCCTCGTGGACGGCTGCGGACACCAGGTCGCCGCGGCGGGCCTCGAGGCGGGTCGCCGCCTCGCGCAGCACGCGCGCGCGACCGGCGGCGGGCACTGCGGACCAGGCCTCGCGGACCTCGACGGCGCGCGCGACGGCGTCGTCGATCACCGTGGTGTCCGTGATCTCGGGGGCCTGGACGGGGACGAACCCGCTGTCCGGCCCGACGATCCGCTGCGCCCACTCCCGGTGCGCCGCCACGGCCGGGTCGGTGTCGATCGCGTTGTGGAACGGCCCGTGCGTGGCGGGCGCGGGCTCGGCGTCGAAGCGCGACCGGCGGCGCGGTGCGACGTCGTCGGCCGTGTAGTCGACGCCGTGCGTCACGGAGGCGCGGAACGCGATCTCCTGCCGGTCCATCGGTGTGCCGGCCACCCCGGGCACGGACGACGGCGGGGCGAACGAGGCGTGCAGGAAGTTCTGCTCGGCGGCGTTCTCCTCGAGGCGGCGCACGAGGTAGGAGATGGCCACGTCGAAGTCCTCGTCGCGGACCACGGGGGTGTAGAGGACCACCTCGCCGTGCTCGTCCGGCGAGCCCTTGCTGATCTCCGCCCGCACCAGCCGGGCCTCGATCGGCGCCATGCCCTGCAGCATCTCGACGTCGAGGCCCTCGCTGACGCCGCGGCCGCGGGCCAGCAGCACGGCGAGCGCCACGTGGAACAGGTTGTGGGACGCGGCGCCGAGGCGCACGGCGGCCGTACGCTCGGGGGTGAGGTGGCGGTCGAGGATGCGCACGTAGTTGGCGTCCACGTCGGGCTTGGTGGGGTACGGCGCGGCGGCCCAGTCGTGCAGCTCCGCCTCGACGTGCTCCATCGCGAGGTTGGCACCCTTGACGAGCCGGACCTTGATCCGCGCGCCGCCGGCCGCCACCCGGCCCTGCGCCCACGCGGTCAGCTCGTCGAGCGCACCCATCGCGTCGGGCAGGTAGGCCTGCAGGACGATCCCGGCCTCGAGGTCGCGGAACTCGTCGCGGTCGAGCACGTCGCGGAAGACGGCGGTGGTGAGGGCGAGGTCCTTGTACTCCTCCATGTCGAGGTTGAGGAACACCCCGTGGTCACGGGCGGCGCGGTACAGGGGCAGCAGCTGGGCGACCACGCGCTCGCGCGAGCCGTCGAGGTCCCAGGTGACGAGCTGGGCCGCGACGGAGGAGACCTTGACCGAGACGTAGTCGACGTCGTCCCGCCGGACCAGGTCGATGGTGCGCTGCAGACGGGCCTGCGCCTCGTCGGCGCCGAGCACGGCCTCGCCGAGCAGGTTCACGTTGAGCGTGTAGCCCTCGTCACGGGTGCGGGCGAGGTGCTTGCCGAGCCCGCGTCCGGCGTCGGCGACGAGGTGTCCGACGAGCTGGCGGAGCCGGACGCGGGCGGCGGGGACGACGACGGCGGGCAGCACCGGGGCGACGGCGGCCCCGACCCGGAACAGGGTCCGGTCGACCGGGGACAGGAAGCTCGCGCTGCCCGCGTCCCGGCCGAGGCGTGCCAGGGCCTTCGCGGCCACCCGGACGTCCTGGGGCCGCGCGACGTCGTCGACGAACCCGACGGCCAGGTCGAGACCGGCCGGGTCGGCGACCAGGTCGCCCAGGCGCTCGGCGGTGGCGCGGGTGCGGCGGTCGGCGCGGGTGGCGCCGCCGCCGGTGCCCTCGGCGGCCGCGATCCACGAGTGGGCGAGGGCCACGGCGTCCTCGACCAGGGCGGCGGCCTCGAGGCGGTCGGGCCGCTCGGCGCCCGGGGTGGTGGCGCCGCGCTCGTTCAGGTGGGTGCTCATCCCCCCAGGATGCTCCTGACGGCCGCTGCTCGTCTTGTACGGATCCCGCCGTGCCACGGCGCTCCTGCGACAAACTTGCCGTGCGGGCCCCGGCCGGGTAGACCGTCACCGTGCCTCCCCCCGAACCGCCGTCCGACGGACCGACCGGCCCCGTGCCACCGTGGCCCGCCGGGGACGCCGTCCTGGCCGCGATGGCACGGACCATGGTCGCCCTGATGGACGAGCTGAGCGACGTGATGTTCTGCGCCAAGGACGTCTCCGGCCGGTACGTGCTCGTCAACCGGACGTTCGTGCACCGCACCAACGAGCGCGCCCGCCGCCAGGTGGTCGGCCGGCGGGCGCGGGACCTGTTCGTCCCCGAGCTGGCGGAGCGCTACGAGGCCCAGGACGCCGAGGTCCTGCGCGGCGGCCGGCCCCTGCGGGGCGAGCTGGAGCTGATCCGGCGACTCGGCGGCACCCCCGGCTGGTACCTGACCTCCAAGCTCCCGGTGCACGACGACGCGGGGCGGCTCGTCGGGATCGTGTCGGTCTCGCGGGACCTGCGCTCGCGCGACGCCGACGACGTCACGATGGACGCGATGGCGCGGCTGCGGGCCGCCGTGGAGCAGCACCTGGACCGCTCCCCCGAGGTCGCGCTGACCGTCCGCGACCTGGCGGCGCTGGCCGGTTGCTCCCCGGCGGTGCTGGACCGGCGGGTCCGGCAGGTGTTCGGGCTGTCGCCCCGCCAGCTCGTGCTGCGCACCCGCGTGGACCGCGCGGCGGACCTGCTGACCGGCGGCGGCACCCCCATCGCCGAGATCGCGGCCGCCACGGGCTTCTACGACCAGGCGGCGTTCACCCGGGCGTTCGCGCGGCTGACCGGGGAGACCCCGGCCTCGTTCCGTCGTCGGGCGCGCCGTGGGTGAGGACCGGCGGCCGGTCCGGGCGCCAGGCGCGGGGAGGCGACGTCGTCGCGCCCCCGCCGGTGGGGATACGGTGTGCCTGCGCTCCCCACGACCGGGGTCGCACCGACCCGCCGGGCCGGACCCGAGCGCCCGGCACGTGCCTTGCAGGAGGTTCTGTTGACGCTGACGTCGACCCCCACGACCCTGGTGGCGGACGCCCCGACCCTGACGGCGGACGCCTCACCCCTGGCGACGGCGCACAGCCAGCTGACGAGGGTCGTCGCCCACCTGGGCTACGACGAGGGCCTCCACCAGATGCTCGCCACCCCCCGCCGCGAGACGCACGTCGCGGTGCCGCTGCGCCGTGACAGCGGCGAGACCGTGCTGTTCCACGGCTTCCGGGTGCAGCACAACGTCTCCCGGGGTCCTGGCAAGGGCGGGCTGCGCTACCACCCGTCGGTGGACATCGACGAGGTGCGTGCGCTGGCCATGTGGATGACGTGGAAGTGCGGGATCGTGGACCTGCCCTACGGCGGCGCGAAGGGCGGGATCGGCATCGACCCGCGAGAGTACTCCGCCGCCGAGCTCGAGCGGGTGACGCGGCGCTACACCTCCGAGATCATGCCCGTGATCGGCCCGGACACCGACATCATGGCGCCGGACATGGGCACCGACGCCCAGACGATGGCGTGGGTGATGGACACCTACTCCGTGAACCGCGGGTTCACCATCCCGGCCGTGGTGACGGGCAAGCCGCTCGCCGTCGGCGGCTCCCTAGGCCGCGGCACGGCCACGAGCGCCGGCATCGTGCACGTCACGGCCGCCGCGCTGAAGGAGGCCGACGTCCCGCTGAGCGAGGTCTCCGTGGCGATCCAGGGCTTCGGCAAGGTGGGCGGCCACGCCGCGACCATCTTCGCCGACCGTGGCGCGCGCGTCGTGGCGGTCAGCGACCAGTACGGCGGCGTGCGGGCCGCCGACGGCCTCGACGTGCCCCGCCTGCAGCAGCACGTGGAGGCCACCGGGTCGGTCGTGGGGTTCGACGACGCCGACCCGATCACGAACGCCGAGCTCCTGGCCCTGGACGTCGACGTGCTGGTCCCGGCGGCGCTCGAGGGCGTGCTCGACGAGTCCACGGCTCCCGCGGTGCGCGCCCGCTGGGTCGTCGAGGGCGCGAACGGCCCGACCACCGCACGGGGTGACCAGATCCTCGCGGACAACGGGGTCATCGTGGTGCCGGACGTCCTCGCGAACGCGGGCGGCGTCGTCGTCTCCTACTTCGAGTGGGTGCAGGCCAACCAGACCTACTGGTGGTCGGAGCAGGAGATCGCCGAGAAGCTGGCGCGTCGCATGTCGTCGGCGTACGCCGACGTCTCGGCGCTCGCCCGCCGCGACGGGATCTCGCTGCGGGACGCCGCCCTGGTCATCGGCGTGCAGCGCACGGCCGAGGCGCACGAGACGCGGGGGCTGTACCCCTGAGCCGCGACGAGGACGCGCTGGTCGCCCGGCTGCGGGCGGCCGGCTGCGTCTTCGCGGAGGACGAGGCCCGGCTCCTGCTCGAGCACGTCGGCCGCACCACCGGAGCCGCGCCCGCAGCGGCGGCAGCACCGGAGACGGCACCGGAGGCAGCACCGGAGGCAGCGGCGGCGGACGAGCTGGCGGTCCTCGTCGCGCGGCGCGTCGCCGGCGAGCCGCTCGAGCACCTGCTGGGCTGGGTGGAGCTCGCCGGGCACCGGTGGTCCGTCGGCCCGGGTGTGTTCGTCCCGCGCCGGCGCACCGAGCTGATGGTCCGCACCGCGCTGCAGGGGACGCCGCGCGCGGCCGAGGTCGTGGTCGACCTGTGCTGCGGCTGCGGCGCCGTCGGCGGCGCGGTGGCGCTGGGTCTGCAGGGCAGGCGGGGGCCGCGCACCCGGCCCGGCCGGCCCGGCCGGCCCGGCCGGCCCGTCGAGCTGCACGCGAGCGACGTCGACGCGGCCGCCGTCACCCACGCCCGGCGCAACCTCGCACCGCTCGGGGGCACCGTGCACCAGGGCGACCTGTTCGACCCGCTCCCCGCCCACCTGCGCGGAGGCGTCGACGTGCTGCTGTGCCACGCGCCGTACGTGCCCACCGCGGCGATCCCCGGGATGCCGCCCGAGGCGCGCGACCACGAGCCGGTCGCCGCGCTCGACGGCGGCACCGACGGGCTCGACGTCCTGCGCCGCGTGGTCGCCGCGGCGCCCGGCTGGCTGCGACCGGGCGGACGGCTGCTGTTCGAGGTGGGCTCCGACCAGGTGGACGGTGCGCTCGCGCTCGTCGCGGCGGCCGCGCTCGTCGGGCACGTCGTCCGCGACGAGGACGACGACGGACCGGGCGGCACCGTGGTCGTGGCGACGGCGGCTGACGCTAGCGCGGCCGGCGGGCCAGCGTGACGACGATCGGGGCCGCCACGGCTGCGACCGCGGTGATCGTGGCGGCCACCGCGACGACGACGTCCGTCAGCGGGCCCTGCGTGCGTGCGACGGCGATCCACGCGAGGCCCCATCCCGCGGCGAGCCCGACGGGGATCGTCACGATGGGCCGCGAGCGGGCGAAGACGGAGATCGCGACGACCACGAGCGCGCCGGCGACGGCGAGGACGGCGCCCCAGACGCTCTCGCCGAGGCCGAGCTCCCCGACCTCGTCGGCGGCGAGGGTCGCGGCGACGTCGGCGATCGTCGCGATGCTGACCCAGCCCAGGTAGAGCCCGATGGTGACGTCGGTGGCGACGGTGTCGAGCGGCCGCCCCGCCGGGATCCGCACGATCCGGACGAGGATCACGCACAGCACGGCGAGCAGCGCGACGATGACGAGCACGCTGCCCCACAGCCAGCCGGCCTGGACGACGCCGATCCAGACGGCGTTGAGCAGCATCGACCCGAGCACCCACCAGCCGAGCGCGCGCATCCGCGGGTCGGCGGCGCGGCCCGGGAGGAGCTGGACGATCGCGAACAGCAGGAGCCCGGCGTAGATGACCGACCAGATCGAGAAGGCCGGCGAGCCGGGGGCGACGACGGTGGCTTCGGCGGAGAGCGCCCCGCCGGCCGCCTCGGAGACCGGCTGGCCGCCGGCCGCGCCGGATCCGACGGCGGCTGCGGCGATCGCCAGGAGCGACCCGAGCAGCACGACGACCTGACGCACCCGGTCGGCGGCGGTGGGCGGGGCTGAGGACGTGATGGCGGCGTTCTCGGTGCTCATGGCTCCAGCATGGCGAACATCAGCCTGCTGAGCATCTGGGCGGGCCCGCACGACGACCCGACGCCGCGGCGTCAGGCGAGGGGCTGCCGGTCCGCCCAGGCACCCAGCTCCACCCGCGGACCGGTGTAGAACGGCACCTCCTCGCGCACGTGGCGTCGCGCCTCGGTGGCACGCAGGTCCCGCATGAGGTCCACGATCCGGTGCAGCTCGTCCGCCTCGAACGCGAGCAGCCACTCGTAGTCGCTCAGGGCGAAGGTGCTCATCGTGTTCGCCCGCACGTCCTGGTACCCGGCGGCCGCGATGCCGTGGTCGCGCAGCATCGTGCGGCGCTCGTCGTCGGGCAGCAGGTACCACTCGTAGGAGCGGACGAACGGGTACACGCACAGGTAGTCCCGCGGCTGCTCCCCCGCGAGGAACGCCGGCACGTGGCCCTTGTTGAACTCGGCGGCGCGGTGCAGCGCCACGACCGACCACTCGGGCACGAGGTGCGCCCCGAGGCCCGAGGCCCGCAACCGCTGGTAGGCGCCCTGCACGGACTCCACGGTGGGGCCGTGCACCCAGACCATGAGGTCGGCGTCGGCACGCAGTCCAGCCACGTCGTACACCCCGCGCACGACGACGCCGCCGTCGGCCCGCTCGGCGTCACGGTCGTCCCGGGGCCGGCCGTCCCACAGCGCGTCCTCGGCCGCGGCGACGAGCTCCTCGCGGACCGCGCCGTCGGCCGGCAGCGGCGCGGCGACGGAGAACACCGAGATCATCGCGTAGCGGACGGTCTCGTTGATGGCCCGCGCGTCGACGGCCTCGCCGGTGTCGCCGTGGATGTGCTGGTCGCTCACGCTGTTCTCCTTCGGTTCGTTCGTCAGGACGGCCGGTCAGCGCGAGACGTCACGCGAGCACAGGGCCGGGACACCGCTCGGTTCCCCGTCGCGGCGCAGGCAGCAGTCGACCTCGCAGACGGAGCGGAAGGCGGGCAGGTCGCCCACGGTGGCCTCCTCGACGTCCTCCCCGCGGGCCAGCGCGGCGCGCTCGAGGAGGAGGTCGACCAGGCCGGCCACGAACGGCTCGCGGGTGCCGACCGTCCCCGCGCGCACGGCGTTCATGCCCAGCTCGGTCGCGGTGGCCATCGCCTCGGTGTCGAGGTCGTAGGCGACCTCCATGTGGTCGGAGACGAACCCGATGGGGGACATCACGACGTCGCGCAGGCCCTCGGCGGCACGCTCGGTCAGCAGGTCGTTGACGTCGGGCTCCAGCCACGGCTGGGTGGGCGGACCGGAGCGTGAGCAGTAGGCCAGCTCCCACTCGACGGCGTGGCCCCGCTGCTCCGCGACGCGCCCGGCGATCACGCCGGCGACGTCGAGGTGCTGCTGGGCGTACGTGGCGCCGGAGATCCGGGACGCCGCCTCCATCGTGTCGGGGATGGAGTGCGTGACGAACACGAGCTTCGCCTCGGCCGGGGCCCCGCCCTGGGCCTCCAGCGCGGCATAGGCGTCCAGCACCGCGTCCACGTTCGCCCGCACGAACCCGGGGTGGTTGAAGTAGGAGCGGATCTTGTCGAACTGCACACCCGTGGAGCCGGCGTCGTCGAGCTGGCCGCGCCGCTCCAGCGTGACGGCGAGGTCCTCGCGGTACTGCCGGCATCCGGAGTACGACGAGTACGCCGAGGTCACGAGCGCGACGGCGCGCTCGGCCCCGAGCCGCTCGAGCTCGTCGACCGCGTCCGCGGTGTACGGCTCCCAGTTGCGGTTGCCCCACACGACGGGGATCTCGATGCCGCGCCGGGCGAGCTCAGCCTCGAGCGCCGCCTTCAGCGCGAGGTTCTGCTCGTTGATGGGGCTCTTGCCGCCGAACCCGTAGTAGTGCTCGCCGACCTCCTCGAGCCGCGCGTCGGGGATCCCCTTGCCGGCCGTCACGTTGCGGAGGAACGGGACGACGTCCTCCGGCTTGTTCGGGCCACCGAAGGAGTACAGCAGCAGGGCGTCGTAGGGGCCGGGATCGGCCGACCGGGGGGTCATCGGCATGACCCTCATCCTCGCACCGGTCGGGCCCGGCGGTGACCCCGGGCACGGACGAACGGACGTGACATTGAACGCACACGGCGTCATCTCCCTGGCCGGCGGTCGCCCGGGGCGCTGGTTCCCGCCGCGCGGCATCGCCATCGGGCCGCAGGTCACGGCCGCGGGTAGGCTCGTGAGCCCGGCCGGACCGTAGCGGAGGAGGCGTCGTGGCCAGCACCCGCACCGCGACCTCCTCCGGCCCCGACCGCACCGCTCCGGCGCGGGTCCCCACCGCTGTGGCGCACGTCCGCACGACGGCGCAGGCGGACGAGCTCGCCGCCCGCCTCCACCACCCCGACCGGAGCTGGCCGGTCGTGGTCGTGTCCACCCCCCGGGACCGCGGCAGCCCCTACGTCGACCCGGCCCGCGTGCTGGACGAGCTGCACGGCCTCGCCGAGGTCGTCGTCATCCACACCGGTGAACCCTCCTGGGCCTTCTCCCACGGCATGCCCCAGGGCACCCAGGTGTACGGCGGGGCGTCGCGGGTCTACCCGGTGGGCGTGGAGTGGGTCCACGACCTGTCACGCTCGCCGCTGTGGTTCGCCTACGACGACGCCGAGGGCACCCGGGTCCACGACCGGCTCGTCCAGGACGCCCTCACGGCGGCGGCCGACGCGGGCCTCACCGGCACCCCCACCGCGGCCACACAGCCGGCGACGACGACGGCCACCGTGCTCGGCGTGGTCGGCACCCGTGCGCTGGTGCAGACCCCCGACGGCACCACCGCGCAGGTCGCCCAGGAGCTGACGCTGCCGATCGTCCCCGTCGACCGGCTCCTGGCGCCGGGCATGCGGGTCCGGGGCACGCTCGACGCCGGCTCGCGGCGCCTCGACGTGCGCGCCATGCTGCCGGACTCCGCCGCACAGCTCGCCCGCGTCCACGACAGCTACCCCGACGGCGCCGTCGTCCCGGCACAGGTGCACCAGGTCACGGCCGACACCGTGCTGCTGGCCCTCACGCCCGCGGTGACGGTGCGGGTCGCCCGCGACCAGGCCACCCGGGGCGACGACGACCTGCGCGACCTCTTCTCCGTCGGCGAGACCGTCGCCGCGCGGATGCTCCCCGGGCACCCCGTCCCCGGGCCCGGGGGCGGCACGTGGCGGCCCGACCTGCGGCTCGACGACGTGGACGATGCCGACGCCACCCTGGCGGCCCTCAGCCTGCTCGACGGCGGCCCACCCTGGCTGCCCGCCCCCTCCCCCGTCGACGACGACGAGACGTCCGGCGCCTCCGCCGGTACACCGCCCGAGGCCACGCGGGCTCCGGGGCCGCCGCCCGCTCCCCGGCCGGTCCCCGGCCCCGGGCGTCGGCCCGCCGTCCCGCCGCCCGGTGCCCGACCGGGGCCGGACGGCCGCACCGAGGCGGGTACGGCGTCGTCGGAAGCCGCCGATCCCCCGACGGGAAGCACCGCCGCGGCACCTGGACCGCCCAAGAAGGCCCTGGTGAACCAGCTCGAGCTGTCCGTCCACGAGCACCGTTCCCGGGCGGACCGTGCCGAACGGGACGCCTCCGAGCTGCGCGCCACCGTCCACGCGCTCGAGCTGGAGGTGATCGGGCTGCGCGACCTCGCGCGGGAGCAGCGCGACCGCCTCGACCGGCTGCACGACGACGTCGAGCGGTACAAGGCCAAGATCCGCAGCGCCCGCAAGGACCGGGCGCGCACCCCGGGGCCCGGCGCCGTGCGGCGGCTGTTCACCGACCCCGAGGCCCAGCTGCGGTTCGACGTCCTGCGGGTCTGGGCCGAGATCATCGGCGCGGACGAGAAGGACCGGTACCCCCTGCCACCCTTCGCCGTCGGGCCGCGGTTCTGCGACTCGCTCGCCGACGTCGGGCGCGGGCTGGAGGACCGGGTGCACCGCGCCGTCGTCCTCGTCCTCACCGGGCGAGCGCCCGACGTGCCGGGGTTCGAGCTGCACCGGCTCCGGCGCGGCGACGGCGGCGGCAGCCCCTACCTGGTGCGCGAGTCCGACGGCGCCCAGGCGATGCGCCTCTCCCTCCAGGCGAGCGCGCCGCAGGCCCGGCGCCTGCACTACTGGGTGCTGCCGGGCGGCGACGTCGAGCTGTCCCGCGTCGTCCTGCACGACGACTCCGCGCCCTGACCGGGGCCCGCCCGCCCCTTACCGCGCGAGCGTGAGGCTCGTGACCGACGCCGCGACCTCGCTGAGCCGCGCGGCCGTCCGTGACATCAGGTCGTCGAGGCCGATCGGCCCGGGGGCGATCGAGAACGCCGCGGCGATCCCCGCCGCACGGGCCTGCTCGGCCGGGAGCAGCACCTGGCCGGCCACCACCACGACCGGGGGTCGGGCCGCGGACGCCGCGGCGAGGCGCGCGACGCCGTCGGCCACCTTGCCCCGCACCGACTGGGAGTCGAACGACCCCTCCCCGGTGATCACCAGCGCGGCGTCCTCGAGCGCCGCCGGCAGGCCGACGGCCTCGGCGACGAGCGACGCCCCCGGCTCGAGCTCCGCGCCGAGCAGCGCTACGAGCGCCGCGGGGACACCTCCGGCGGCACCGGCTCCCGGCAGCTCGTGGACGCGGACGCCGGTCTCGCGCTCGAGGAGGTCCGCCCACCGTGCCAGCGCCGCGTCGAGGAAGGCCACGTCGCCCGGTCCGGCGCCCTTCTGCGGGGCGAAGACGGCGGCCGACCCCAGCTCGCCGACGAGCGGGTTGGTCACGTCGACCGCCAGGCGCCACCGCACCGCACGGGCGCGCGGGTGCAGGCCCGACAGGTCGAGGGAGGCCACCTGCGCCAGGCCCTCGCCGCCGTCGGGGACGGGATCGCCGCCCGCGTCGAGCAGCCGGGCACCCAGGCCGGCCAGGACGCCCGCGCCGCCGTCCGTCGAGGCGGAGCCTCCCAGGCAGACCAGCACCTCCTCGACGCCGGCGTCGAGCACGGCCGCCGCGAGCTCGCCGGTGCCGCGCGTGCCGGCGTGGAGCGGCTGGAGCGGGACGTCGCCGACGGCCGGCAGGCCGCTCGCCTCGGCCAGCTCGACGACGCCGGTGCGGCCGTCGGGCGAGACCGCGCACCGTGCGGTCCGCGGGCGGCCCACGGCATCGACCGTCTCGACGTGCCGGACGGGGGTCGACCACGTGGTGAGCAGGGCGTCGAGGGTGCCTTCCCCGCCGTCGGCCATGGCCAGGCTCGTCACCCGGGCCCCGGGACAGGCGGCGAGGACACCGGCTCGCAGCGCCGCGGCGACGTCGGTGGCGCCGAGGCTGCCCTTGAAGGAGTCGGGCACGACCACGACGTGGGGCGCGTCGGGCGTGTCGGTGCGGGTCACGGCGTGCTGGGCGGCGGGCTCGGCAGTCGTCGGCGAGGTCACGGGGCGAGGATAACCGGCGCGATCAATCCTGCGGGGTCCAGTCCGCGATGCCGGCCTGGGCACCGCGCAGCTTGTCGAGCAGGCGCGTCAGCTCCGCCTGCTCGTCGATGCCCAGGGCGCCGCCGACGTACTGCTCCATCGCCCGGACGTGCCGCCGTCCGACGGCTCGCTGCACCCGGCGTCCGGTCTCGGTCAGCGCGACGAGGGTGCCGCGGGCGTCGTCGTCCGGGACGGAGCGCAGCACCAGCTCACGGTCCTCGAGCCGTTCGACGAGCCGGGAGAGCGACGACTGCGCCATGAGGACGCTCTCGTTGAGGTCGCGCAGCCGCATCGTGCAGCTCGCCGCCCGGGACAGGGTGAACAGCACGTCGTACTCGCGCATGGACACCTCGCTCCACACGGAGTCGGCCTGGAACCGGCGCATGAGGGTGACCTGGGTGCGGAACAGCGCCTCCCAGGTCCGCGCGGCGTCACGTGCCGAGCCGGACAAGGTGGTGTCGGGTGTCGTCATGGGTTCTCCTGTCCCGGCGTCGTCGCCGCGAGCGTCCGGCCGTCGTGGCCTATCGTCCCAGCCGGCGCTCGCGCCGGGAGAAGTCGCGCAGCGCCCGCAGGAAGTCCACGCGCCGGAAGTCCGGCCAGTAGGCCTCGACGAACGACAGCTCGGAGTGGGCGCTCTGCCACATGAGGAAGCCGCCCACCCGGAGCTCGCCGGAGGTCCGGATCACCAGCTCGGGGTCCGGCTGACCCTTGGTGTACAGGTGGGCCGCGATGTCCTCGACGTCCAGGCGCTCGGCCAGCTCGGCCAGCGTGGTCCCGTTGGCCTCCTCGGCGCGCAGGTAGGACCGCACCGCGTCGGCGATCTCGTGGCGGCCCCCGTAGCCGACGGCGACGTTGACGTGCAGACCGACGACGTCGGCCGTCTCGGTCGCGGCGGCGCGCAGGGCGCTCGCGAGGCGCTCCGGCAGCAGGTCGAGGCGTCCCATGACGCGCAGGCGCCAGCGTCCCGAGCCGGCGAGGTCACGGACGGCGTCCTCGATGATGTCGAGCAGGTTGGCGAGCTCACCCTTGGGGCGCGCGAGGTTGTCCGTGGAGAGCATCCAGAGGGTCACGACCTCGATGCCCAGCTCCTCGGCCCAGCCGAGGAACTCGGTGATCTTGTCGGCGCCCCGACGGTGCCCCGTGGCCGCCGTCTCGCCGAAGGACTTCGCCCAGCGCCGGTTGCCGTCGAGGATGACCCCGACATGGCGTGGCATCTGCTCGCGGTCCAGGGACCCGGCGAGCCGACGCTCGTACAGGCTGTACAGCGGGTGGGGCAGGCGCACGCTGGTCCTTCGCGGGGGTGGGGGCGGACGAATCGGGACAACGGTACCGCTCCGGGCCGTCCGCACGGGACGTCCGGCGGGCTGGGCGAGCAGGCCCCGCGATCCCGTCGCACGATCTTCACAGGACCCCGGCGAGCGGAGTGTCGGACGACGCCTACGCTGGCGTAACCTACGGAACCGTAGGTTGATCGGTCGAACAGCAGCAAGGAGACATCCAGTGGCAGGAGGAGCCGAGCGTCGTGGTCGGGTCGACGCCTCGGAGCACGGCGAGACGATCGCCGCCGCGAAGGGCGTGGCACAGGACGCGAAGGACGCCGTGCGGCGTCTCAAGCCCAGGCTGCGCGGGTGGATCCACGCGGCCACGACCCCCCTCGCGCTGGCTGCGAGCATCGTCCTCGTCGTGCTCGCCGAACCGGTCGCCGGGAAGGTCGCCGCGGCGGTCTTCGGGCTCAGCGCCTTCATGCTCTTCGCCACCAGCGCCGTCTACCACACCGGCACCTGGTCGCCGCGCGTCGAGGCGGCCCTGCGTCGCCTGGACCACGCGAACATCTTCATCATCATCGCCGGCACCTACACACCGCTGGCCGTCATGCTGCTGGACCCGCGCTCCGCGACGATCCTGCTCACCGTCGTGTGGATCGGCGCCGCCGCCGGCGTGCTCACCCGGCTCCTGTGGATGGGTGCGCCACGGTGGCTCTACGTGCCCATCTACCTGGCGCTCGGGTGGGTGGCCGTCGGCTACCTGGGCCAGTTCGGTGCCACCGGCGGCCCCGCGGTGGTCTGGCTCGTGGCCGGAGGTGGGCTCGCCTACACCCTCGGCGCCGTCGTGTACGGCACCAAGTTCCCCGACCCCTCGCCCCGCTGGTTCGGCTTCCACGAGATCTTCCACGCGCTGACCGTGGTCGGGTTCACCTGCCACACCGTGGCGATCTACCTCGCCGCCGTGTGACGCCGGGCGT
>NZ_JALKAT010000049.1:0-15151 GCF_023015685.1 Isoptericola sp. S6320L
CGGTCGGCTGGGCGCCGACACGGCGTGTCGTGCACCCACAGCGATCACCGGGTCAGGCCGAGGCGAGGCGTCCGTCCAGCTCGGCGGCCAGGTTGTCCGCCTCCGGGCCCACGATGACCTGGATGATGCTGCCCGAACGGACCACGCCGAAGGCACCGGACGTCTTGAGGCCGTGCTCGTCGACGAGCTGGGGGTCGGACACCTGGACACGCAGTCTCGTGATGCACGGTTCGAGCTCGACGACGTTGGTGGTCCCGCCGAGGGCTGAGAGGATGTCTTCCGCCTTGCTCATTCGGTATCTCCCCAGGAAGTGGTTCGTCGGATCGCGTCGTTGCAGGTCCATCACCACCTTAACGTCTCGGGCAACCGGGCGGGTCGGCAGAGCGGTGCCGGGCGTCCGTCGGGTGACCGCCGCCACGGTCCACCGGTGCGCCGATCTGGGAAGATGTGCCGGTGACGACACCCACCTTCTACGACGACATCGGCGGGCACGCCACGTTCGAGCGCCTCGTGGACGTGTTCTACGCGGGCGTCGCGGACGACGAGGTGCTGCGCCCCATGTACCCCGAGGAGGACCTCGGCCCCGCCAAGGAGCGGCTGACGCTCTTCCTCGAGCAGTACTGGGGCGGACCGACGACGTACAGCGAGCAGCGCGGGCACCCGCGCCTGCGGATGCGGCACGCGCCCTTCAAGGTGAACCCGGACGCCCGCGACCGCTGGCTGGCCCACATGCGCACCGCCGTCGACTCCCTCGAGCTGGCCCCGGCGCACGAGTCCCAGCTGTGGGACTACCTGGAGCGCGCGGCCTTCAGCATGATCAATACCTTCGAGGAATGATGCGGAGCGAGCCTGCGAGCGCAGCATCATTCCGACCCCAGGTTCGAGGAATGATGCGGAGCGAGCCTGCGAGCGCAGCACCATTCCGACCACAGGTTCGAGGAATGATGCGGAGCGAGCCTGCGAGCGCACCACCATTCCGACCAGAAGAGACAGAGGAGTGAGTCTGAGCGTGACCGTGACCGACACGAGCGGTAGCCCCCTCGACCAGCTGCTCGCAGCCCTGGACCTGCGGGAGGTCGAGGGCTGGGGCCCGCGCGGCGAGGACGACCTCTGGCGCGGCGAGTCCGTGCCGGGCCCGGGGCGGCGGGTGTACGGCGGGCAGGTGCTCGCCCAGGCCTTGCTGGCGTGCGGCAGGACGGTGGAGGACGACCGGCTCCCGCACTCGCTGCACGCCTACTTCCTGCGCGAGGGAGCCCTCGACTCCCCCGTCGACTTCGCCGTCGAACGACTCCGGGACGGGCGCTCCTTCAGCGCACGCCGCACCCACGCGATCCAGGCCGGCCGCCCCATCCTGTCGCTGACGGCCTCGTTCCAGGTGGACCAGCCCGGCTACGAGGCACAGCTGCCGGCGCCCGACGACGTCCCCGCCCCGGAGGACGTCACCTCGACGTTCGAGGCGCTCGCCGGCGTCGACCACCCGGCGGCGAAGTACTGGTCGGAGGGGTCGGCGTTCGAGCTGGCGCACGTGGGCGGCTCCGTCTACCTCGGTGCTGCGACGGACCCTCGGCCGGACCAGCTGGTCTGGATCCGCGCCCGGCACACGATCGACTCCGACGACCGGCTGCTGCACCGTGCGCTGCTGGCGTTCGCCTGCGACCAGGTCATGCTGGAGCCGGTGCTGCGCCAGGCCGGGACGTCGTGGCTGGACGTGGGCGGCAAGGTCCCGATGGCCTCCCTCGACCACGCGATGTGGTTCCACCGGGACGCGCGCGCCGACGAGTGGCTGCTGTACGTCCAGGAGTCGCCCGGGGCCCAGGGCGGCCGCGGGCTGGGGCTCGCCCGGGTCTACGACCGTGACGGCGCGCTGGTGGCGACCATCGCGCAGGAGGGCATGGTGCGGCTCCCGGGCTGAGCGTGAGCAGCGTCCCCTCCGCATCCCGTGCACGATGACGCAGGTCGTTCCACACTGTCGGGGTGCGTCTACGCCGTTCGTCACCGTCGGACCCGGGCTACTCGCGCCGTCGGAAGGGCGACGGGTGGGTGTTCCTGGACGTCGACGGCATGCCCTTGACCGACACCGACGAGATCGAACGGTGCCGGCAGCTGGCGATACCACCCGCCTGGCGCGACGTCTGGATCTGCCGGCACCAGAACGGCCACCTGCAGGCTTTCGGGCACGACGACGCGGGCCGCGGGCAGTACCTGTACCACCCGCAGTGGCAGGAGCGCCGGACCCGTCGCAAGCACGACCACGTCCTGGAGTTCGCCCGGCGCCTGCCCGGCGCGCGGCGGGGGGTGACCCGCGACCTGGCCCTGCCCAGGTTCCCGCGGCAGAAGGTGCTGGCCCTCGCGTTCCGCCTGCTGGACGAGGCCTACTTCCGGGCGGGGAGCGAGGTGTACGCGCGCAAGCACGGCACCTTCGGGCTCGCCACGATCCGCAAGGAGCACGCGCGGGTGGCCCGGGACGGGTCCGTCCGCTTCCGCTACCCGGCCAAGTCGGGGCAGGTGCGCGACGTGGTCGTGGCGGACGAGACCGTGGCGGGCATCGTGGCGTCCCTCAAACGGCGCCGCGGCGGCACGGAGCTGCTCGCCTGGCGGGACGACGCCGGCGGCGGCCGTACCTGGCACGACGTCACGAGCGCGGACGTGCAGGCGGACATCCGGGCGCGTCTCGGGGAGGACGCCACGCCCAAGGACTTCCGGACCTGGCACGCGACCGTCCTGACGGCCCAGGCGCTGGCGGAGACCGGGCCTGCGCCCTCCTCGCAACGGGCCCGACGGCGCGTCGTCGCCTGCATCGTGAAGGACGTGGCCGAGGAGCTCGGGAACACCCCGGCCGTCGCCCGGTCGTCGTACATCGACCCCCGCCTGTTCGACCTGTGGGAGCGGGGCGAGACGATCCCCGCCGCCCGCCGCCGGTCGGGCGCCGAGCGGGCCGTGCTGGAGCTGCTCGGATGAGGGCCGTCGTCACCGGGGTCACCGGCTACGTGGGCGGCCGGCTCGTGCCCGAGCTGCTGGACGCCGGGTTCACCGTCCGCGCGCTCTCGCGGAACCCGGCCCGCCTGGACGGGCGTGAGTGGGCCGACGACGTCGAACGCGTGGCGGCCGACGTCGGCGACCTCGAGGCGGTGCGCGACGCGCTCGAGGGGGCCGACGTCGCCTACTACCTGGTCCACTCGCTCGGGACGGGCCGCACGTTCGAGGCCGTCGACCGCCGCAACGCCCTGACGTTCGCCCGTGCCGCGCGCGAGGCGGGCGTGGGCCGCATCGTCTACCTGGGCGGCCTCTACCCCGACGTCCCCGAGGGCGAGCTGTCCCCGCACCTCGCGTCCCGCAAGGAGGTCGAGGAGATCCTGCTGGCCTCCGGGGTGCCGACGGCGGTGCTGCGGGCGGCGGTGATCCTCGGCTCGGGCTCGGCGTCGTTCGAGATGATGCGGTACCTCACCGAGCGGCTCCCGGCGATGACGACGCCACGCTGGGTGGACAACCGCATCCAGCCGATCGCGATCCGTGACGTCCTGCGCTACCTCGTCGGCGCGGCGACCATCCCGGCCGAGGAGTCGCGCGGGTTCGACATCGGCGGCCCGGACATCCTGACGTACCGCGAGATGATGCACCGCTACGCCCGGGCCGCCGGCCTCCGGCGGCGGGTCATCGTGGGCGTGCCGGTGCTCACCCCGCGCCTGTCCAGCCACTGGGTCGGCCTGGTCACCCCCGTGCCGTCGGGCATCGCACGCCCGCTCGTCGAGTCGCTCCAGCACGAGGTGGTGTGCCGGGACGACGACGTGCGCCGGTTCGTGCCGGACCCGCCCGAGGGGCTCGTCGGCGTCGATCGCGCGATCGAGATGGCGCTCGCTCGCGTCCACGACGGCGAGGTGACGACCCGCTGGTCGTCGGCCTCGCTGCCGGGGGCGCCGTCGGACCCGCTGCCCACGGATCCCGACTGGGCCGGGGGGTCGTTCTACGTGGACGAGCGCCGCACGGTGGTGGAGGCCCCGCGCGACGTGCTCTGGCAGGTGATCGAGGAGATCGGCGGCCAGGACGGCTGGTACTCGTGGGCGCTCGCCTGGCGGTTGCGCGGGGTGCTGGACCGCCTCGCCGGGGGGCCGGGTCTGCGGCGCGGCCGTCGCGACGAGCATCAGCTGCGCGTGGACGACGTGCTCGACTTCTGGCGGGTCGAGGCGATCGACCCCGGCAAGCGGCTGCTGCTGCGCGCCGAGATGAAGCTGCCCGGCCTCGCGTGGCTCGAGCTGCGCGTCGACGAGGCGGCGGAGGAGGTCACGGACAGCGACGACGACGGTCCGGTGCCCGAGGACGCCGCCGGCCCGGGCCGCACCTACTTCGCCCAGCGGGCGCTGTTCCACCCCCACGGCCTCGCCGGCCAGGTCTACTGGTGGTCGGTCGCCCCGTTCCACGGGATCGTCTTCGGCGGGATGCAGCGCAACGTGGCTGAGGAGGCCGAGCGGCTGTTCCGCCGCTCGGCCTCCTGAGCCTGTCGGCGTCAGCCCGCCGGGACCGTCCCGGTGCAGTCGAGCTCCTGCGCGGCCGGGGCCGCACCGTTGCCGATGAACCCGACCGTGGCGGTCTGGTCGGCACCGAGGTCCGCGTTCCACGACTCCGGCGTGACGACACCGTCGGCGAGGCGACCGCCCCACATGTTCGACGTCGTCAGCCCGTCGGGAACGGTGACCTGCCAGCCCTGGACGCCCTCGCCGCCCCCGGTGACCGTGATGGCGCCCTGGTACCCGCCGGACCAGGAGTTCGCGATCGAGAGCTCGGCGGTGCAGGCACCGGCCGGCGGGTCGACCTCGCCCTCCCCCGTCGTCACCGTCACGGCGTCGGACGCAGCGGACACGTTGCCCGCGGCGTCGTGCGCCGTCACCGCGTAGGTGTACTCGGTCGACTCCTCGAGGCCCGCGTCGGTGAACGAGATCGTGGTCCCTCCGACGCCGGCCACGACCTCGCCGTCACGGGTGACGTCGTACCCGGTCACCCGCACGTCGTCCGTCGACGCGGTCCAGGAGAGCTCCACCGTGGTGCCGTCCGCCGTCGCGGTCAGGTCCTGCGGTGCCGTCGGCGCCTCGACGTCCTCCGGCGGCTCGACGACGTCGCCGAAGAGCCGGTCGTAGTCGGCGAGCGCCGTCGCCACCGCCGTCTGGGCCCAGAACCGGTGGTAGGTGAACTCCGGCTCCGGCCCGCCGTCGAGGTGCGCCTGGACCTTGTCCCACTCGGGGTCGTCGCGCAGGAACGAGCGGATGTCGATGAAGGACACGCCGGGCTCGATGACGTCGCCGTTGGGCATGGTGCCGCTCCAGCCCTCGGGGACGTAGACGCCGTCGCCGTCCGGCTCGGTCAGCACGTCGTCGAAGCGGCCGTAGTCGCCGCGCGTCTCGGTGGTGGCCACGCCCAGGGGGTCCGAGCTCTGCGTCCACAGGGCGTCGAGCAGGTCGTGCGAGACCTGCTGCGCCTGCGTGTCGCCGGAGGCCGCCGCGTAGTACATCAGCGTGCGGGCGAGAGCGCCCGCGACGCCGACGTCCTGGCCGTACCCGGTGACCTCGACGCTGAGGCCGGAGTTGTCACCCGGGTTCTCCGGGTCCCAGGTGTCGGGCTGACCGGTCCAGGCGATGTTGGACGGGATCTGCCAGTCGTCCTCGGAGACGGTGATGTGAGAGATCACCCACGGCACCCAGGAGTCCAGGATGTCCTTCGCCCGTTCGTCGCCGGTCTCGTGGTAGAGCTGCGCGATCCGCTCCACGCCCCAGCCCTGCATGCCGAACCACTCGTTCGACGGCGGGTCGTGGTAGACCGGGGCCTCGTCGTAGGCCATGCCGTAGAACGTCGACGTCCCGGCGGGCCGCTCGGCGTAGGCGCCGTCCCAGCTGTTCGTGGCGCCGCCGGCGATGCCGCCCTCCGGGGACTGGAGCCACTGGAAGAGCTCGACCTGCCGGTCGAGGCTCTTCGACCAGTCGTCGTCGGCGGTCGCCGAGTCGGGCACGAGGTCGGGGTCGTTCGCCAGCGCCCAGGCGGCCATCGGGTTCTGGTAGCCGAAGTGCGCGTGGGAGGAGCCGATGCGCCAGGCCCACGGAGCCTGCTCGTCGAGCGCGCCGCCCCAGGCGTAGTACCAGCTCAGCAGGTAGTGGGCGCTGTCGCGACCGCTGCCCGCGGGGCACGACGGCGAGTCGCAGCCGGGGGTCTTGAAGTACTTGTCGAACAGCGAGTACCGCAGGTAGTCGCCCATCTTGGCGGCCTTGCCCACGGTCTCGGCCACGGCCTCCGGCTGGCCCTGCTCGGTCGCGAACTTGTTGGCCCAGTAGGCCGCCTCGACGGCCCGGGCGTCGGCGTCGGGGGCGTTGGTGTACTTCCACTGCTTCGCCGGTTGCGGGTCGGCCGTGAACAGGTCGAGGTAGCCGAACTCCCCGCCGTAGGAGAAGTCGTCGATCGACGGCTGCGGGATCGTCTCCCAGACGGACTCCTCGGGACCGCGCTGGAACGTGTTGATGTAGCTCGTGCCCTCGTGGTCGGGGCCGAGCAGCTCGCCGGAGCCCGGGGCGGCGCCGTAGCCGTAGACGTTGTCGACGTCGGCGAGCCAGTGCATCCCGTAGATCTCATCGGTGCCGTAGGTCTGGGAGAGCTCGCCCGCGAGCGGGTCGCTGCCGACGGTGACCCCGGAGTCGAGCTCGGAGGGGTAGCCGCTGGGGTGGTTGTGCTCGGCGGCGTAGGTGGCCGGGCTGCCCGGGTCGTAGGCGCCGTTGGTGGGCTGGTTCTCCGTGGTCGGGATCATGTACGCCTCGAGGGTGGCCCAGGCGTCGTTGAACGGTTCCCAGTCCCCGGTCACCTGACCGTATGACGTCTCCAGCCAGAGCCAGAACGAGTATGCCTCGCTCGTGGTCTCGTGACCGTTGTCCGGGGCCTCCACCATGAGCGACTCGACGGCGTGGTACGGGATGCCCTGGTCGGAGAAGTACCCGTTGGCGGGGTCGTGGATCTTGTCGTAGAGCTCCAGGAACCGCTGGGTGTACTCCCCGTCGGTGTCGAGGTCGCCGAGCGCCGCGGCGACGGGTGCCGCGGCGGCGTCGGCCGACGCGGGCGGCGCCGCGCCGGCGGGGACGGCCGCGACCAGCGCGGCCAGGGTGGCCGACGCCGCGGCCCCTGCCAGCAGCCGAGATCGGATGGATGCGCGATGCATGGTGCACCTCTCTTCGTTGAGCGGACACCCTGACGATCGACGGATGGAAGCGTTCCCACAACGCGGCGAAACGTTTAGGAGGACGCCCCGCCCGCTTCGTGGGCGGGGCGTCCTCGGCCCGGCGTCACGCGTGGGCGTCGGCCGTGGCCTGCCACCGCAGCACGCCGGTCTTGCGGTTGAGCTCGGCGGTGACGCGCTCCAGGACATCGGCCGCCCTGAGGGGAGCACCGCCCGGCTCGGTCGTGGCGACCCGCTGCACGTCGGCCCGCGAGCCGAGGACCGCGGCGAGCCGCGCCGCCCGGTGCTGAGCGGACCTGCCGTCCTGCCCGTCGAGCAGCACCGCCACACCCGCCGTCCCGACGGCGGTGGCGCAGTCGTCCTCGTCGAGCTCGCCCCGCAGCCGGCGCAGGTCCGCGCCCGCCGGCGGTCCGGGCAACGACACGGCGAGGACCTGCCACGCGTAGGCGGGCAGCCGCCGGCGGCGACGGATCGCCCGCTCGAGGCGGTCCACGAACAGCTCGTGCACCACCAGACCCGTCTCCACGTCCACGAAGGGGCGCTCGACCGGGAGCACCGGCGACGACGCGGTGTCCCCGACCACAGCCATGGCGCCCACGAGCCGGGCCGGCCGGTCACCGGCGTCGTGCACGGTCACCGCTCGGCACCGGACACGCAGGTAGTCGCCGTCGGCGTGCCGGATGCGGTGCTCCACGTCCAACGGCTCGCGCGTACCCGACAGCTGCGCGGCCACGGCGGCGTGCACCCGCCGGGCGTCCTCCGGGTGCACGCGGGAGAACCACTCGCGCGGGTCGTCGGCGAGCGCGCTGCGGTCCAGGCCCACGGTCCTGGCCCAGGCTTCCGAGTAGCGCACGGTGCCGGCGTCGACGTCCCAGTCCCAGGTGCCGTCGTTGGCCGCGATCGAGACGAGGGCGGAGCGCTCCTCGACCTCGGCGACGTCGTGCGCCAGCGCCCGCTCGCGCTCGGCCTCTTCGACGAGCCGGCGGCGCTGGTCCTGCAGGGCCGTCAACGACTCCTCGGCCTCGAGGGCCACGGCGAGCATCGCGGCCCAGTGGTTGTAGCGGGCGCGGGTGCTGGTCGCCCGCGAGTCGACGAGCCCGCCGACGGCCAGGAACCCGCGGTCGGACCGGCCGAACGCCACCGGGACCACGACGGTCAGCGAGCGCGGGTCGGTGAGTGCCGGCGGCGGGAACTCCTGCGAGGGCATCGTGCGGCCCACCAGGTTCTCCCCCGCGCCACCCCGTACGCCCACGACGCGCAGCACGCGCTCGCCGGGGCGCGCGGGGTCGTCCTCCCACAGCGCGAGCGCCGCCGTCGAGGTGCGTGCGCGCGGCATCCAGTCCAGGCGGCGCAGGGACTCCCCGTCGGCCCGCATCAGCTCCAGGTCGACGAGGTTCTGGTCGACGAGGTCCTGCTCGAGCCGCCCCGCGCGCGCCAGGTCGCCGTGCGCGCACCCTCGGGCGAGCGCCACGACGATCTCGGAGATCGCCTCCTCGACGGCGTCGGCAGCCTCCGGCTCGAGCCCGGCGACGACGGCCGGGCCGTCCTCCCGGGTCGCCGCCGCAGCGGCACGCTCGGCCAGCCGCTCGCGCACCCGCACGCTCTCGAGGCGCAGCGCCGGGACGAGCTGCTCGAGGGCGCCCGGCCCCGGGCGCAGGGTGGCCGTGCGGTCGCCGAGCGCCCGCAGCGCCGTAGCTGGCGGCTGCTGGGCCGTCGCGACGCTCGCCTCGACGAGCTGGCGCACCATCGTCAGCCAGGCCTCGGTCGCCCCGGGGTTGCGCACGCCGTCGGCACGGGCGAACACCACGCGGGCGACCGTCCCGAGCGGGTCGGGGTCGCAGCGCGGTGCGCTGCCCGCCACCACCACCGTGCTCCGGGTGCCCCGCGCGCAGCCGCACGACTCACGCATCACCAGCGCCGAGACGTCGAGCCGGTGCACGCCTCCGACGCGCTCCCCGCGGGCGCGCGCCAGCACCAGCTCCGCGGCCCGCTCCCCGACCGCGTCGTGCATCGGGTCCACCGACGTCAGGCGGGGCCACGTGCGAGCACCGACGTCCGAGTTGTCGAAGCCGACGACGGCTTGGACCGCCGGGGCGTCCAGCCCGGACAGGTGCAGCCCGCGCAGGAACCCGACGGCGTTGCGGTCGGTGGCCGCGAGGGTCGCCGTCGTGGCCATGCCCTGCTCGGCCAGCCGGCGGGCCACCGCCTCCGCGGCGGCCTCCTGGTTGTCGCGGGTCCGGTACACGTGCTCGGGGGCGTGCTCGAGGCCGTGCGCCGCCAGGGCGTCGCGGAAGGCGTCGTAGCGCTCGGCGATGTCACGCTGGTCGGTGCTGCCGAGGAACCCGATGCTGCGGTGACCGTGCTCGACCAGGTGGTCGACGGCTGCCCGCACGCCACCGACGTTGTCGGGCGACACGGCAGGTGCCCGCAGGTCGTCGGGCGGGACGCCCAGGGTCACGACCGGGGTGCCGGTCGCGTCGAGGCGCCGCAGCTCGGCGTCGGCGAGCGCGGTGGTCACGACGACCAGACCGTCGTACCTGCCCAGGCCCGGCGCGGCACGCCGGTAGGGCGGCACGGGGAACTCGTCACGATCGATGTCGGCCGGGTACGTCTGCACCGCGACCAACCGGTGCCCCTCGGAACGCAGCACCCGGGCCATCCCCGCGAGCATCCGCCCGAAGTAGTAGCCACCGACGACCGGGCACAGCACCCCGATCGTCAGTGTTCTGCCTGGTCCTCTGCCTGCCTGTGCCCAGATCGACACGTGCACCACCGTCCTCGCCGTCGAGTCCTGCGTGCGCCCCCCGCAGGTGCATCATGCCCTGAAACCCGGCAGAGTGTGGGAGCGTGTCCAGAACCCCAGCCACCGGCGGCACCCCTGCGGCCGCCGGTCGCCGCGTCACGATCACCGACGTCGCGCGGGCCGCCGGCGTCTCCATCGCGGTGGTCTCCTACGCGCTCAACGGACGTCAGGGGGTGTCCGACAGCACCCGGCGGCACGTGCTCAAGGTGGCAGCCGACCTCGACTGGCGCCCCAGCGCCGCCGCCCGCTCGATGCGCTCCGCCGCCGTGACCAGCGTGGGTCTCCAGGTGCTCGACGGCGTCGGCGCGTCCCACAGCCGGTCGGCCGGGCTCGACCTCGCGAGCGGGCTGCGGGCGGTGCTGGGCAACGTCGCGCTCTCGGTCGAGGTGGCCGCGGACCGCGCGACGGGTGCCACGGACCTCGAGCGGGACTGGAGCGAGCGACGGCACACCGCGTTCGTCGTCCAGGACCTGCTGCTGGACGACCCCCGCACGCGAGCAGCGGCGCGGGTCGGCGCGCAGGTGGTGGGCGTCACGCCCCCGGGCCTGGGCACGGCCGGGGTCGAGCGCGGCGTGTGGTTCGACGGCGACGCGGAGGCCGCCGTCGGGCGCTACCTCGTCGACCTGGGGCACCGACGGCTGGTGCTGCTGGTGGCCGACGCGGACGGCGACGTCGCCCGGGCGCTGCACGCGGGCCTGCTGACCGCCACGGCCGGTCTCGTGGCGACGGTGGACGTCGTCGAGGCCGCGTCGGCACCGGCGGCCGGGGCTGCCGCCGCCCGCTTCCTGGCGGACGACCAGCGGCCGACGGCGGTGGTCACCGACGGCGACGTCACGGCGCTGGCCGTGCTGGAGGCGGCTCGCCATCGTGGCCTGGAGGTGCCGTGGGACGTCTCCGTGGTCTCCGGCGCCGATGCCGAGACCTGCCGCCTGGTGGATCCGCAGCTCACCGCGGTCGGCCGGCCGTGGCACGACCTGGCCGCGACCGTGGCGTCGGCCCTGCGGATCGCCCCGCAGCCGCCGGCAGGGGTGCCGTCCGCGCGCCTGGTGATCCGCGGGACGACGGCCCCGCCACCGAGCACCGGACTGCCCTAAACGTTTCAGCGGGATGCGCGTGGGAGCGCAACCAGGCCACGTTGGGGACGTCGGGCCGACAGCCCGGCGCACGGGCGACGAGGCCCGTGCTTCCGATCTCCTGGAGGATCCCGTGCGATCACGATCCTTGCGGCCCCGCGACGAAGCGGTGTCCCGACCCGTCGCCGTGGCGGCGACGCTGGCCCTGGCCGCTGTCCCCCTGCTGGGCGCCACCACCACCGCCTCGGCGGCGGAGCGGGTCGACAACCCGTACGTCGGCGCCGACCAGTACGTGAACTCCTACTGGTCCGAGAACGTGGTCGACGCCGCCGCGGAGGCCGGCGGCGACCTCGGCCAGCAGATGCTGACCCTCGCCGACACCCCCACCTCGGTGTGGATGGACCGCACCTCGGCCATCGAGGGCAACGTCGACGGGCCCGGCCTGCGCTACCACCTGGACGCCGCCCTCGAGCAGCAGCAGGGTGACACCCCGATGGTGTTCAACCTGGTGATCTACAACCTGCCGGGGCGCGACTGCTACGCGCTGGCGTCCAACGGTCTGCTCGACCCCACGCCCGAGGGCATGGCCGAGTACAAGAACGAGTACATCGACGTCATCGCCGACATGCTGGCCGAGCCGCAGTACGCCGACCTGCGGGTCGTCGCCACCATCGAGCCGGACTCGCTGCCGAACCTGGTCACCAACATGTCCGAGCCCAAGTGCCAGGAGTCGGCGCCGTACTACCGCGAGGGCACGGCCTACGCCCTGGACCGCCTCTACGAGGCCGGCAACGTCTACTCCTACATCGACGCGGCGCACGCCGGATGGCTCGGCTGGGACTCCAACGCCGGACCCGCCGTCGACGTCTTCCAGGAGGTCGTCACCAGCACCGAGCACGGCTACGACACCGTGGCCGGGTTCGTGACCAACACCGCGAACTCGACCCCGCTGCACGAGCCGTTCCTGGAGGACGAGCCGTTCGGCAGCGGCGGCGGCACCCAGGTGCGCCAGGCGGACTTCTACCAGTGGAACAGCGACTTCGACGAGCTCGACTGGACCGAGCACCTGTACTCGCTCGCCGTGGCTGCCGGGTTCCCCTCGGACATCGGCATGCTCATCGACACCTCGCGCAACGGCTGGGGCGGGCCTGACCGGCCGACGGCCGAGAGCAGCTCCAGCACCCTGAACACCTATGTGGACGAGTCCCGCGTGGACCGCCGCACCCACCGTGGCGCGTGGTGCAACCCGGCCGGGGCCGGCCTGGGCGAGCGCCCGACGGTCACCCCGACCGCCAACCCGGCCTCGCACCTCGACGCCTACGTGTGGGTCAAGCCTCCGGGCGAGTCGGACGGCAACTCCGAGGAGATCCCGAACGACCAGGGCAAGAGCTTCGACCGCATGTGCGACCCGACGTTCGCCTCCCCGAAGCTCGACGGCAAGCTCACCGGCGCCCTGAGCGGCGCACCGCTGGCCGGCCAGTGGTTCCAGGACCAGTTCGAGATGCTGGTGACCAACGCCTACCCGCCGATCGACGGCGGCTCGGTCGACCCCGACACCGAGGAGCCGACGGCACCTGCCGACCTGGCGGCGACCGGCACGACCAGCACCTCGACGGACCTGACCTGGGGCGCCTCGAGCGACGACACGGGCGTCACCCGGTACACGGTCCTCGTCGACGGCGCGGAGGCCGGGACGAGCGCGACGACGTCGTACACCCTCACCGGGCTGACGCCGTCGACCACCTACGAGGTGACCGTCACCGCGCGCGACGCGGCGGGCAACGTCTCCGCGGCGTCGGCACCGGTGACCGTCACGACGGAGGAGGCGACCGGCGGGGAGGACACGCAGGCGCCGACCGTGCCGACCGGGCTCGCGACGGGCGAGGTCACGTCGTCGTCGGTGGAGCTCACCTGGGCGGCCGCCGACGACGACACCGGCGTCGCCGGCTACCGGGTGCACCGGGACGGTGACCTGGTCGCCGACGTGACGGGGACCTCCGCCACGGACTCGGGTCTCGCCGCGGACACCGCGTACTCGTACACGGTCACCGCGTACGACGCGGCCGGCAACGCCTCCGCGGCCTCGGACGCCCTGTCGGTGACCACCGAGGCGGGTGGGACCACGCCGACCGGCGGGTGCACCGTGGACTACTCGGCCAACTCCTGGAACACCGGGTTCACCGGATCCTTCCTGGTGACGAACGACTCCGACGCCGCGATCGACGGCTGGGAGCTGACGTTCACCTTCGCCGACGGCCAGACCGTGGACCAGATCTGGTCCGCGCAGGCCTCGCAGAGCGGTTCCGCGGTGACGATCACGCCCGCGGCGTGGTCGACCACCATCCCGGCCGGCGGCTCCGTGACCTTCGGCTTCAACGGGTCGCACTCCGGGACCAACACGGCTCCGGACGACTTCGCCCTCGACGGCGTGGCCTGCGACATCGCCTGACCCTCGCGGGGGCGGCTCCGGCCGCCCCCGCCCCCTGCTCCGCGGCCGGGGCTCCGTGCCCCGGCCGCGGGACCCACGCCATCTTCCGGAGGAATCATGCGAACACCATTCGAAAACGATTACCACGACCGTGGCGCCCGCCGGTCGGTCGCCGGGGCCGCCGCCACCGCCCTGCTCGGCGGCGCGCTGCTGGCAGGCGGGATGCTGACCGGGCCCGCCCAGGCGGCCGAGCCCGTCCACGAGCCGCTCCGCGACGCCGCGGAGCGCCAGGGCATCACGCTCGGGTTCGCCCTCACGCCGGGTCATCTGAACGACCCCGGCTACCGCGCGATCGCCGAACGCGAGTTCAACCTCGTCGTCGCGGAGAACGCGATGAAGTGGGACGCCACCGAGCCGAGCCAGGGCAGCTTCAGCTGGGGCCAGGCCGACCAGGTCGCGGACTTCGCCGCCGCGCAGGACGCCGACCTGTACGGCCACACGCTCGTGTGGCACTCCCAGCTGCCGGGCTGGGCGGAGGGCATCACGGACCCCACGCGGCTCCGCGACGCGATGTACGACCACATCGACGCGGTGGCCGGGCGGTACGCCGGCGACGTCGACTCCTGGGACGTGGTCAACGAGATGTGGGAGCAGGACGGCAGCCGCCGCCAGAGCGTCTTCCAGCGCGTGCTGGGCGACGGCTACATCGCCGACGCGCTGACCCGGGCCCGGCAGGCCGCACCGGACGCCGACCTCTGCCTGAACGACTACAGCACCGACGGCATCAACGCGAAGTCGACGGCGATGTACGACCTGGTCGCCGATCTCCTCGCCGACGGGGTCCCGATCGACTGCGTCGGCTTCCAGTCGCACCTCATCGTCGGGCAGGTGCCGAGCACCTACCAGCAGAACCTCCAGCGGTTCGCCGACCTCGGCGTCGACGTCCGCATCACCGAGCTCGACGTCCGGATGAGCGTCCCGGCATCCACGACCGACCTGGCGCAGCAGGCGCGGGACTACCGCGCCGTGGTCGAGGCGTGCCTCGCCGTCGACCGCTGCACCGGCGTGACCGTGTGGGGCATCGACGACGGGCACTCCTGGGTGCCCGACGTGTTCGGCGGCCAGGGCGCGGCCCTGCCGTGGGACGCGCAGTACCGGGCCAAGCCCGCCTACACCGCGATCGCCGAGGCCCTGGGCGCGCAGGTCGAGGGCGAACCCGACCCGGACCCGAGCGACCCGGGTGACCCGGGCGACGCCGCGTGCTCGGTGAGCTGGTCGAACGCCGGCTGGAACACGGGGTACACCGGCACGGTCACCCTGACCAACACCGGCGACTCCTCCTGGAGCGCGTGGACGCTCACGGCCGACCTGCCCGCCGGGCAGACGCTGACGAACGGCTGGTCCGCCGACTGGTCCCAGTCCGGCTCGACGATCACGGCCACCCACGCCGCCTGGAACGGTGCCGTGCCCGCGGGCGGGTCGGTCCAGATCGGCTACAACGCGACGCACAGCGGTGACAGCGGCGTGCCGACGCAATACACGGTGAACGGCGCCGACTGCTCCTGACCCGACCCCCGCTCGCCTCCCGTTGTGGGCGGGAAATCTGGCCCGATACGCACCTTTGGTGGCGATCTCGCGCCCAG
>NZ_JALKAT010000004.1:0-172046 GCF_023015685.1 Isoptericola sp. S6320L
GGTGCAAAACGGGCCAGAAATCGCGCCCACAACGCCTAGCCGAGGTAGACGAGGGCCTTGTCGTGCAGGTGGCTGTTGGTGGCCAGCGCGTTGCCGCCCCACGGGCCGTCCACGCCGTCGAGCGACGTGAAGCGCCCGCCGGCCTCGGTGACGATCGGGACCAGCGCCGCCATGTCGTACAGCTCGAGCTCGGGCTCGGCGGCGACGTCGGCGGCGCCCTCGGCGACCAGCATGTACGACCAGAAGTCGCCGAACCCTCGCGTCCGCCAGCACTCCCGGGTCAGGTCCAGGAAGCCGTTGAGCTTGTCGCGCTCCTCCCACCCGGCCAGCGACGAGTACGCGAACGAGGCGTCGGAGAGCGACTGCACACCCGACACGTGCATGCGGCTCGCGGCCGCGATGGACTTGCCGGTCCAGGCGCCCGAACCCTTGGCCGCCCACCAGCGCCGGCCCAGCGCGGGTGCCGAGACGAGGCCCATGACGACCTCGTCGCCGTCGGCCAGCGCGATGAGCGTGGCCCAGACCGGCACGCCGCGCACGAAGTTCTTGGTCCCGTCGATCGGGTCGATGATCCAGCGCCGAGCGCCGCTGCCGGCCTCGCCGAACTCCTCGCCGACGATCGCGTCGCGGGTCCGTGCACGCGCGAGCTGGGCGCGGATGAACTCCTCGGCGCCCCGGTCGGCGTCCGAGACGGGGGAGTCGTCAGGCTTGGTCTCCACGTGCAGGTCCACCGCCTTGAACCGCGACATCGTCATCGAGTCGACCTGGTCGGCGATCACGTGGGCCAGGCGCAGGTCGTCCTCGTACGTGCGTCCGTGCCCGTGCTGGCTGGAAGTCTGCTGGAAGGTGGCCACGACTCACACGGTAGCGGTCCGGGCGGCCAGCAGGCGCCGGAACGACGCCAGACGGGCAGCGCGTGTCGCCCGGGTGCCGTCGTCGGGGGCGTCGGCCGCCCACTCGTCGAGCGCGCAGTCGGGGGCGTCGGCCAGGTGCGTGCAACCGCGGGGACACTGCGCGGCGACCTTGTCCAGGTCCTCGAACGCGGCGAGCAGGTGGTCCACCTCGACGTGCGCCAGCCCGAAGGAGCGCACGCCGGGGGTGTCGATGACCCAGCCGTCGTGGACGCGCCCGGTGGTCCCGGCGGGCACGGGCAGGCGGAGGGCGACGGCGGAGGTGGAGGTGTGGCGACCGCGGCCCGTCACGTCGTTGACCACGCCGGTGGCCCGGTCGGCATCGGGGACGAGGGCGTTGATGAGCGTCGACTTGCCGACGCCGGAGTGACCGACAAGCACCGACGTGCGGCCCAGGAGGTGCTCGCGGACCGTCTCGACGGCGTCGGGCGAGTCGCGCCGGGTCACGACCACCTCGACACCGAGGGGGGTGTACAGGTCGCGGAGCCGGTCGGGGGAGGCGAGGTCCGCCTTGGTCAGGCACAGCAGGACGTCCATGCCGGCGTCGTACGCGGCGACGACGCAGCGGTCGATCATCCCCGTGCGCGGCTCGGGCTGGGCGAGCGCGGTCACGACCACGAGCTGGTCGGCGTTGGCGACGACGATCCGCTCGTAGGGGTCGGTGTCGTCCGCCGTCCGGCGCAGCACGGAGGTGCGGTCGGTGAGGCGGACGATGCGGGCGAGCGTGCCCTCGTCCCCGGTGGTGTCGCCGACGACGTCGACCCGGTCGCCGACGACGGTACGCGTGCGGCTGAGCTCGCGCGCCTTCATGGCGAGGATCTCGCGCTCGTCCGGACCGCCGTCGTCGATCACGAGGGTGTAGCGCCCCCGGTCGACGCCGACGACCATGCCGGTCACGGCGTCGGCGTGCTCGGGGCGCTGCTTGGTGCGGGGGCGGGAGCCGTGCTTGGAGGGGCGCGTGTACCGCGCGTGCTCGTCGCGGACCCGACGGACCATCAGCCCTGGTCCTCCGGCGTGCGGCCGAGCATGCGCAGCCACATCGTGTCGAAGCCGGGGAGCGTCTTGGCGGTGGTGGCGACGTCCTCGACCTGCAGGCCCGGCACGCGCAGGCCGAGCAGCGCGGCCGACGTCGCCATGCGGTGGTCGGCGTAGGTGCGGAACACGGCGCCGTGCAGCGGGCGCGGGGTGATGACCAGCCCGTCGCGCGTCTCCTCGCAGCGTCCGCCGAGGCGGGTGATCTCGGTGGCGAGCGCGGCCAGGCGGTCGGTCTCGTGGCCGCGCAGGTGCGCGATGCCGCGCAGCCGGCTGGGGGAGTCGGCCAGCGCGGCGAGGACGGCGAAGGTCGGGGCGAGCTCGCCGCCCGCGTGCAGGTCGACGTCGACGCCGCGGACCTGCCCGGTGCCGGTGACCGTGAGGACGTCGCCCTCCACGGTGGTGGTGGCCCCCATCTGCTCGAGCAGGCCGGGGACCATCGCCCCGGGCTGGGTGGTCTGCGCGGGCCAGCCGGGGACGCGCACGGTGCCGCCCGCCACGAGGGCGGCGGCGAGGAAGGGGGCGGCGTTGGACAGGTCGGGCTCGACGCGGACGTCGCGCGCCGCGATCGGCCCGGGGGTCACCTGCCAGATGCCGTCGCGGGAGTCGTCCACCGCGACGCCCACGTCGCGCAGGGTGGCGACGGTCATCGCGATGTGCGGCAGGCTCGGCAGCGTGGCGCCGATGTGGCGCAGGACCAGGGGCCGCTCGAACCGTGCGGCGGCCAGGAGCAGCGCGGAGACGAACTGCGAGGACTCCGAGGCGTCGACGTCGACCGCCCCGCCCGCGACCCGGCCGCGCCCCCGCACGGTGAACGGCAGGTGGGTCGGGAAGTCGGGTCCGTCCCCGACGACCCGGACGCCGAGACTGCGCAGCCCGGCGAGGACCGGCAGCATGGGCCGCACCCGCGCCGCGGGGTCGCCGTCGAACCGGACGTCGCCGTCGGCCAGGGCGGCCACGGGGGGCAGGAACCGCATGACGGTGCCGGCGAGCCCGCAGTCGAGGTCGACGTCACCGGTCACGGGGCCCGGGGTCACGTGCAGCGTGCTCGGCTCGCCGCCCTCGGTGATGGTGGCGCCCAGGGACCGCAGCGCGCCGATCATGAGGTCCGCGTCCCGCGACCGGAGGGCCCCGCGCAGCGTGCCCTCGCCGTCGGCCAGGGCGGCCAGGACGAGCAGCCGGTTCGTGAGGGACTTGCTGCCCGGCACCTCGACCGTCGCGTCCAGGGGGCCGTCGGCCACGGGGGCGTCCCAGAGCGGGGTCGTCGTCCTGTCGGGCGCTGTCGTCATGGGTCCGAGCCTAGTTGACCCGGTCCGACGACGGACGCCGCGTCCGGAGGTCAGGACACCTTGGCCTTGGCCTTCGCGACGGACGCCTTGGCCTGCCGGGCGGCGAGCCTGGCGTCCTTGGTCGCGGACCCGGCGGCGTGCTTCGCGTCCTTGGTCGCGTGCTTGACGGACCGCGACGCCGACGACGCGGCGTGCTTGGCGTCCTTGGTCGCGGCCTCCACGGTGTGCTTCGCCGTCCGGGAGGCCACCGCGCGCTGCTGCCCGATCCGGTAGCTCATACCCGGCCGCCCCTCGAGGTCGATGCCGGCGATGACGGCCGCCCCGACGGCGCCGAGGTTGCGCACGAACTTGCCGGTCTTCTCCTTGCGCAGCTCACCCTGGGACGAGAAGGGCTGGTTGACGACCGCCAGCGGGGCGCTGAGCGCGGCGAGCGTGAGGGCCGCGGTCCGGGGAGCGCGGCCGACGGCGAGCAGCAGCCCGGCGGCGACGGTGACGGCTCCGTGGGCGCGCACCAGCAGCGACACCTGGGTGTCGTCGAGGCGGTCGACCCCGAGGGTCTGGGTCACTCTGTCCGCGCCGTCGCGCGCGGCCGCCGTGTGCTCGGCGGGGTGCAGCGCGGCAGAGAGCCCGTCGTAGACGAACGGGGCGGCCAGCAGGGGGCGGGCGAGGCGTCGCAGCAGCATGGCCCCACTGTGGCAGAGGCCGCGCGTGCATGCTCGCCGACGGCGGTGGCGTGTCGGGGAGCGGGGCGCTCAGCCGGGCGCGGGGCCTTCCCACCAGTCGGGGTGGGAGCGGGGCGGGCGCCGGCTCCCGAGCCCGTCGTGGCGGACGGTGCGGCCGAGGGCGGCGACCCAGGCGCCGAGCAGGAGGGCGGCGAGCAGCAGGAGGAAGAGAGTCATGGCAGTAAGTCTTTGTCCGTCGAGTTCCTGTCACCAGTGGCAGAGATGTCAACGAGCATCGACTTCCAGCCAACCTCGTGGCAGCATGGCGGCATGATCCGCAAGGTCGCCGCCGTCGTGGTTCCCGGTGTCGCCCCGTTCGAGCTCGGCATCGCCTACGAGGTGTTCGGGATCGACCGCCGCGCCACGGGCGGGCCCACGTTCGACTTCACGCTCTGCACGCCGGAGCCCGGCATGGTCCCCACCAAGGGCGGCTTCCCCCTCGGGGTCGCGGCCGGGCTGGAGGCCACCGCCGACGCCGACGTCGTCGTCGTGGTGGCCTACGACGTCATCTCGGGGGCGGGTCGGGTCGACGTCCCGCCCGCCTACCTCCAGGCCGTCCGCGACGCCCACGCCCGTGGCGCCTGGATCCTCTCGCTGTGCTCCGGCGCCTTCGTGCTCGCCGCGGCGGGGCTCCTGGACGGCCGTCGCTGCACGACCCACTGGATGTTCTCGGACCGGCTCGCCGAGGCCGCACCCCGGGCCGACGTCGACCCCGACGTCCTGTTCGTCGACGACGACCGCATCATCACCAGCGCCGGGACCGCCGCCGGGATCGATGCCGCGCTGCACCTCGTGCGCGTCGAGCTCGGCGGGGAGGCGGCGCGGTCCATCGCGCGCCGGATGGTCGTCCCGCCGCAGCGGGACGGCGGTCAGGCGCAGTACGTCGTGGACCCGCTGCCCTGCGAGGCCGACTCCCTGTCCGACCTCCTGGCCTGGATGCGCGAGAACCTCGCCGAGCCGCACACCGTCGCCACCCTGGCCCGCCGCGCCATGCTCTCCGAGCGCACCTTCGCGCGGCGGTTCCGCGACGAGACCGGCACCACGCCCGGTGCCTGGCTCACCCGCCAGCGCGTGGCCCGCGCCCAGGAGCTGCTCGAGTCCACCGACGCGCCGGTCGACGAGGTCGCCCGCCTCGTGGGCTTCGGCAACGCCGCCGTGATGCGGCACCACTTCGCCCGCCGGCTGGGCACCAGCCCCGTCGCCTACCGGCGTCGCTTCGCGGCGGTGGCCTCGTGACCCGCCCGACCGCGGCGCAGCATCCGGCGGGCGGGGCCGCCCGCCGTCGGGCGCCGGAAAGTCGGGCGCAGGGAATGGGAGCGGTCCCCCGGTCGTTGCACCGACCGTGGCTACGCTTGCACCCGAACGACCAGCCGCCGTCGCGCTCGCTGAACTAGGCTCGACGGTGATGACCGACGAGACCGAGCGCACATCAGGTGCGCACCCGACCGCGGACGAGATCGGCGAGGACACCGAGCGCGCCCCGGAGGAGACGACGGCGGACCGCGCCGCGCGCTTCGAGCGGGACGCGCTGCAGTACCTCGACCAGCTCTACTCGGCCGCCCTGCGCATGACGCGCAACCCTGCCGACGCCGAGGACCTCGTCCAGGAGACGTTCGCGAAGGCCTTCGCGGCGTTCCACCAGTACAAGCCCGGGACGAACCTCAAGGCCTGGCTGTACCGCATCCTCACGAACACCTTCATCAACAACTACCGCAAGAAGCAGCGCCAGCCCCAGCAGTCGCAGACCGAGGACATCGAGGACTGGCAGATCGCGCGCGCCGCGACCCACACGTCCCAGGGGCTCCGCTCCGCGGAGGCCGAGGCGCTCGACCGCTTGCCCGACTCCGACGTCAAGCGGGCGCTCGCCGAGCTCCCCGAGGACCGTCGCATGGTCGTGTACTACGCGGACGTCGAGGGCTTCCCGTACAAGGAGATCGCCGAGATCATGGGAACACCGATCGGGACCGTGATGTCCCGGCTGCACCGTGGGCGACGCCAGCTCCGCGAGCTGCTCGCGGACTACGCCGCCGACCGAGGGTTGACCGCGGCACGCGGAGGGACGTCATGAACGCCGACATCACGCCGGTCCCGCACGAGCTCGCCGAGGGCGAGAGCGACTGCGAGCACATCCTCACGCACCTGTACGAGTACCTCGACTCCGAGATGACCGAGGCCGACGAGCACCGCATGCGAGCCCACGTCGCGCACTGCTCACCCTGCCTGGCCGAGCTCAGCGTCGAGGAGCTCGTCAAGAAGCTCGTCAAGCGGTCGTGCGCCGAGCAGGCCCCCGAGGAGCTGCGGTTGCGCATCCGCGCGCAGATCCTCGCCACCGGCTGAGGACGCCGGGCCGGGCCGCCCGGCGGTCACCAGCGCGGACATGAAAGATGCAGGCCTCCTGTCGGGGAGACCTGCATTTTTCACACCCACCGCGTGGGTGTCGGGGTGTGCCTGCCGACGCCTCAGGCGTTGGGGCGCTTGCCGTGGTTCGCGGCCTTGCCCTTGCGGGCGCGACGCTTGCTTCCGCGCTTGCTCATGGCTGTCTCCTCAGGAGAAGGTTTGACATGGGGTCGCTCTATGATCCCACACGGGCGGCCGGCATCGCGGCACCCGGAAGTCCCGGCACCACGGAGGCAGCATGACCAGCGAGTCCTGGGCGGTCGCCGCCCCGCAGACCCTCGACCTGGGCGGGGTCTCCGCGGCGTCGCTGCGGCTGCAGGACGGCCGCGCCGACGTCGTCGTGGACCCTGCGGCCACGCGGACCACGCTCGAGATCGTGGAGGTCGGCAAGAAGCCGTTGCAGGTCGTGCACGAGGGCGGCCGGCTCCGGGTGGCCTACGAACGGTCGCGGGTCGAGGCGTTCGTGGCCCGGGTCAAGTCGCTGGGCGACTCGGACCGCGCCGTCGTCCGGCTCACCGTGCCGCCGGGCGTCAGCGTCGACGTCGGCACCACGGAGGCCGACGTCGACGTCGCCGGGACGACGGGGACCGTCGTCAAGACGGTCACGGGCGCGATCCGGACCAGCGGCACCCACGGCTCGCTCTACCTCCGGTCGGTCTCCGGCGACGTCGCCGCGTCGGGCCACGCCGGTGACGTCTCGGCGCACGTGGTCTCCGGCGCGCTCGCCGTCGACGGCGCCCTGGGTCGGGTCTCGGCGGGCACCGTCTCCGGGGCGGTGGCGGTCACCGCGACCGGTACCGCGCCGATGGTGACCGCCAAGACGGTCTCCGGAGACGTGGCGCTGCGGCTCGACCCGGGCACCCCGGTCAGCCTCAAGGTCCGCGGTGCGGCGGGGCAGGTGGTGCTCGACGGCGAGGTCCAGGCCTCGGCCGCCCGGACCCTCTCCGTCGACCGTTCGGCGGCGGGCGAGGGCAGCGTGGCCTACCTGACGGCGAACGTGACGTCCGCGCGCGTCATCGTCTCCCGAGCCTGAGCGTCAGGACGCCTCGGCGTCGTTCGGCAGGCCCAGCCAGGCGTGCCACCCCGTGTGCAGCACGAGCCAGGCCATGAGCCCGTAGCCGGCCTGACCGGGGTACGTCGCCCCCGTGGTCGCGAGGTCGGCCAACCACTGCTCGTGCTGGGCGAGCGGGGTGTAGGTGTCCACGTACGGCACCCGACGGCGGTTGGCGACGTCCGCGAACGCCGCCGACAGCTCGGCGATGCGGTCGCCGTCCTCGGCGCGGCCGGGCGGGGGTCCGACGACGAACGTCGCCAGCCGGCGGTTGTCGGCCACGTCGAGGATGTTCGCCAGGTTCAGCCGGGACCGCGCCACGGAGAGGCCCGCGTCGATGTCGTGCCTGCCCAGCGCGACGACGAGGCGGTTGTCGCACGTCGCCTCGGGGCCGAAGCGGGACTCCGTCTCGGTCTCCCAGCGCGCACCGAGGGCGGACGTCGTCTCGCCGGGCACGGCGAGGACGAACGACATCGCCGGCCGGTCGAACCTGGTCCGCGCGAGCACCCGGCCCGTCCAGCCCAGGGCGCGTGCGTCCCCGACGCCCACACCGAGCTCGTCGCCCACCACGCAGATGCGCACCTCGCGCTCCGTCACGAACCTTCACCACCCTGCCGTCTTGCCGTTAGCGCCGCCATTGTTCCGTGCTCGGACGCGGCACCGCATGATCCCACGCCGCCCCCCCGGGACGAGGGAGGGCGGCGCGTCCGCGCTGATACCTCCTGCGTGCCGTGCTCAGCGCAGCGTCGCACCCCAGCGCACGGTGTGCGAGTCGCCGGGCGCCAGGAGCACCAGCCGGTCCCCGGTGTTGAAGGCGTCGGCGTAGCAGCTCATCGGCTCGGCGGCGAGGCCGAACCGGTGGTGGCCGGCGATGTGGTCCGCGGAGCACACCTGCCAGCAGTCCATCGAGTCGTCCATCCAGATCGCCGGTGTCCGGCCGTCGGGGCACCCGAGCAGGCACCACGAGAGGCCGTCGGCGTCGCGGGTCGCGCCGACCCACGCGTCGTCCAGGTCGAGCCCGGCCAGCGAGCGCGTCTCGCGCAGGTCGTGGTCACCGGTGACGGGCTCGACCCCGGTGGGCAGGAGGCGTTCGTCGACGGTCACGTGCTCGGCCGCGTCGAGGCGCACCGTGCAGGCGTCCAGGTCGGCGCCGCCGGAGGAGAGCCACGGATGGAAGCCCACGCCGTAGGGCGCGGTGCCGGTGCCGGCGTTGCGGGTCGTGACGCGCACCTCCAGGCCGCGCTCGGCGTCGAGCGAGTACCGGACCTGGCTGGTGAGCTGGAACGGCCAGCCCTTCTGCGCCGGCAGGGCGAGCTCGAGCGTCACGGAGTCGTCGGCGACCTCGACGGGCGACCAGCGGTACCAGCAGGCCAGGCCGTGCAGGGCCGTCCCGCGGTCCGGCTCGCTCACCGCGAGCTGGTACGTGGCGCCGTCGGCCCGGTAGCGGCCGTCGCGCAGCCGGTTCGGCCAGGGGACCAGCACGGCGGCGTTGAAGACGGGCGCCGCCTCGGTCTCGTCGAAGGGGACGAAGACGTCGCGCCCGTCCACGCTGTACTCCCGGACCATGGCCCCGACCTCGGTGATCGTGGCGGCGTGCGTCCCGGCGGTGATGCGGTACTGGGTGCCCGACGGCGCCTCGGGCGCGGCGGGGTTCGAGGTCGTGTTCACGGTCACACCGTAGTCGTCGCGCCGAGAGGCGCCGTGCCGCGTACCGTGTGGTGGTCACCTCAGAGGGAGAAATCACATGGATCAGCGGGTACTCGGCCGGACCGGGCGGATGGTGTCGGTGGTCGGCCTGGGAACCTGGCAGCTCGGCGCGGACTGGGGCGAGGTCGGCGACGACGAGTCGCGGGCCGTGCTCGAGGCGTCGCTCGAGGCCGGGGTCAGCTTCTACGACACCGCCGACGTGTACGGCGACGGCCGGAGCGAGCAGGCGCTGGGACAGTTCCTCGCGGCCCACCCCGGCGAGGGGATCACCGTGGCGACGAAGATGGGCCGCCGCGCGGACCAGGTGCCGGAGAACTACGTGCTGCCGAACTTCCGCGAGTGGACCGACCGGTCCCGGCGGAACCTCGGCGTGGACCGGCTGGACCTGGTGCAGCTGCACTGCCCGCCGACGGCCGTGTACTCCGACGACGAGGTGTACGACGCCCTCGACACGCTGGTCGCGGAACAGGCGATCGCGGCCTACGGCGTCTCCGTGGAGACGGTCGACGAGGCGCTCACCGCCATCGCGCGCCCGGGCGTCGCCACGGTGCAGATCATCCTCAACGCGTTCCGGCACAAGCCGCTCGAGGAGGTCCTGCCGGCGGCCTCCGAGGCGGGCGTGGGGATCATCGCCCGCGTGCCGCTCGCCTCCGGGCTCCTCTCGGGCCGCTACACCAAGGACACGACGTTCGCGGAGAACGACCACCGGACGTTCAACCGGTCGGGTGAGGCGTTCGACGTGGGGGAGACCTTCTCCGGCGTGCCGTTCGAGACCGGGGTCGAGGCCGCGCAGCGGTTCTCCGCCCTGGTCGAGTCGGCGCTGCAGCAGGACCTGACGCCGGCCCAGGCCGCTCTCGCGTGGGTGTGGCAGCGGGCGGGCGTCTCGACGGTCATCCCGGGGGCACGGAACCCGGAACAGGCTCGCCTCAACGCGGCCGCAGGGGACGCCGGCGTGCTCGGCCCCTTCTTCGTCTCCGGCGTGCGCGAGCTCTACGACGAGCTGGTCCGCGAGCACGTCCACGACAGGTGGTAGGTCGCCTCTGACGACAAGGCCCCGGTCACGCCGAGCGTGACCGGGGCCTTCGTCGTGGAGGGCCTCAGCGGGTGAAGACCTCGTCGAGGAGCACCGCCTGCTCCTCCTTGTGGCGCTTGGCCGTGCCGGCGGCGGTGGAGGCCGACGCCGGACGCGAGATCACACCGACGCGCGGCATGTCCTCCGGGAGCGCGAGGTGGAGGTACCACCACGCACCCTGGTTGCGGGGCTCGTCCTGGACCCAGACGACCTCGGCGCCCGGGTACTTCGCGAGCTCCTCGCGCAGCTGCTCCTCCGGGAACGGGTAGAGCTGCTCGAGCCGGACGATGGCGGTGGCCTCGTCCCCCCGCTGCTCCCGCTCGGCGATGAGGTCGTAGTAGACGCGCCCGGTGCAGAGCACGACGCGCTCGACGGCTGACGGCGAGATCTTGCCCGCCGCGACGGCGGAGTCCCCGAGCACCGCCTCGAACGTGCCGGTGGTGAAGTCCTCGACGTCCGAGGCCGCCGCCTTGAGGCGCAGCAGCTGCTTCGGGGTCAGCACCACCAGGGGCCGGCGAGGGCGGTCGTACGCCTGCTTGCGCAGCAGGTGGAAGTACGACGCCGGCGTCGACGGCTGGGCGATCGTCATGTTGTTCTCCGCGGCGAGCTGCAGGAACCGCTCGATCCGGGCCGAGGAGTGGTCCGGGCCCTGGCCCTCGTAGCCGTGCGGCAGCAGCATGACCACCGACGAGTTCTGCGCCCACTTCTGCTCGGCGGACGAGATGAACTCGTCGATCACCGTCTGTGCGCCGTTGACGAAGTCGCCGAACTGCGCCTCCCAGAGCACCAGGGCGTCCGGGCGCTCGACGGAGTAGCCGTACTCGAAGCCGAGCGCGGCGTACTCGCTGAGCGAGGAGTCGTAGACCCAGAACTTGGCCTGGTCGCCCGACAGGTACAGCAGCGGCGTCCACTCGGCGCCGGTGTTGCGGTCGTGCAGGACGGCGTGCCGCTGGACGAAGGTGCCGCGGCGCGAGTCCTGCCCGGCCAGCCGGACCGGTGTGCCCTCGATGAGCAGCGACCCGAAGGCGAGGAGCTCGCCGAAGCCCCAGTCGATCCCGCCCTCCTTGGACATGAGCTGGCGCTTCTCCAGCATCTTGGCCAGCTTGGGGTGGATCGTGAACCCCTCGGGCGCCGAGACGTGGACGTCGCCGACGCGCTCGAGCACGGAGTGGGGGACCGACGTCTTCCAGCCCACCATCGTCCCGGCGTCCTCGCGCTGGGACTCCGGCCGCTCCAGGCCCGCGACCTCCTCGGCACCGTCCGGTGCCGTGTACCCGCTGCCCTTGGTCTCGGTGAAGACCCGCTCGAGCTGCGCCTGGTAGTCCTTCAGCGCCTGCTCGGCCTCCTCGACCGTGATGTCGCCCCGGGCGACGAGGTTCTTCGTGTAGAGCTTGCGGACGGACTGCTTCGCCTCGATGAGGTTGTACATCAGCGGCTGCGTCATCGACGGGTCGTCGCCCTCGTTGTGCCCGCGGCGGCGGTAGCACACGAGGTCGATGATCACGTCGCGGTCGAACTGCTCGCGGTAGGCGAAGGCGAGCTCGGCCACGCGGACGCAGGCCTCCGGGTCGTCGCCGTTCACGTGCAGCACGGGCACCTGGTAGCCCTTGGCGACGTCCGTGGAGTAGGTCGTCGAGCGCGACGACGTCGGGCCGGTGGTGAAGCCGACCTGGTTGTTGATGACCACGTGGATCGTGCCGCCGGTGCGGTAGCCGCGCAGCTGGGCGAGGTTGAGCACCTCGGGCACCACGCCCTGGCCGGCGAACGCCGCGTCGCCGTGCACGAGGATCGGCAGGACGGAGAAGCCGTCCCCGCCCAGGTCGATGCGGTCCTGCTTGGCCCGCACGATGCCCTCGAGCACCGGGTCGACGGCCTCCAGGTGCGACGGGTTCGCGGCCAGGTAGACCTTGGTGGTCGCGCCCGACTCCGCGGTGAAGGTGCCCTCGGTGCCGAGGTGGTACTTCACGTCACCGGAGCCCTGGACGGACTTCGGGTCGATCTGCCCCTCGAACTCCTTGAAGATCTGGCCGTAGCTCTTGCCGGCGATGTTCGCGAGCACGTTGAGCCGGCCGCGGTGGGCCATGCCGATGCCGACCTCGTCGAGGCCGTTCTCGGCGGCCTTCGACAGGATCGCGTCGAGCAGCGGGATGACCGACTCGCCACCCTCCAGCGAGAAGCGCTTCTGGCCGACGTACTTGGTCGCCAGGAACGTCTCGAACGCCTCGGCGGAGTTGAGGCGGCGCAGGATGCGGAGCTGGTCCTCGCGCGGCGTGCGGGCGTACCCGTGCTCGAGCCGGTCCTGCAGCCACTTGCGCTGCGCCGGGTCGGCGATGTGCATGTACTCGATGCCGATGGAGCGGCAGTAGGAGTCGCGCAGCAGGCCGAGGGTGTCGCGGAGCGTGGCCTTGGCGGCACCGCCGAACCCGCCGGTCGGGAAGACGCGGTCGAGGTCCCACAACGTCAGCCCGTGGTTCTGGATGTCGAGGTCCGGGTGCTTGCGCTGGCGGTAGGCGAGCGGGTCCGTGTCCGCCATGAGGTGCCCGCGCGAGCGGTACGAGTGGATGAGCTCGGCGATCTTGGCCGGCTTGCCTGCCTCGACCTCGGCGTCGACGGTGTTGTCGCGTACCCAGCGCACGGGCTCGTACGGCACGCGCAGTGCCGCGAACACGCGGTCGTAGAAGCCGTCCAGGCCCAGGAGCTTGCCGCTGAGGATCTTGAGGAACTCGCCGGACTGCGCACCCTGGATGATGCGGTGGTCGTAGGTCGACGTGATCGTCATGACCTTCGAGACCCCGAGGCGGGCGAGCCGCTCCTCGGAGGCGCCGGCGAACTCCGCGGGGTAGTCCATGGCGCCGACGCCGACGATGGTTCCCTGGCCCTGCATCAGACGGGGCACGGAGTGCACCGTGCCGATGCCGCCCGGGTTCGTCAGCGAGATGGTCGTCCCGGCGAAGTCGTCCATGCCGAGCTTGCCGCCACGCGCCTTGCGCACCAGGTCCTCGTACGCGGCCCAGAAGCCGGCGAAGTCCATCTCCTCGGCCTTCTTGATGCTGGGCACCAGGAGCTGGCGGGAGCCGTCGGGCTTGGCCAGGTCGATCGCCAGGCCGAAGCCGACGTGCGCGGGCTGCACGACGTGCGGCTTGCCGTCGGTCTCCTCGTAGTGGGCGTTCATGACCGGCATGTCGGCCAGCGCCTCGACCAGCGCGAAGCCGATGAGGTGCGTGAACGAGATCTTGCCGCCGCGGCCGCGCTTGAGGTGGTTGTTGATGACGATGCGGTTGTCCACCATCAGCTTGGCGGGCACCGCACGCACCGACGTCGCCGTCGGCACGGAGATCGACGCCTCCATGTTGGTGACGACCCGCGCCGCGGGGCCGCGGAGCTTCTGGACGTCGTCCGTGGCGTCGCCGTCCTCGTCCTTGGGCGTGGACCGCGCGATCTCGGCGTACGGCGCGGTCGCCGGGAGCGCCTCGGCGACCGGCGCGTCGGCGGCGGAGACCGCCGGGTCGGCGGGCACGGGGGCGGGCTCGGGCGGCTGCGACGCCTCGGCGGCCGCCGTGCCCGACGCGGGCGAGGACGCCGTCGCGGCGTCCTTGGCCGGCGGGGCGGCGCGCCGCGGGGCGGGCTCCTCGGCCGCGGGCCTCCCGGCAGGACGCTCGGCCGGAGCAGGCTGCTCGCCCGCACCGGCGGCACCGTCGGACGAGTCGTCCGGCGTGTAGTCCGCGAAGAAGTCCCACCACGCGGGATCGACCGCGTTCTTGTCCTTCAGGTACTGCTCGTAGAGCTCGTCCACGAGCCACTCGTTGGCCCCGAACGACGCACTACCGGCGTTGATCGACTCTGACCCAGCCTTTGGGGACACCACGCCCGGATCGCCCACTTTCCCGTATTGCTTGGTTTGAACTGCTTGGTTTGCACTGCTCCGTCGAACTGCTCGTCGGACCGCGCACCCGTTCTCGGGCACCTCCAGCCTATGCCCTCGGTCGCTTCCTCGGAGTCCCGGGTTCGGCGGTACGGCGCGGCTCGTGGGCCATCTCTCACCGCCGTGTGGTGCCGGGGTAATAGGGCAGGAAAGCGATGGCAGCAGTTACGTCGCAAGGCGTCATGCGCACCTCACGAAGAAGGATCCGGCAGGTTTCGGTGTGATCGATCTCACCCGCTCACGCACCGGATTCCGTCGTCACTCCCGGGGCGGGCCGGGCGACGGCGGGAAGGGTCACCCGCATGGTCGCCCCCGGCTCGGAGTCCGCGACGGCGACGTGCCCGCCGTGCAGGTCCACGGCCCACCGCACGATCGCCAGGCCGATGCCGGTGCCGCCGCTCGCGCTGGGCTGCGGCCGGGCGTCGGTGGTCCCGCGGGCGAACCGCTCGAAGACCCGGTCGCGATCCTCGGCAGGGATGCCGGGACCCTCGTCGCCGACCTCGATGACGACGGCGTCGCCCTGGGGGTAGGCGTCGAGCCGGACGGTGCCGCAGTAGGGCGAGTGCCGGATGGCGTTCTGCAGCAGGTTGGTGACCACCTGGCGCAGGCGCTCGACGTCCGCCTCGAGCGGCAGGTCCTCGGGCGTGACGTCCACCACGTAGGTGAGGCCCTTCGCGGCGTCGACCATCGACATCGCCTCGGCGCACTCCTCGAGGAAGTCGCCGACCGAGAACTCGGTGAGCATCAGCGCGGAGGCGCCGGCCTCGACCCGGGAGAGGTCCAGCAGGTAGGTCACGAGGCGGCTGAGCCGCTCGGTCTGCTCCAGGGAGAGCTCCAGGGACGACGGCGTCGGCTCGGTGACGCCGTCGACCATGTTCTCGAGCTGGGCCTGCAGGGCGGCGACCGGGGTGCGCAGCTCGTGGGACACGTTCGCGATGAGGTCGCGGCGGATGCGGTCGGACGCCTCGAGGTCCCGCGCCATCGTGTTGAACGCCTCGGCGAGCTGACCGACCTCGTCCTGGCTCGTGGAGCGGACGCGGATGGAGTAGTCGCCGTCGGCCATGGTCTGGGCGGCGGCCGTCATCTGCCGCAGCGGTGACGTCATGCCGCGCGCGAGGACCTGCGTGAGCACCAGGGAGACGATGATCGCCAGGGGGAACGTGCGGCTCGGCCCGAGCTCGTTGCGCAGGCCCACCCAGGTGATGACGACGGCGACGGTCACGCTCGCGACGACGAGGAGCCCGAGCTTGACCTTGAGCGAGTGGACCGGGTCCAGCGGCCGGACGTCCGGGAGCCGGTGGTCCCGCCACCGCGCATGGTCGTCGTCGCGCGCGGGGCCCACGTCAGCCTGCCGGGGGCTCGAACGCGTAGCCCACGCCGTGCACGGTCCGGATCAGGTCCGGCCCGAGCTTGCGGCGCAGCGCCTTGATGTGCGAGTCGACGGTCCGGGTGCCGCTCGCGTCGGCCCAGTCCCAGACCTCGGCGAGGAGCTTCTCGCGGGTCTGGACGGTCTTCGGCGCGCTGGCGAGCATCACGAGCAGCTCGAACTCCGTCGGGGTCAGGTGGACCTCGTCGCCGGCTCGGTGCACCCGGCGCTGGGCACGGTCGATGGTCACGTCCCCGGCGACGAGCGGCGGGTCGGCCGGGGCGGTGGCGGCGGCCTGCGCGGCGCGCTCCACGCGGCGGAGCAGCGCCTTGACCCGTGCCACCAGCTCGCGCATGGAGAAGGGCTTGGTCATGTAGTCGTCGGCGCCCACGCCGAGCCCGATCAGCATGTCGGTCTCGTCGTCGCGCGCCGTGAGCATGAGGATCGGCGTGGGGTGGTCCGCCTGGATGCGACGGCACACCTCCAGGCCGTCCAGGCCCGGCAGCATGACGTCGAGCACCACGGCGTCGGGATGGAGCCGGGCGGCGGCGTCGACGCCGGAGATCCCGTCGCGAGCGACCTCGACCCGCCATCCCTCGGCCGAGAGGCGTTGGGCGATCGCCGTCGCGATCGCCGGCTCGTCCTCGACGACGAGGACGGTGGCGTTCTGCTGGCCCTGTCCCGGGCTGGTCGCAGTCGTGGTCATGAGCCCATCTTGCACGCAGAACCTGGGTGTCCGCTGGGGATGCGCTGGCGTGGCGGCGGGACGGGACGACCACGCCGAGTCCGGGATAGCATCGGTGCCACGATGGACGACAGTCGATATCCCGGCCTGCGAGGCCTGCCGTGCTGACCGAGACGATCATGATCGCCGTGGGTGTCCTGCTCACCGCAGGGACCGCGATCTTCGTGGCGAGCGAGTTCTCGCTCGTCACCCTGGACCCCGCCGTCGTGGGCAGCGACGACGAGGAGGGCGACAGTCCGCCGCCCGGCCGGAGGCGTCCCGATCGTCGGGACCGCATCGTCCGGGCCGGGCTCAAGCACCTGTCCACGGAGCTCAGCTCCGCGCAGGTGGGCATCACCGTCACCACGATCCTGCTCGGCTACACCGCGCAGCCGGCGCTGCTGAGCCTGTTCGGCGCCGGGCTGGCGGCCACCCCGCTCGGCACCGCCGCGTCCGCGGTGCTCGCCGGCGTGCTGGCCCTGGTGGTCGTCAACGCGTTCTCCATGCTCTTCGGTGAGCTGATCCCGAAGAACTTCGCGTTGTCGGCCCCGCACCCCACCGCCCGGGCGGTCGTGCCCCTGCAACGCGTCTTCACGATCGTGTGCGGCCCCCTCATCGCCGTGCTGAACGGGTCGGCGAACGCCATCCTGCGCCGGGTCGGCGTCGAGCCCCGCGAGGAGCTGTCCGGCGCCCGGTCGGCGACCGAGCTCCTCTCCCTCGTGCGTCGGTCCGCGCAGGAGGGCACGCTCGAGGAGGGCACGGCGGCGCTCCTGGCCAACACGCTCGAGCTCGACGCGCTCGTCGCCCGCGACGTGATGACCGACCGCACCCGGATGTCCGTCGTCCGGCGGGGCACGAGCGCCGCGGAGGTCGTCGCCCTGGCGCACCGGACGGGTCACTCCCGGTTCCCCGTCATCGGGGACGACCGCGACGACATCGTCGGCCTGGTGCACCTGCGCCGTGCTGTCGGTGTCCCCTTCGAGCGCCGCGACGAGGTGCCTGCGGGGGCCCTGATGGTGGACGCTCCGCGGGTGCCGGACACCGTCAGCCTCGGTCCGCTGCTCGTCGAGCTGCGCGGGCTCGGCCTGCAGATGGCCGTCGTCGTGGACGAGTACGGCGGCACGTCCGGCGTCGTGACCCTCGAGGACGTGGTCGAGGAGCTCGTCGGCGACGTCGCGGACGAGCACGACCGCCGTCGCGGGGGCGCGTCCCGGGCTGCCGACGGTTCCTGGGTCGTGCCCGGCGTCCTGCGCCCCGACGAGCTGGTCGAGACCACGGGCCTGCGGGTCCCCGAGGGCCCCGCCTACGAGACGCTCGGCGGGCTCGTCATGGCCAGTCTCGGCCGGCTGCCGGAGGTCGGCGACGACGTCGAGGTCGACGGCGTCCGCCTGCGTGTGGAGCTCGTCGACGGTCGGCGCGTGGAGCGCCTGCGCGTGCGGGAGGTGACGGCATGAGCACCGGCACCGCCCTGCTGGTCGGCCTGCTCCTGCTGGTCGGCAACGCCTTCTTCGTCGGCGCGGAGTTCGCCGTCCTGTCCGTGCGGCGCAGCACGATCGAGCCGCGCGCCGAGGCGGGCGAGAAGCGCGCCCAGATCGTGCTGTGGGCCATGGAGCACGTCTCGCTCATGCTCGCGTGCGCCCAGCTCGGGATCACCGTCTGCTCGACCGGGCTCGGCATCATCGCCGAGCCCGCGCTCGCGCACCTGCTCGAGGGGCCGTTCGCGGCCCTCGGCATCCCGGAGCAGCTCGTGCACCCGGTCGCGCTCGTCATCGCGCTGAGCATCGTCGTGTACCTGCACGTGGTGCTCGGCGAGATGGTGCCCAAGAACCTCGCCGTCAGCGGGCCGGAGACGGCAGCCCTCTGGTTCGCCCCGCCCCTGGTGCTGATCGCCCGCGTGCTGCGCCCGGTCATCGTGGCGCTCAACTGGGTGGCCAACCACGTGGTCCGTCTTCTCGGTGTCGAGCCGAAGGACGAGGTCGCCTCGGCGTTCACGGCGGAGGAGGTCCAGTCGATCGTGGAGCACTCCCGCGCCGAGGGCGTGCTCACCGACGAGCAGGGCCTCCTGTCGGGTGCGTTCGAGTTCTCGTCCCGCACCGCCGGCGACGTCATGGTCCCGCTCGACGCGCTGGTCACCGTCACGCCGGGGGCGACGCCGGACGACGTCGAGCACCTCGTCTCGCGCACGGGCTTCAGCCGGTTCCCGGTCGTCGACGTCCCCGTGGAGGGCGCCCCCGCGGCGTTGGTCGGCTACCTGCACCTCAAGGACGTGCTCTACGCGACGAACGGTGACCGGGACCGGCCCGTGCCCGCGTGGCGGGTCCGCGCGACGGCGCAGGTCGGCCCGGACGACGAGGTCGAGGACGCGCTGCGGGCGATGCAGCGCTCGGGGGCGCACCTCGCCCGCGTCGAGGACGGGTCGCGGACGGTCGGCGTGGTGTTCCTCGAGGACATCCTCGAGGAGCTCGTCGGCGAGGTCCGTGACGCGATGCAGCGTCTGCGGTGAGGGTGAACAGGTCTTGAACAACCCGGGACTTGGCCGTGGGCTACGTCACCGCTAGGGTGCGGTCACGGATCGACCGCGGGGGCGGCGGCGCTCGGCGTCGCAGGTCGCCGCGCAGGTCGGTCAGGAGATTTGACCGACAGTTCGAGCAGTTTCGAGCAGGTGCCGCGCGCTCGCGCGCGGCGAGAGGCACGGAGGTGGCGTGGACACGACGTCCCAGGGCGACGCTCCCGCTCCGCGTTCCCGGCGGGAGATCCGTGAGGCGGCCGAGGGCCGCTCCGGCCGACCCGCACGCCGTCGGTCCACCGGCACGGCGAAGAGCCGGGGTCGGGGCGCGCACGCCGCGCCGGCCGGGCACACCTGGGTCACGCGCGTGACGGTCCTCGGCTCGCTGGCGGCGGCCACCATCGCGGTGCCGCTGTCCGGCGCGGCGGACGCGGACGAGCGCTCGCCGTTCGACCTGGAGACGGCGCCCACGGGACCCTCCACCCTGGCCCTGCTGCAGTCGGGTGCGCAGACGCCGGGGACGGCGGCCGCCATCGCGGCGGCGCCCCGCGAGCGCAGCGTCGCGGCCGCGAGCCGGACCACCGAGCGTGACCCCCTGCCCGACTGCGACGCCGGCACCGAGGTCGTGGGCACCAACGGGCAGCTCACCGACCACTCCCTGTGCGACCTGTGGCAGAGCGGCGAGCAGCTGCGTCCCGACGCCGCCGTCTCCCTCAGCGCCCTCAACGAGGCGTTCCGCGCGCGGTTCGGCCGGGACCTCTGCCTCGTGGACAGCTACCGGTCGCTCTCCTCGCAGTACTCGGTCAAGGCGAGTCGCGGGTACCTCGCCGCGACGCCGGGCACGTCGATGCACGGCTGGGGTTTGGCGATCGACCTGTGCTCCAAGGAGACGGGCAGCGCCGAGGTCTACAAGTGGCTCTGGGACAACGCCCCGGCCTACGGCTGGGAGAACCCGCCGTGGGCCCAGCGCGGCGGGTCGGGCAAGTACGAGCCGTGGCACTGGGAGTACCGGGCCGGGGTCGAGGAAGTCTCCACCTGGCACTGAGCCGGGGGAGCGGCTACGGCGACTCGAGCCGCTGGTTCTCCCCGAAGTCGTCCCGGAACCGCGGCCCGGTGCGCGCGAGCTCCTGGGCGTGCTCGGCCGCCCACTCCCCGTAGGGCTCCACGGCGAGCGACTCGTTGGAGAACCGGCGCTCGTCGGTGATCTCGGTGACGCAGAAGTCGGGGATCTGCAACGCCGTCACCGGTCCGGAGCGTTCGCACTCGGCGACGACGAGCGGGCTGTTGGCACCGCCGAAGACGTCGACGGACCACCCGTCCGCCCCCAGCCACACCGCGTACCGGGTCTTGACGACGCGCGCGCCGCCCCGCCGGACCAGCTCGACGCCGACCAGGGGGTCGAGCTGCCGCTCCGCCTCGTAGCGGGTGCCGCCCGCCGACGGGCCCTTCACGGTGACGGCGGCGAAGTCGAACTGCTCCCGGTGGGCGTCGATGATCTCGGCCGGGTCGCTCTCGGCGTCGACACCGGCGTCGACGCCGCCGGCCTGCACCCGCACACGCAGCGCGTACCCGCCGTCGGACAGGAAGTACGACTGGACGATGAGCGACGGGGCGTCGCGCAGCACGTCCGGCAGCCGCCGGACGAGGAAGCGGCGCTCGAACTCGAAGTCGGAGTAGCTCGTGGACATGGTCCCGACACTACTGCGGCGGCACCTCGCGGCGCTCCGGGCCGACGTACTGCGACAGCGGGCGGATGAGGGAGTTGGCGGCCTGCTGCTCGGCCACGTGCGCCGTCCAGCCGGTGACGCGTGCCGCCACGAAGAGCGGCGTGAACGTCGGGGTGTCGAACCCCATGAGGTGGTAGGCCGGGCCGGCGGGGTAGTCGAGGTTCGGGTAGATGCCCTTGCGCTCGACGAACGCGGACTCCAGCGCCGCGTAGAGGTCTGCGAGGTCCGGGCGGTCGTAGTGCGCCACGAGGGCGTCCAGCGCGGCCTTCATCGAGGGCACCCGCGAGTCGCCGTGCCGGTAGACCCGGTGGCCGAACCCCATGACCTTGCGCTTGGCGGCCAACGCCTCGTCGAGCCACGCCTCGGCCCGGTCGGCGGTGCCGATCTCGGCGAAGGCGTGCATCACGGCCTCGTTCGCACCGCCGTGCAGCGGGCCCTTGAGCGCACCGATCGCGCCGGTGACCGCGGAGTACACGTCGGACAGCGTCGAGGCGATGACCCGCGCGGTGAACGTCGAGGCGTTGAAGGAGTGCTCGGCGTACAGCACGAGGGAGACGCGGAACGCGTCGACGACGGCGTCGTCCGGCACCTCGCCGAACGTCTGCCACAGGAAGTTGCGGGCGTAGTCGAGGTCGTCGCGCGGTGCGACGGGCTCCAGGCCGTGCCGTCGGCGCTGGCTGTACGCCACGATGCCGGGCAGCTGGGCGAAGAGGTAGACGGCTCGGCCCTGGTTGAGCTCGGGGTCGAGGACGCCGTCCGGGCGTCCCAGGGTGTCGTCCAGGCCGCCGAGCTGGCTGACCGCGGTGCGCAGCACGTCCATCGGGTGCGCCTCGAGCGGCACGTCGTCGATCGCTCGCCGGGTGCGGTCGTCCATCGGCCGCAGGGAGCGCTCGAGCCGCTCGAGCTCGGCGAGCTCCGCCCCGGTCGGCAGCTCGCCGTGCCACAGCAGGTGGGCCACGGCCTCGAACGGCTGGCTCGCCGCGAGGTCCTGGACCGGGTAGCCGCGGTACAGCAGGGAGTTGGTCTCGGGGTCGACCTTCGAGATCGCGGTGGTGTCCGCGACGACTCCGGCCAGGCCCTTGCGGACGTCGGGCTCGGTGCGGGGCTCGGTCATCGGTGCTCCTTCGCTCTCAACGACGTTCGGGGCGGTGGTGGCTGTGGTGCGTCTCCAGGGAGAAGTCGTACACGCCGGCGTCGAACGTGCTGTACGCCGGGTAGTCGAGGAGCTCGTAGAGCTCGGCGCGGGTCTGCATGTGCGGCACCTGCGCGGCGAGGGAGCCCTCGGTCCGCAGGTCGTCCAGCGCGCGGTCCGCGGCGCCCATCGCGAGGCGCAGCAGGGAGACGGGGTAGATCACCAGCGCGACCCCGGCGTCGCGCAGCCGGTCGGCGGTGAACAGCTCCGACTTGCCGAACTCCGTCATGTTCGCCAGGACCGGCACGTCGAGCGCGGCAGCCACGGCCGCGAACTCGTCGAGGTCCCGCAGCGCCTCGGGGAAGACGGCGTCGGCGCCGGCGTCGACGAGCGCGCGGGCCCGTTCGATCGCGACCTCGAGCCCGGCGCCGGCGCGGACGTCGGTGCGGGCCATGATCAGCAGGTTCTCGTCGCGGCGAGCCGTCACGGCCGCGCGGATGCGCTGCAGCGCCGTGGCGTCGTCGACCACCTGCTTGCCGTCCAGGTGGCCGCAGCGCTTGGGGTTGACCTGGTCCTCGATGTGCAGACCGGCGACGCCGGCGTCCTCCATCGTCTGGACGGTCCTGGCCACGTTCATGGCCTCGCCGAAGCCGGTGTCGGCGTCGACGAGCGTCGGCAGGTCGGTCATGCGGGCGATCTGACCGGCGCGGCCGGCGACCTCGCTCAGGGTGGTGAGCCCGACGTCGGGCAGGCCCAGGTCGGCCGCGACGACCGCGCCCGAGACGTAGACGCCGTCGAACCTCTTGGTCTCGATCAGCCGCGCCGAGAGCGGGTTGAACGCGCCGGGCAGCTGCAGCAGCTCCCCGGACCTCAGGCGCTCGCGGAACGCGGCACGCTTGGCCGCCGGGGTGAGCGTCGAGTACAGCATCAGAAGATCCCGGGGACGACGGCGGCACGGGCGGCCGGGTCGTCGGCCGGCGTCACGGTCAGCCCGGCGAGCTCGTCGGCGGTGAGCTCCGGCAGGCGCTGCGCGAGGTCGAGGAACCGCTCGGTCTCCTCCGGGGCGAGCACGCCGTCCGCCAGGGTGCGGAACTTCTGCACGTACTGGGCCCGGGCGAAGGGACGCGCGCCGAGCGGGTGGGCGTCGGCGACGGCGATCTCCTCGACCACGCGCTCGCCGTCGACCAGCTCGATCTCCACCCGTCCGCCGAACGACTTCTCGGCAGGGTCGGCCGAGTGGTAGCGGCGGGTCCACTCCGGGTCCTCCGCCGTGGTGACCTTGCGCCACAGCTCGATCGTGTCGGGCCGTCCGGCCCGCTCGGGCGCGTAGCTGTCGACGTGGTCCCAGTCACCGTCCTGCAGCGCGACGGTGAAGATGTAGGGGATCGAGTGGTCGAGCGTCTCGCGGCTGGCGGTCGGGTCGTACTTCTGCGGGTCGCCGGACCCGGAGCCGATGACGTAGTGGGTGTGGTGCGAGGTGTGCAGCACGACCGAGCGGACGGCCTGCGGCTCGCGCAGCTCGGGCCGCTCGCGGCCCAGACGGCGGGCGAGGTCGATCCACGCCTGCGCCTGGTACTCGGCGGAGTGCTCCTTGGTGTAGGTCTCGAGGATCGCGGTACGCGGCTCGCCGTGCTCCGGGAGCGGCACGGTGTAGCGGGCTTCGGGGCCGGAGAGCAGCCAGGCGATGACGCCGTCGGAGCCCTCGTAGATCGGGCTGGGGGAGGTCTGCCCCCGCATGGCCCGGTCGACGGCCTCGATCGCCATCTTGCCCGCGAAGGCCGGCGCGTGGGCCTTCCAGGTGGAGATCTCGCCCTTGCGGGACTGCCGCGTGGCGGTGGTGGTGTGCAGGGCCTGCCCGATCGCCTGATAGACCGTCTCGGTGGGCAGCCCCAGGAGGGTGCCGATCCCCGCCGCGGCGCTGGGGCCGAGGTGGGCGACGTGGTCGATCTTGTGCTCGTGCAGGCAGATGCCCTTGACGAGGTCGACCTGGATCTCGTACCCGGTGACGATCCCGCGCAGCAGGTCCGCGCCGTCGCGGCCCAGGTGCTGCGCGACGGCCAGGATCGGCGGGATGTTGTCGCCCGGGTGCGAGTAGTCCGCGGCCAGGAACGTGTCGTGGTAGTCGAGCTCGCGCACGGCGACGCCGTTGGCCCAGGCCGCCCACTCGGGGCTGGTGCGCTCGCGGCTGCCGACGATCGTGGCGCCTGCGCCGCCCCGCGAGACGGGGTGCGCCTCCGCCTGGGCGCGGGCGGCGAGGATCGGGGCGCGTCCCAGCGACGCGGTCGCGACGGCGGCGTTGTCGATGACACGGTTGATCACCATGTCGGTCACGGCGTCGGTGGGGTCGCTCTGCTCGGTGGCGACCTCCGCGATCTTCCAGGCGAGCTGGTCGGTGCGGGCCAGCGGCTCGTCCGCCCCGTAGGTGCGCACGGTGTGGTCGATCATGGGTCCTCCGGGTCGCGGGGAGCTGTGGTCGCGCGGACCGCCGGGTCGTGCGGAGCCACGCGTCGTCGTCGTCGACTGCTGCTTGGAACCTAACGTGCGGGTGCGACGGCGTCCAAGCGGCCGGTCCGGCGCCTCGCCCTGAGTCTCGCCCTGAGTCTCGCCACCGGGACGACGAAGGCCCGCACCGCGATCTCTCGCGCTACGGGCCTTCCGCGGTGCGCCTGGAGGGACTCGAACCCCCGACCTTCTGCTCCGGAGGCAGACGCTCTATCCACTGAGCTACAGGCGCGGGTGCCGGACGGCTCGCACGGGGCGACCCTTCGGCACGGTGACCGAGACTATCACCGTGGGTGTGCAGGTCGGAAACAGGGTCGCGAGACGCTGGCAGGTCGCCGTGGGCGGGCCGATAGAATCCCCCGGTGACACCCGACGAGCTCTCGCAAGCACTCAGCACCGCCCTCGCCTCGGCCGTGGCCGACGGCGCCCTCGCGCTCCCCGCCGACGCGGTCCCGGCGTCGGTGCACGTGGAGCGACCCCGCCAGCGCGAGCACGGCGACTGGGCGACCAACGTGGCGCTGCAGCTCGCGAAGAAGGCGGGTACCTCGCCGCGGGCGCTCGCCGAGGAGCTCGCGTCCCGGCTGGGTGCGACGCCGGGCGTCCGGGCCGTGGAGGTCGCCGGTCCGGGGTTCCTCAACATCACGCTCGACGCGGCGGCGGCCGGTGAGCTCGCGCGCACGGTCGTCGAGGCCGGCGGCGCCTACGGCCGCGGCGACTCCGAGGCCGGCAAGCGGGTCAACCTGGAGTTCGTCTCCGCGAACCCGACCGGGCCCATCCACATCGGCGGCGTGCGCTGGGCGGCCGTCGGCGACTCGCTGGCCCGGGTGCTCGAGGCGAGCGGCGCCGAGGTGGCACGCGAGTACTACTTCAACGACCACGGCGCGCAGATCGACCGCTTCGCACGCTCGCTGCTCGCGCGTGCGCGGGGCGAGGCGGCGCCCGAGGACGGCTACGGCGGCCAGTACATCTCCGAGATCGCGGACGCGGTGATCGCCGACGCCGTGGCCGCCGGCGAGCCCGACCCGCGCGAGCTGCCCGACGCCGAGGCCCAGGAGGTCTTCCGGGCCCGTGGCGTCGACCGGATGTTCGGGGAGATCAAGGCCTCGCTGCACGACTTCGGCGTCGACTTCGACGTGTACTTCCACGAGGACTCGCTGCACGAGTCCGGCGCGGTGGACCGTGCGGTCGCCCGGCTGCGGGACGCCGGCCGGATGTTCGACAAGGACGGCGCGACGTGGTTGCGCACCACCGAGTTCGGGGACGACAAGGACCGCGTGGTCCTCAAGTCCGACGGCGAGGCCGCCTACATCGCCGGTGACATCGCCTACTACCTCGACAAGCGCGAGCGGGGGTTCGACGAGGTCATCATCATGCTCGGCGCGGACCACCACGGGTACGTCGGGCGCATGATGGCGGTCTGCGCGGCGTTCGGCGACACGCCGGGCACGAACCTCCAGCTCCTCATCGGCCAGATGGTCAACCTGGTGAAGGACGGCCAGCCGGTCCGGATGTCGAAGCGGGCCGGGACCGTCGTCACGCTCGAGGACCTGGTCGACGCCGTCGGGGTGGACGCCGCCCGCTACTCGCTCGCCCGGTCGTCGGTCGACTCCACCATCGACCTCGACCTGGACCTGCTCACGCGGGCCACGAACGAGAACCCCGTCTACTACGTGCAGTACGCGCACTCGCGGACGTGCGCGGTGGACCGCAACGCGGCCGACCGCGACGTGTCCCGCGCGGACGGGTTCGACCCGGCGCTCCTCGACCACGCCACCGAGGCGGCGCTGCTCGGCCGGCTCACGGAGTTCCCGCGGATCGTGGCGCAGGCCGCCGAGCTCCGCGAGCCCCACCGGGTCGCGCGCTACCTCGAGGCGCTCGCCGGTGATTACCACACGTGGTACCAGCAGAAGGACCGCCGCGTCCTGCCCTACCCGGACGAGCCGGTCGAGGACCTGCACCGCACGCGTCTGTGGCTCAACGACGCGGTGCGTCAGGTGCTGGCCAACGGCCTCGGCCTGCTCGGCGTGACCGCGCCGGAGCGGATGTGAGCGCCGCGCCGGAGGCCGGCCGGTCCGCCGTCCTCCCGGTGGGCGGTCCGGGCGCGGCGGGCGCACCGTGGTCGTCGGGCGTCCGACGGCGCGCGGACGGCGAGGTCGAGGTCGCCGGCGTCCCGGTGAGCGAGCTGGCGGCCGCGCACGGCACCCCGGCCTACGTGCTGGACGAGGCCGACTTCCGCGCCCGGGCGCGGGCCTACCGGACGGCGTTCGAGTCCGCCTTCGCGGAGGTGGGTGCCGGCGTCGACGTCTACTACGCCGGCAAGGCGCTCCTCACGGTCGCCGTCGCGCGCTGGGCCACGCAGGAGGGGCTGCGCGTCGACACCGCCTCGGGCGGTGAGCTCGCGGTCGCGCTGCGGGCCGGCGTCCCGGGCGCTGCGATCGGGCTGCACGGCAACAACAAGTCCGACGCCGAGATCCTCGCCGCGCTCGACGCCGGCGTGGGTCGGCTCATCGTCGACTCGCTCGTGGAGATCGAACGCGTGGCGGACCTGGCGGCGTCGCGCGGGGTGGTCGCCCCGGTCATGGTGCGCGTCACCACGGGCGTCCATGCCGGCGGTCACGAGTACATCTCGACGGCCCACGAGGACCAGAAGTTCGGGCTGTCGGTGAACGCCGGGCCGGACGGCGGCACCTCGCCGGCGCTCGCGGCCCTCGAGGCGGTCGTGGCGCGGCCCGAGCTGGACCTGCTGGGCATCCACTCGCACATCGGCTCGCAGATCCTCGAGCCGTCGGGCTTCGAGGCGGCGGCGCGCGTGGTGCTGCAGCTGCGCGCCGACCTGGCGACCCGCACCGGGGTGCTCGTCGAGGAGGTCGACCTGGGCGGGGGGTACGGCATCGCCTACCTGCCGGGTGAGGAGCCGCTCGAGCCGGCACCGGTGGCCGTCTCGGTGGCGCAGGCCGTCGCGTCCGTCGCCCGCGAGCTCGGCACGCCCCTGCCGCGGTTCTCGATCGAGCCGGGGCGTGCGGTGGTCGGGCCGGCCGGGCTGACCCTCTACACGGTCGGGACGGTCAAGCCCGTCACGGTCTCGGCCCCGGCCGAGGACCCCGGGGCCGGCGCGACCTTCACCCGCCTGTACGTCTCCGTGGACGGCGGCATGAGCGACAACATCCGCCCGGCGCTCTACGGCGCGGACTACCACGCGGAGGTCGTGGGCCGGGCGTCCGCCGCCGGGACGGTGCTGGCCCGCGTGGTCGGCAAGCACTGCGAGAGCGGGGACGTCGTCGTGCACGAGGTCATGCTGCCTGCCGACGTGCGGGCCGGCGACCTGCTCGCGGTCCCGGCGACCGGCGCCTACGGCCGGTCGATGGCCTCGAACTACAACGGGCTGACGCGCCCACCCGTGGTGGCCGTGGCGGACGGCGCGTCCCGCGTCCTCGTCCGCCGGGAGACGCTCGAGGACCTCCTCGGGCTCGACCTCGGCTGACGAACGGGCCGACGGCCCGACCCGCGGCCCGGACGACGGCCCCACCATGCGGGACGGTGGGCCGCCGTCCGCCGGGCGTGGCTATCCTGAGCCACGTCCTCCCGATCTCGACCAAGGTGGTTTCGTGCCTGCTGCAGCTGACCTGCCCCCCGCGCCCGCGTCGTCGGGTGCCGCGCGGCCCGAGGTACGACCCCTGCGGGTCGCCCTGCTCGGGTGCGGCGTGGTGGGGACCGAGGTGGCGCGCGGGCTGCTCGAGAACTCCGCCGAGCTCGCCGCGCGGGCCGGCGCCCCGCTGGAGGTCGTCGGTATCGCGGTCCGCGACGCCTCGCGGCCGCGCGAGGGGATCCCGGCCGGGCTGCTCACCGAGGACGCCGAGGGCCTGGTGGCCCAGGCCGACGTCGTGGTCGAGCTGATGGGTGGCATCGAGCCGGCCCGCACCCTCATCCTGAGCGCCCTCGCCCGCGGCGCCAGCGTGGTCACCGCGAACAAGCAGCTCCTCGCCGAGCAGGGACCGGTCCTGTTCGAGGCGGCGGACGACGCCCGGGCCGACCTGTCCTTCGAGGCGGCGGTCGCCGGCGCGATCCCGATCGTGCGGCCGGTGCGCGAGTCGCTCGCCGGGGACCAGGTCCAGCGCGTCCTGGGCATCGTCAACGGCACCACGAACTACGTCCTGGACGAGATGACCAGCCAGGGCCTCGACCTCGAGGACGTCGTCAAGCGGGCCCAGGAGCTCGGGTACGCGGAAGCCGACCCGACGGCCGACGTCGACGGGTTCGACGCCGCGGCGAAGGCGGCCATCCTCGCCTCCCTGGCGTTCCACACGCGCGTCTCGATCCACCAGGTCGCCCGGGAAGGCATCCGGGGCATCACGCGCGACGACGTCGACTGGGCGCGCCGGACCGGCTACGTGCTCAAGCTGCTCGCCATCGCGGAGCGGACGTCGGAGGGTGTGGCGGCTCGCGTGCACCCCGCCCTCGTGCCGACGGACCACCCGCTGGCAGCCGTCCGCGGCGCGTTCAACGCCGTCTTCGTGGAGGCCGAGTCCGCCGGTCCGCTGATGTTCTACGGGCAGGGTGCCGGTGGCCGGCCCACGTCGTCGGCCGTGCTCGGCGATCTGGTCTCTGCCGCCCGGGACCGGTTGGTGGGCGGCAAGGGGCCGCGCGAGTCGGCCTACGCCTCCCTGCCGGTGCTGTCGGCCGACGCCGCCGTGACGCGGTACCAGGTCCGTCTCGAGGTGGCCGACCGGACCGGTGTGCTCGCCCAGGTCGCCGGGGTCCTCGCCGACCACGGCGTCTCCATCGACACGGTGCGCCAGAGCGAGGCGCTGACCGCGTCCTTCGAGGCGGAGCCCGCCTCCGAGCCGGCCGCGGAGGTCGAGCCCGAGGAGACCGAACCGGTCGCGCGTCTGGTCATCACCACCCACGCCGCCCGCGAGGCGTCGCTGGCCGCGACCGTCGCAGCCCTGGACGGGCTCGAGCCCGTCCGCCAGATCACGTCCGTCCTGCGAGTCGAGGGAGTCTGAGAATGCCGGCACACCAGTGGCGCGGTGTCATCACCGAGTACGCCGACCGCCTGCCGGCCCACGTCGCCGCGAGCATCGTCACCCTGGGGGAGGGCGGCACCCCGCTCGTCGAGGCCCCTGCGCTCTCGGAGCGCACGGGTGCCGAGGTGTACGTCAAGGTCGAGGGCATGAACCCGACGGGCTCCTTCAAGGACCGCGGCATGACGACGGCGATGTCGGCCGCGGCCGGGCGCGGCGCGAAGGTCGTCGTGTGCGCCTCGACGGGCAACACCTCGGCGTCCGCGGCCGCGTACGCGACCCGGGCGGGCATGACCTGCGCCGTCCTCGTCCCCGAGGGCAAGATCGCCATGGGCAAGCTGAGCCAGGCCGTCGCCCACGGTGCCCGGCTGCTCCAGGTGGACGGCAACTTCGACGACTGCCTCGTGGTCGCCCGCAAGCTCGCCGAGGCCTACCCGGTCGAGCTGGTGAACTCCGTGAACCCCGACCGCATCGAGGGGCAGAAGACGGGGGCCTTCGAGGTGGTCGACGCCCTCGGTGACGCCCCGGACATCCACGCGTTGCCCGTGGGCAACGCCGGCAACATCACGGCCTACTGGAAGGGCTACCGCGAGTACGCGGGCATCCCCACCAGCGAGGAGGGCCCCGGGGCGGCACCGCAGGCCGTCGCCACCCGGACCCCGGCGATGTGGGGGTTCCAGGCGGCGGGCGCGGCACCCATCGTCAAGGGTCATCCCGTCGACCCCGAGACGATCGCCACGGCGATCCGGATCGGCAACCCGGCCTCCTGGGCGCAGGCGGAGGCCGCGCGCGACGACTCCGGCGGTGTCATCGAGGCCGTGTCGGACGAGGCGATCCTCGCGGCGCACCGGGTGCTCTCGGCCGACGTGGGCGTCTTCGTGGAGCCGGCGTCGGCGGCCGGCGTGGCCGGGGTGCTCTCGCGCGCCGAGCGCGGACTGGTCCCGGCCGGTGCCCGTGTCGTGATCACGGTGACGGGGCACGGGCTGAAGGACCCGCAGTGGGCGCTGCGGACGCTCGACGGCGGCGAGGTCACGCCGACCCGCGTGTCGGCCGACGTCGTGTCCGTCGCGGACGCGCTCGGGCTGGAGTGACATGAGGCTCGGAGCCGACCACGTCCTGGTCCGCGTCCCCGCCACGAGCGCGAACCTGGGGCCCGGCTTCGACGCGATGGGCCTCGCCCTGGGGCTGTACGACGAGATCGAGGTCCAGCTCGTCGCGAGCGACGAGGTCCGCGTCGACGTCGCGGGGGAGGGCGCCGGCGAGGTGCCCGGCGGTGCCGACCACCTCGTGGTCCGGGCGCTGCAGCACACCCTCGAGCTCGCCGGAGCCCCGTTGACCGGGGTGCACCTGCGGTGCACGAACCGGATCCCGCACGGTCGCGGCCTGGGATCGTCCGCGGCGGCCGTCGTCTCGGGGATCGTGGCGGCACGCGGACTGCTCGCCGACCCGCAGGCGCTCGACGCCCGGACGATGCTCGGCGTCGCGACGGAGTTCGAGGGTCACCCGGACAACGCCGCCCCGGCGCTGCGCGGCGGCGCCACGCTGGCGTGGTCCGGTGCGGACGGGCCCCGTGCCGTGGACCTGGAGGTCGACCCGCGGATCCGGGCGACCGTGCTCGTCCCGGACGTCCGGCTCGCCACCAGCCGTGCGCGGGGCGTGCTCCCCGGGCACGTGCCGCACGCCGACGCGGCATTCACGGCCGGCCGTGCCGCGCTGCTGGTCGAGGCGCTCGCGCGGCGTCCGGAGCTGCTGCTCGACGCGACCGAGGACCGGCTGCACCAGGAGTACCGGGCCGGGGTCATGGCGGGCACGGCGGAGCTCGTCCGCTCGCTGCGCGCCGCCGGGCTGGCGGCGACCGTCTCGGGAGCGGGACCCACGGTGCTGGTGCTCACCACCGCCGACGCCGGACCGGAGCTCGAGTCGGCGCTGCGCGACCTGCTGGGCGATCCGCGCGGCGGTGCCGGCTGGCACGTCGGGCACCCGGCGATCGACACGTCCGGCACGACGTGTCGGAGCCTGCCGCATGAGTGATAGCATGAAGCAAGCCTTCAGGTTCGACCACGACGGCACCCACCCCACCCTGCGCCGCGCTCACGCGCGCATCGTCGCAGTCCGGGAGTGTCAGGGCGCGGCGGCAGCCACATCGCTACCGACGTCCCGTGCAGAAGGCCGACAGCAACCCCGTCAGCCGACGTCGTCGTACCACTGACGTGAGGTTCCGCGTCCAGGCGCCCCCCTGCGCCCGGACGCCCACCACCCCGGTCCGTGCGGATGAAACCGCCGGACCGCATACGAGGGGGAAGGGTCCTTCGTGACGAACACCACCGACAACCTGAGCTCGATGAAGCTTGCCGAGCTCCAGGCGCTGGCGTCCCAGATGGGCGTCAAGGGCACGAGCCGCATGCGCAAGGGCGACCTCGCCGAGACCATCCGCGCGAAGCGTGGTGGCGCGTCGGGCTCGCAGCCCACCACCGAGAAGCGTCCCGCCCAGCAGGGCGGCCCCGCCGTGGCCGAGGCCCCGGCCGTCGAGCAGGCCTCGTCCGCCGCTCCGGTCGCGGCGGCGTCCACCGGGACGCCGACGGTGCGCACCGATGCCCAGGCCGAGTCCGGCCAGCGCCGCCGGCGCGCCACGCGCCCGACCGGCTCCTCGGCCGACACCGGCACCGACCGGTCCGGCGGCAGCGCGTCCGGCGAGAGCGGCGCGGACCGCGAGGCGCGCCTCGCCGAGCTGGCCGACGCCGTGGCCGCACCCCGGGAGCGCGGGCAGCGCCAGCGGGGCGAGCGGCAGCCCAACCAGGGCGCCGGTCAGGGCGGCCAGAGCAACCAGGCCGCCACCAAGGGCTCCGACCAGGGTGCCGACGCCGACGACCGCGGCCAGCAGGACCGCCAGCGTCCCGGCGACCCGCAGGACCGGAACGGCTCGCGCCGCCGGCGGGGTCGCGACCGCGGCCGGGACCGCAAGCGCAACCGCGGCGGCCAGGGTGGCGGTCGGGGCGGCAACGCCCCCGACCTCGGCCCCGAAGAGGTCGAGGTCCGCGACGACGACGTCCTGATCCCCGTCGCGGGCATCCTCGACATCCTCGACAACTACGCGTTCGTGCGTACGAGCGGCTACCTGCCCGGCCCGAAGGACGTCTACGTCTCGCTCAACCAGGTCCGCAAGTCGGGCCTGCGCCGCGGTGACGCCGTCGTCGGCGCGATCCGTCAGCCGCGCGAGGGCGAGGAGCCGCCCAGCGGCGGCACCCAGACCGGCAAGAACGTGCGCAGCAAGTTCGCGGCGCTCGTGCGGCTCGACTCCGTCAACGGCATGACGCCGGACGAGGCGCGCCAGCGGCCCGAGTTCACCAAGCTCACGCCGCTGTACCCGCAGGACCGGCTCCGCCTGGAGAACCCCGAGGCGACCCGGCTCACGCCGCGCGTCATCGACATCGTCGCCCCGATCGGCAAGGGCCAGCGTGGTCTCATCGTGTCGCCGCCCAAGGCCGGCAAGACGATCATCATGCAGCAGATCGCCAACGCGATCACCGCGAACAACCCCGAGGTCCACCTCATGGTGGTGCTCGTGGACGAGCGGCCCGAAGAGGTCACCGACATGGAGCGGACGGTCAAGGGCGAGGTCATCGCCTCGACGTTCGACCGCCCCGCCTCGGACCACACGATCGTCGCCGAGCTGGCCATCGAGCGCGCCAAGCGTCTCGTCGAGCTGGGTCAGGACGTCGTCGTGCTGCTCGACTCCATCACCCGCCTGTCGCGCGCCTACAACCTGGCCGCGCCGGCGTCGGGCCGCATCCTCTCCGGTGGTGTGGACGCCGCGGCGCTCTACCCGCCGAAGAAGTTCTTCGGCGCCGCCCGGAACATCGAGGAGGGCGGCTCGCTGACCATCCTCGGCTCCGCGCTGGTCGAGACCGGCTCGAAGATGGACGAGGTGATCTTCGAGGAGTTCAAGGGCACCGGCAACATGGAGCTGCGCCTGTCCCGCAACCTCGCGGACAAGCGGATCTTCCCGGCGGTGGACGTCAACGGGTCCGGCACGCGCCGCGAGGAGATCCTGCTGTCGAAGGACGAGCTCGGGATCGTCTACAAGCTGCGGCGCGTCATGGGTGCGCTGGACCAGCAGCAGGCGATCGAGCTCCTGCTCGGTCAGCTCCGCAAGACCAAGACCAACGTCGAGTTCCTCCTGCACGTGCAGAAGACGACGCCGGCGGGTCTGTCGCACGACGACCCCGGCGAGACCGTCTGACGTCGCTCGACGTCATCACAGCGGGGAATACTCCAGGCGCGCACGCGTTCTGGCACAATGGTTCGTCGGCCGACCGGTTCACGGCTCGCTGTCCTGCGAGGCGACCCGGCGGCATCACACCAAGGAGCATCATGAAGTCCGGAATCCACCCCGAGTACGTCGTCACCGAGGTGACCTGTACCTGCGGCAACACGTTCACCACGCGCAGCACCGAGAAGTCCGGCAAGATCGCCGCCGACGTCTGCAGCGCCTGCCACCCGTTCTACACGGGCAAGCAGAAGATCCTGGACACCGGTGGCCGCGTCGCCCGGTTCCAGGCCCGCTACGGCAAGAAGTAGCCACCCCGCAGCGCCGGTGGTCCGCCCGACAACCTCTCCAGGGGCAGTCGGACGTCGGACCACCGGCGCTGTCGTGTCTCCGCACCGTGGGTACGGGACCGCTCGTGCCCATGACGAGAGAGAAGAGATGACGTGACGGAAGACTTCGCGGTGGCGGAGCCGCTCCTCGCCGAGCACGCCGAGATCGAGCGTGCGCTGGCGGACCCGGCGGTGCACGCCGACGCCGGGCGCGCCCGGACGCTCGGGCGGCGGTACGCCGAGCTCAACCGCGTCGTCGGCGCCTACCGGGGGTGGCAGACCGCACGGGACGACGCCGAGGCGGCCGCCGAGCTGGCCCGCGACGACGCGTCGTTCGCGGCCGAGCTGCCGGTCCTGCGATCGGCCCTGGACCGTGCGGCCGAGCACCTGCGGCGCGTGCTCGTCCCGCGCGACCCGGACGACGGCCGCGACGTCATCCTCGAGATCAAGGCGGGGGAGGGCGGCGACGAGTCCGCGCTCTTCGCCGGTGACCTGCTGCGGATGTACCTGCGGTACGCCGAGCGCCACGGCTGGAGCACGCAGGTCCTGGAGGCCACGGACACCGAGCTCGGCGGGTACAAGGACGTCCAGGTCGCGATCAAGTCGAAGGGCACGCCGCAGGACCCCGGTGACGGCGTCTGGGCCCACCTCAAGTACGAGGGTGGTGTGCACCGGGTGCAGCGCGTGCCCGTCACGGAGTCGCAGGGCCGCATCCACACGTCGGCCGCGGGCGTGCTCGTCTTCCCGGAGGTCGACGACCCCGGCGAGGTCGAGATCGACACGAACGACCTGCGCATCGACGTGTACCGGTCCTCCGGCCCGGGTGGTCAGTCCGTCAACACGACCGACTCCGCCGTGCGCATCACCCACCTGCCGACCGGCATCGTCGTGTCGATGCAGAACGAGAAGTCGCAGCTGCAGAACAAGGAACAGGCGATGCGTGTGCTCCGGGCGCGCCTGCTCGCCGCGCAGCAGGAGGAGGCGGCCGCCGCGGCGGCGGACATCCGCCGGTCCCAGATCCGGACCGTGGACCGGTCGGAGCGGATCCGCACCTACAACTTCCCGGAGAACCGCATCGCGGACCACCGCACGGGCTACAAGGCGTACAACCTCGACCACGTGCTGGCGGGGGATCTCGACCCGGTGGTGCAGTCGGCGATCGACGCCGACGAGGCGGCCCGGCTGGCCGCGGCCGGCGATGCCTGACCCGCGGGTGCCGGAGCTGCGCACGGCCACACTGCTCCGTACGGCGACGGGGACGCTCGCCGCGGCCGCCGTACCGTCGCCGCGGGTGGACGCCGAGGTCCTGCTCGCGCACGTGCTCGGCGTCGACCGGGGCGAGGTGCGGCGCCGGGCGCTGCTGGACGCCCCCGTCGCGGTCGTCGCGCCCGACGGCGGCACTCCGGACGCCGTCGCCGTCGCCGCACGCTTCGACCGTCTCGTGGCGCGCCGCGCCCGCCGGGAGCCGCTGCAGCACCTCACCGGGCTCGCCCCGTTCCGTCACCTCGAGCTGGCGGTGGGGCCGGGGGTGTTCGTGCCCCGTCCGGAGACGGAGGAGGTCGCCCAGGTGGCGATCGACGCGGCCGCCCGCACCGTCGCCGACCGCGGCAGCGCCGTCGTCGTCGACCTGTGCACCGGGTCGGGCGCGATCGCGCTGGCCGTCGCGACGGAGGTGCCGGGAGCGGTGGTCCACGCCGTCGAGCTGGACGCCGCCGCCCACGGGTGGGCCGCACGCAACGTCGAGGCGACGTCGGAGCAGCGGGGTGCCGCCGTCGTGCACCTGGTGCGCGGCGACGCCCGCACGGCCCTGACCGAGCTCGACGGGACCGTCGACGTCGTGGTCTCCAACCCGCCGTACGTGCCGCCGGGCGCGGTACCGCACGACCCGGAGGTCGCGGACCACGACCCGGCCGTCGCCCTCTACGGGCTGGGCACGGACGGCCTCGAGGTCCCGCGCGGGGTGACGGCCGCGGCCGCCCGGCTGCTGCGGCCCGGCGGGCTCTACGTCATGGAGCACGCCGAGGTCCAGGCCGAGCAGGCCCGCGCGACGGCGGCCGGCGCGGGGCTCGTCGACGCGACCACCCGTGCCGACCTCACCGGCCGGCCCCGGATGGTCGTCGCCCGGCAGGCGTCCGGGACCGTGCCGGGCCGTGCGCCGGGCGCCCCGCGAACCGTGACAGACTGGGACGTGTGAGCAGCGTGCACGACGTCACCGACGCGAACACCTGGGGACCCGGCATCGACGAGGCGGTCAACGCGATCTCCCGCGGTGGCCTGGTGGTCCTCCCCACCGACACCGTCTACGGCATCGGGGCCGACGCCTTCGACGCCGACGCGGTCGCCGCGCTCCTGGCGGCGAAGGGCCGGGGGCGCCAGATGCCGCCACCGGTCCTCGTGCCGGACGCGCGCACCCTCGACGGGCTGGCGACCGAGGTGCCCGACGCCGCGCGCGCCCTCGTCGAGGCGTTCTGGCCCGGCGGCTTCACCATCATCCTGCGCGCCCAGCCGTCGCTCCAGTGGGACCTGGGCGAGACGAACGGCACCGTGGCGCTGCGCATGCCGGACCACGAGGCCGCGCTCGCGCTGCTGCGCCGGACCGGGCCGCTCGCGGTCTCCAGCGCCAACCGCACCGGTCGTCCCGCGGCGCTCGAGGCCGCCGACGCCCTCGAGCAGCTCGGCGACGCCGTCACGTGCTACCTCGACGGCGGGACCGCGCCCGGCGGCGTGGCCTCGACCATCGTCGACGCGACCGGCGAGCACCTGCGCGTCGTGCGCGACGGCGCCGTGTCCCTGGAGCAGCTCCGTGCGGTCGCGCCCGTGCTGGGCGCGGGCGAGGAGCCCGGCGGGAACCCGGGCGAGGAGCAGGGCGAGGTGCCGGCCGGGTGAGGGCGTACCTCCTGGTCATGCTCATCGCCGCGGCGGTGACGTACCTGGCCACCCCCGGTGCCCGGTGGGTCGCCAACAGGACGAACGCGATCTCCGCCGTCCGGGCCCGGGACGTCCACGTGCTGCCGACGCCGCGCCTCGGCGGCCTGGCGATGCTGCTGGGGATCGTCGTCGCCGTGCTCCTCGCCGGCCAGATGCCGTTCCTCGACGGGGTGGCCGAGGAGCCGCAGGTGCTCGGCATCGTCGGGGGCGCGGTCATCGTCTGCCTGCTCGGATGGGCCGACGACGTCTGGGACCTCGACTGGATGACCAAGCTGGCCGGCCAAGTCCTCGCGGCCGGCTTCATGGCGTTCAACCAGGTCCAGCTCACGTCGCTGCCCACCCCCGGCGGGCTCACGATCCCGTCGGCCAGGCTGTCGTTGTTCGTGACCGTGCTCGTCGTCGTCGTGGCGATGAACGCCGTGAACTTCGTCGACGGGCTCGACGGGCTGGCGGCGGGCATCGTGGCGATCGGTGGTTCGGCGTTCTTCCTGTACACCTACTCGCTCACCACGCAGGCGAGCCCGACGGACTTCTCGAGCCTCGCGGCCATGATGACGGCCGTGCTGGTGGGCGTGTGCCTCGGCTTCCTGCCGCACAACTTCTATCCGTCGCACATCTTCATGGGCGACTCCGGGTCGATGGTGCTGGGCCTGGTGTTCGCCGGTGCCGCGATCTCGGTGACCGGGCGGATCGACCCGACGATCACCGACGCGCTGTCCGGCGCCCAGCGTGCGCCGCTGTTCATCCCGCTGCTGCTGCCGCTCGCCGTGGTGATGCTGCCGCTGCTCGACATGACGATGGCCGTGGTCCGGCGGCTGGCCGCGGGCAAGTCGCCCATGGCCCCGGACCGGATGCACCTGCACCACCGGATGCTGGCGCTCGGGCACTCGCACCGCCGCGCCGTGCTGATCCTCTACGTCTGGACGGCGGTGTTCGCGTTCGGCGCGTCGGCGTTCGTCCGGTGGCGCTGGCAGGTGGTCCTCGTCTGGCTGCTCGTCGCGGTCGTCGTCGCCCTCCTGCTGACGCTCGGCCCGCTGCGCACGCGGGGCCGCTTCCTGGACGACGACGTCGCCTCGGGCGCGCTGCCCACCGCCCGGGTCGCGGCCGCGCAGGCGGCGCAGACCGCTCAGGTCGCCCGGGGCGCAGGACCACCTCCCACCGTGACACCGCAGCCGAAGGAGTCGGACCATGACCGCACAGCCACCCGTCCCGGACAACCCTGACGAGACCGCGGACCAGCAGCCCGCCACGTCGGGGCGCTCGTTCGACGAGGTCCAGGCCGGCGAGCGGGCCATGCTGCGCCGCGCCATGCGGTCCACGCTGCTCCTCGTCGGCGCGCTGGTGGTCCTCGGCTGCGCCGTGGGAGCGCTCGTCGCCGGACTGCCTGGTGTCTGGGGCGCTCTCGTGGGCGCCGGCCTCGCCGCGTTGTTCTGCGGCACGACCGTCTGGTCGATGCAGCGCACGGTGGGCAAGCCCCCGACGGTGATGGCGGGTGTGGTCATGGGTGCGTGGCTGGCGAAGATCGTGGTGCTGGTCGTCGTCCTGGCCGTGCTGCGGGGTGCCGACTTCTACGACCCGTACGTGCTCTTCGTCGTGCTGGCGATCGGGGCGATCGGTTCCGCGCTGCTCGACTACCAGGCGGTCAAGGGCGCTCGCATCCCCTACGTCCAGCCCTGAGCGCCGCGTCGTCGCCCGTGTCGGGACGGCGCGCCGGTCGAAGAAAGTGCCGTCGTTCACAAGGCGCAGGATTCCAGCCTCGGTCGGCCGTGGAGAGTGTCGGAGCACGGCCGAGCATCCGGTAGGCTGTACCCGAATCCATGACGGCCAGGTCCGACGGCGTGCCCACTCCGTGGGGTATGCGCCGAGAAGACCATCGACCTCCGGGAGTCCTCCTGTTTACGTCAGCGACCCCCACGCTGCTCGCCGCCACCGAAGGTGAGGGCGGCTTCCACGTGCCGTCCATCGACGAGTTCTTCCCCCCGGCGATCCTGTTCGAGGACACGATCTTCCAGATCGACCGGATCTGGATCATCCGCGTCGTCGCGATGATCTTCCTGCTCACGGTCTTCGTCGTGGCCGCTCGCCGGGCCAAGCTCGTGCCCGGTCGCTTCCAGGGCGCGATCGAGATGATCCTCGACTTCGTCCGGGTCCAGATCGCGGAGGAGATCCTCGGCAAGGTGAACGCACGGCGCTTCGTGCCGATGCTGACGACCATCTTCCTGGCGATCCTCGTCTTCAACCTCACGGGTGTGATCCCGTTCCTCAACATGGCCGGCACCGCCCGGATCGGCCTGCCGCTGGTGCTCGCCCTGTGGGTCTTCGTGACCTACTGGTGGGTGGGCATCCGGCAGCACGGGCTGGGCGGCTACCTGAAGAACAACCTGTTCCCGCCGGGGATCCCGTGGCCGATCTACCTGATCGTCACGCCGATCGAGGCGCTGCAGATCCTCGTGGTCCGCCCGCTCTCGCTCGCGCTGCGACTCGCGGCCAACATGATCGCCGGGCACATCATGCTCGTGCTGTGCTTCGCCGCGACGCAGTTCTTCCTGCTCGAGGCGGCCCCGGCTCTCAAGGGGATCGGTGCGCTGACGCTCGTCGGCGGGTTCGCCATCACCCTGTTCGAACTTCTGGTCGCGGGGCTGCAGGCGTACATCTTCGCCCTGCTCGCCGCGGTCTACATCTCCCTGTCGCTGGAGGAGGAGCACTGACCCTCCGGTCGGCTCCCTGACTCGACAACGCCCACCACACCAAGACGCAAGTCAGCGACGTCGGACCGCCGGTCCGACGCCCAACGGAAGGAAACCCAGTGGACGTCACCACCCTCGCCGAGGTCACCGGTAACCTCAACGCTGTCGGCTACGGCCTCGCCGCCGTCGGCCCCGGCATCGGTCTCGGTATCCTCATCGGCAAGACCATCGAGGGCATGGCCCGCCAGCCCGAGGTCGCCGGCCAGCTGCGCGCCACCATGTTCCTCGGTGTCGCGTTCGTCGAGCTCCTCGCGCTCCTCGGTCTCGTCGCCGGCTTCCTCTTCCCGGCCGCGTGATGGCGGCGGCGCACATCGCCGCCCCGATCATCGTGGCGGCGGAGGACACGGCAGCGGAGGGGATCGACCTCTTCCTGCCTGCCTGGTACGACATCATCTGGTCGTCGGTCGTCATGATCGTCATCGCCGTCGTCTTCTACAAGTACGTGCTGCCTCGGTTCCAGGCTGTCCTGGACGAGCGCACGGCGAAGATCGAGGGAGGCCTCGCGAAGGCCGAGAAGGCGCAGGAGGAGGCCGCGGCAGCGCTGGCGGAGTACCACCAGCAGCTGGCCGAGGCCCGCGCCGAGGCGTCGAGGACCCGCGAGGAGGCACGTGCCGAGGGCACGGCCATCGTCGCGGAGCTGAAGACGAAGGCCAACGAGGAGGCGTCGCGCATCGTCGAGACCGCGCACCGTCAGATCGAGGCCGAGCGCCAGTCCGCGGCGGTCTCGCTGCGGGCCGAGGTGGGCACGCTGGCCACCGAGCTGGCGTCGAAGATCGTCGGCGAGTCCCTCGAGGACTCCGCCCGCCAGTCGCGCGTGGTCGACCGGTTCCTCGACGAGCTCGAGGCCGACCAGTCGGCGACGACGAGCGTCAAGGAGGTCTGATGCGAGGGACGAGCGGAGCATCGCTGGCAGCGGCCCAGGAGCGGTTCGAGCCGGTGCTGCGGTCTGCGGCCGGCGAGTCGGTCACGCTCGGCGAGCAGCTGTTCGCCGTCGTGACCGCTCTCGACGGGTCCGCTGCGCTGCGCCGCTCGCTCGGGGACCCGTCGCGGAACGGCGAGGACAAGGCACGTGTCGTGTCGGCCGTGCTGGCCGGCGGGTTCGACGAGCGCGTGGTCGACCTCGTGTCGGGTCTCGCCCGGTCGCGCTGGTCGCACGACGCCGACCTGGTCGACGCCGTCGAGCGCCTCGGCGTCGACGCGCTGCTGGCCGGGGCCGAGTCGCGGGGTGCGCTGGAGACGGTGGAGGACGAGCTCTTCCACCTGACGCGTGCGCTGGTCGGTCAGCGTGACGCCCGGCAGATCCTGTCGGACGAGACGACCGACCCGGCCCGCCGCACGGCACTGGTCGACGCGCTGGTCGAGGGCAAGGTCGACGAGGTCACGCTGGCGCTGGTGCGTCGCGCCACCACGACGCTGCGGGGTCGCCGGTTCGTGCCGACCCTCACCTGGTACGGGGACGTGGCGGCCGAACGTCGCCGGCGCCTCGTCGCTACCGTGACGAGCGGCTCGGTGCTGACCGTGGCACAGGAGCAGCGTCTCGGCGAGATCCTCGAGCGCGCCTACGGCCGCCCCGTGCAGCTCAACGTGACGGTCGACCCGGCCGTCGTCGGCGGGCTGCGAATCCAGGTCGGCGCAGACGTCGTCGACTCCACCGTGCTGTCCCGCCTGGCTGACGCCCGTCGCCGGCTGGCCGGCTGATCCATTCGACGCCCAGCCGGCCACCGGTCGGCGCAGATGAACGTTCGGTCGCAGACGCGGCCACGACAGGAGAAGAGCAATGGCTGAGCTGACGATCAGGCCGGAGGAGATCCGCGCCGCTCTGGACAGCTTCGTGAAGTCCTACGAGCCCGAGGGCGCGGTGACCGAGGAGGTCGGTCGCGTCACCTTCGCCGCCGACGGTATCGCCAACGTCGAGGGCCTTCCCGGCGCCATGGCCAACGAGCTGCTCCGTTTCGAGGACGGCACGCTGGGCCTCGCGCTGAACCTGGACGTCCGCGAGATCGGTGTCGTCGTCCTCGGCGAGTTCACCGGCATCGAGGAGGGCCAGGAGGTCCGCCGCACCGGCGAGGTGCTCTCGGTCCCGGTGGGCGAGGGCTACCTGGGTCGCGTCGTCGACCCGCTGGGCAACCCGATCGACGGCCTCGGCGAGGTCGAGACCGACGGACGTCGCGCCCTGGAGCTCCAGGCGCCCGGCGTCATGCAGCGCAAGTCGGTGCACGAGCCGCTGCAGACCGGCATCAAGGCGATCGACTCGATGATCCCCGTGGGCCGCGGCCAGCGACAGCTGATCATCGGTGACCGCCAGACCGGCAAGACGGCGATCGCGGTCGACACCATCATCAACCAGAAGGCCAACTGGGAGTCCGGCGACCCGACGAAGCAGGTTCGCTGCATCTACGTCGCCATCGGTCAGAAGGGCTCGACGATCGCCTCGGTGCGTGGCGCGCTCGAGGAGGCCGGCGCCCTCGAGTACACGACGATCGTGGCCGCGCCGGCGTCCGACCCGGCCGGCTTCAAGTACCTCGCCCCCTACACGGGCTCGGCCATCGGCCAGCACTGGATGTACGACGGCAAGCACGTCCTGATCATCTTCGACGACCTGTCGAAGCAGGCCGACGCCTACCGTGCCGTCTCGCTGCTCCTGCGTCGTCCGCCGGGCCGTGAGGCGTACCCCGGTGACGTCTTCTACCTGCACTCCCGCCTGCTGGAGCGTTGCGCGAAGCTCTCGGACGAGCTCGGTGCCGGCTCGATGACGGGCCTGCCGATCATCGAGACCAAGGCGAACGACGTGTCCGCCTTCATCCCGACCAACGTCATCTCCATCACCGACGGGCAGATCTTCCTGCAGTCGGACCTCTTCAACGCCGACCAGCGCCCGGCGGTCGACGTCGGTATCTCCGTCTCCCGAGTCGGTGGTGACGCGCAGGTCAAGGCCATGAAGAAGGTCTCCGGCACGCTGAAGCTCGAGCTCGCCCAGTACCGCTCGCTCGAGGCGTTCGCCATGTTCGCCTCCGACCTCGACGCGGCCTCGCGCGGCCAGCTCGCCCGTGGTGCGGTGCTGATGGAGCTGCTCAAGCAGCCGCAGTACACGCCGTACCCCGTCGAGGAGCAGGTCGCGTCCATCTGGGCCGGCACCAAGGGCAAGCTCGACGACGTCCCGGTGCCGGACGTCAAGCGGTTCGAGTCCGAGCTGCTCGACCACCTGCGGCGCAACACCGACGTCTTCGGCACGATCGAGAAGACCGGCAAGCTCGAGCAGGACACCGAGGACGCGCTCGCCGCGGCTGTCGACGACTTCCGCAACGGGTTCCTCAAGGGTGATGGCAGCCCGCTCGTCGGTGGCGACACCGCGGCGGAGCAGTCCGACGTCGAGCAGGAGCAGCTCGTCGTGCAGAAGAAGGCCTGATCGTATGGCCGGAGGATCCCAGCGCGTCTACAAGCAGCGGATCAAGTCGACGCAGTCGCTGAAGAAGATGTTCCGCGCGCAGGAGCTGATCGCGGCGTCCCGCATCAGCAAGGCGCGGGGGCGCACCGCGGCGGCGGCGCCGTACGAGCGGGCGATCACCCGCGCCGTCTCGGCGGTCGCGACGCACACGTCGACCGACCACCCGTTGACGAGCGAGCGGCCCGACACGAACCGTGTCGCGGTCCTCGTGATCGCGTCGGACCGTGGCATGGCCGGCTCCTACTCGGCGTCGCTCATCCGTGAGTCGGAGCGTCTCGTCGCCCAGCTGACGGCGGAGGGCAAGGACGTCGCCCTCTACGCCGCCGGCCGGCGGGCGATCTCGTTCTACCGCTACCGCGGGCGCGAGCTCGCCGGGCAGTGGTCGTACGGCTCGGACCACCCGCAGTCGGACACGGCCGCGGAGATCGCGGACACGCTGCTCGGAGCGTTCCTCGCGCCGGTGGCCGAGGGTGGTGTGGGTGAGCTGCACGTCGTGTACACGCAGTTCGTCAACATGGTCACCCAGCGGCCGCGCGTCGTGCGGATGCTGCCGCTCGAGGTCGTCGAGGGCGTCGCCGTCCCCGGCGAGCACGAGACGCTGCCGCTCTACGACTTCGAGCCGTCCCCCGAGCAGGTGCTCGACTCCCTGCTCCCGAGGTACGTGCGCAGCCGGATCTTCAGCTTCATGCTCGACGCCGCGGCCTCCGAGCTGGCCTCCCGCCAGCGCGCGATGCACACGGCGACGGACAACGCCGAGGACCTGATCCGTACCTACACGCGCCTGGCGAACCAGGCCCGCCAGGCGGACATCACCCAGGAGATCAGCGAGATCGTCTCGGGTGCCGACGCCCTCGCGGCATCGTGACGACCACCCGCGCACGACGCCGTCGACCGACGAACTCACACCCGAACCTTTCGAAGCGAGGCAAGCAATGACCGCCACTACCGTGGAATCACGCGGCGCGGCCCCGGCTGAGCCGGCAACTGGCCGTGTTGCCCGCGTGATCGGCCCTGTCGTCGACATCGAGTTCCCCGAGGACTCGATCCCCGACATCTACAACGCCCTGACCGTCGAGCTGGACCTGACGGGGATGGGCGAGGGGGAGAACAAGTTCACCCTCACGCTCGAGACCGCCCAGCACCTCGGCGACTCGCTGATCCGCGCGATCGCGCTGAAGCCGACCGACGGTCTCGTCCGCGGCGCCGTGGTCACGGACACCGGCGAGCCGATCTCCGTGCCCGTCGGTGACGTCACCAAGGGCAAGGTCTTCAACGTCACGGGCGACGTCCTCAACCTCGCCGAGGGCGAGAAGTTCGAGGTCACCGAGCGCTGGCCGATCCACCGCAAGCCGCCGGCCTTCGACCAGCTCGAGTCGAAGACCCAGATGTTCGAGACCGGCATCAAGTCCATCGACCTGCTGACCCCGTACGTCCAGGGCGGCAAGATCGGTCTCTTCGGTGGTGCGGGCGTCGGCAAGACCGTCCTCATCCAGGAGATGATCCAGCGTGTCGCGCAGGATCACGGTGGTGTGTCGGTGTTCGCCGGTGTCGGCGAGCGCACCCGTGAGGGCAACGACCTGATCGCCGAGATGGACGAGGCCGGTGTCTTCGACAAGACCGCCCTCGTCTTCGGCCAGATGGACGAGCCGCCGGGCACGCGTCTGCGCGTGGCGCTCTCGGCGCTGACGATGGCGGAGTACTTCCGCGACGTGAAGAAGCAGGACGTGCTGCTCTTCATCGACAACATCTTCCGCTTCACGCAGGCGGGCTCCGAGGTCTCGACGCTGCTCGGCCGCATGCCGTCCGCGGTGGGCTACCAGCCGAACCTCGCGGACGAGATGGGCATCCTGCAGGAGCGCATCACCTCGACGCGCGGTCACTCGATCACCTCGCTGCAGGCGATCTACGTCCCGGCCGACGACTACACGGACCCGGCGCCGGCCACGACGTTCGCCCACCTGGACGCGACGACCGAGCTGTCGCGAGAGATCGCCTCGAAGGGTCTGTACCCGGCGATCGACCCGCTCACCTCGACGTCCCGGATCCTGGACCCGCGGTACGTGGGTCAGGAGCACTACGAGGTCGCGACCACGGTCAAGCAGATCCTCCAGCGCAACAAGGAGCTGCAGGACATCATCGCGATCCTCGGCGTGGACGAGCTCTCGGAGGAGGACAAGACGCTGGTGGCGCGTGCGCGTCGTATCCAGCAGTTCCTCTCCCAGAACACCTACATGGCCAAGAAGTTCACCGGCGTCGAGGGTTCGACCGTGCCGCTGAGCGAGACCATCGAGGCGTTCAAGAAGATCTCCGAGGGCGAGTACGACCACGTGGCCGAGCAGGCCTTCTACAACATCGGTGGGCTCGAGGACCTCGAGCAGAACTGGGCGCGGATCCAGAAGGAGTACGGGGCCTGAGCCCTCGTCCTCGGACGCCCCCGCGTCGTCCTGCCGGCCCGGCCACGGGCCGGCAGGACGACCTCCCATCCTCGACTGAAGAACTCTGGAGCCCGACATGGCAGAGCTGAACGTCGACCTCGTCGCAGCCGACCGCAAGGTCTGGTCCGGCGCGGCGCGCGAGGTCAGCGCACCGTCCGCCGACGGTCAGATCGGCATCCTCGCCGGCCACACGCCGCTGCTCGCCGTGCTGCGGCCGGGCATCGTGAAGGTCTCCACCGCACCTGGACAGGTGGCGGTCGAGGCGCAGGTCAGCGGAGGCTTCGTCTCGGTGGACGCGAACGTCGTCACGATCGTCGTCGACGAGATCACCGAGGTCTCCGGCCGCGAGAGCGCGCTGGCCTGAGGCGGGGAGCACGGTGGGGTACGCGCTCGGGATCGTCATCACGATCGCGGTGGTGCTCGCCCTCGGGCTGGTGCTCGGAGCGTCGCGCCTGCACACGCTCTCGCGCCGCGTGGGCTCGTTCCCGTGCGGTGCGAGGCCTGCCCGACCGCAGGCACCGTGGTCGGCCGGCATCGCCCAGTACGGGGTGGGCCGGATCGACTGGTGGCGCTGCTGGTCGCTCGCGCCGCGACCGACCCGCACCTGGCACCGCGACCGGCTCACCGTGACCGGTCGTGCGCCGCTGGACCAGGCCGGCCAGGTGGACCAGTACCTGGTCCGTTGCCGCTACGACGGCGTGGACTTCGAGCTGACGATGTCGTCCGGCGCGTACGCCGGTCTCGCGTCGTGGCTCGAGTCCGCCCCTCCGGGTCGCCGCGGCCTCGTCGTCTGACCGACCACACAGCACCCGAAGGGGGACCGTGCGACTCGTCGTCGCTCGCTGCTCGGCTCGCTACACCGGCCGACTCACCGCGCACCTGCCGCAGGCCACCCGGCTGCTCGTCGTCAAGAGCGACGGCAGCGTGCTGCTGCACTCCGACGGCGGGTCGTACAAGCCGCTGAACTGGATGAGTCCGCCCTGCACGCTCGCGGTCTCCGCGCCGGACGCCGAGGCCGCGGCCCGCGGGGTGACCGCCGTGTGGACGGTGCAGCACCAGAAGTCGGACGACCGCCTGGAGATCGACCTGCACGAGGTGCACCACGACTCGTCGCACGACCTGGGCGTGGACCCGGGGCTCGTGAAGGACGGCGTCGAGGCGCACCTGCAGGAGCTGCTCGCCGCCCAGATCGAGCTCCTCGGGACGGGGCACACCCTCGTGCGCCGCGAGTACATGACGGCGATCGGCCCGGTCGACATCCTCGCGAAGCACCCCGACGGCGGCACGGTGGCCGTCGAGATCAAGCGCCGGGGCGACATCGACGGTGTCGAGCAGCTCACGCGCTACCTGGACCTGCTGAACCGGGATCCGCTGCTGGCCCCGGTGCGCGGCGTCTTCGCCGCACAGGAGATCAAGCCGCAGGCCCGGGTGCTCGCCACGGACCGGGGGATCGGTTGCCTCGTCCTGGACTACGACGCCATGCGAGGCGTGGACGACCCGGAGTCCCGCCTCTTCTAACCTGTTTGGCAGGGCAGTTTCCTAACCCCGCGGGCGTGGTGCAGGATGGAGGGATGGCCCTCGAACCCACGCCCGTGCCGACGGATCCTCCCGCCGCGCCCGCTGTCTTCGCCGTCCGCGGGGACGTCGTCACGCCCACGGGGCTGGTCCCGGACGCCGCCGTCGTGGTCGCCGGCGACCGCATCGTCTGGGTCGGGCCGCTGGAGGACGCGGCTGCCGCGGGCGTCGGCGACGCGGTGCTGGCCGCTGAGGAGCCGCCGCCGGGGACCTACGTGCTCCCGGGTCTGGTGGACCTTCACGACCACGGGGGTGGGGGCGCCAGCTTCCCGGACGCCACGACCTACGACGAGGCGCTCACCGCGGTGCACCAGCACCGCCGGCACGGCACGACGACGATGCTCGCCTCGCTGGTCACGGCCGACCGCGCGACGCTCCTGGACCGGGCCGCGCTCCTGGCCGACCTGGCCGACGCCGGAGAGCTGGCCGGGATCCACGCGGAGGGGCCGTTCCTGGCGCCCGCCCGACGCGGGGCGCACGACCCCGCCCACCTGCTGGCGGGCGACGTCACGCTGGTGCGCGAGCTGGTGGAGGCCGCCCGCGGGCACCTGCGGACGATGACCGTCGCCCCCGACGTCGAGGGCGTCGCGGGGGCGGGCGGAGTGGCCGACGCGCTGGTGCGCGCCGGCGTCGTCCCGTCGATCGGCCACACCGACGCGACGACGCAGGAGTCCGAGGACCTGGTCGCCCAGGTCGTCGCGCGGCTGCGGGAGGCCGAGGTGCCGCGGCGGATGACGGCGACGCACCTGTTCAACGCCATGCGGCCGCTGCACCACCGGGACGCGGGACCGATCCCCGCGTGCCTGGCGGCGGCACGCCGTGGCGACCTGGTCGTGGAGCTCGTCGCGGACGGCGTGCACCTCGACCCCGCGCTGGTCCGTACGGTGCTCCAGACCGTGGGCGTCGACCAGGTCGCGCTCGTCACCGACGCCATGGCCGCCGCCGGCATGGCGGACGGCGCCTACGAGCTCGGTCCGATGTCGGTCACCGTGACCGACGGCGTCGCCCGTGTCGTCGACGCGGACCACCCCGAGGGTGGCCCGATCGCCGGCGGCACCGCCCACCTGGTCGACGTCGTCCGTGCCACGGTAGCGGCGGGCGTCCCGCTCGCCGCGGCGGTGCGGTGCGCCTCCTGGGTGCCGGCCGGGGTGCTGGGGCTCGACGACGTGGGCGGGCTCGTCGCCGGTCGGCGCGCCGATCTCGTCGTGACCGACCGCGACCTGGCGGTGCGGCACGTGTGCCGGGGCGGGCGGACGGTCTGAGGCTCAGGCGCTGATCGCCGCGAGCCGTGCCCCCGGGGGGAGGGTGACCCGGACGTCGACGGGCCCCACGGGCGCCTCGTGCAGCGCTGCCGCAGCCTCCTGCCAGCGGTAGCGGCTGTCGACGCCCACGGGTCGCGGCACAACGGCGGTCGCGAGGGGAAGCCACGGAGCGTGCCGCTCCCCGGCGGGCCGCCAGTCCAGGCGCACCGGGGAGGCGGCGGTCCGGGTGGCGGCGAGGCGCAGGCGCGCGGTGCTGCACCCGTCGAGGTCCACTCCGTCGTACCGCACGACGCCCGGCGACCCGCCGGCGGGGACCTCGACGCAGGCTCCGGCCTCCCGGCTCAGGTCGCCGACGACGACGCCGGTGCCGGCGTGGAACGCGTGGGCCTGCAGCGGTTCGTCCACGATCCTGCGCACCCGCGGGGCCGAGCCCGTGACGCGGAGCGCGGCCCGGACCGGCAGCTCCGCGGCGGAGGTCCCCGCCGCCACGGTGTACGACCCGGGCTGGACGCGCAGCGCCCCGGCGTGGACCCAGTCCGCCGGGGCGCCGGGCAGCAGCTCGGCCACGTCCCAGACGGCGAGCCGCGCGACGTCGAAGGCCAGCGTCACCTCGCGGGCCTCGCCCGGCTCCAGCACCACGCGCTCGTGGGCGACGAGCAGCCGCCGCGGACCGGGCACGGGGAGCTCGCCGGGCAGCACGTAGAGCTGCACGAGCTCGTGCGCGGGCCGGGCGCCGGTGTTGCGCAGCGAGACCCGTGCCCGGACGCTGCGTGCCGGGGCCGCCGGGACGTCGCCGTACGCCGGGTGCGCGTGCGTGGGGGCGGGGGCGTCGACGTCGGACCGCTCGAGGACCAGGTCGGTGTACTCGACCGTCGTGTAGGTCAGTCCGTGCCCGAACGCGAAGGCGGGCTCGGCGTCGGCGAACCGGTAGGTGGCGTGCTGGCCGGCCAGGTCGTGGTCGAGCAGGTCCCCCGGGTCGGCCTCCGCGGCGGGCCAGGTCTGGGCGAGGCGGCCGGCGGGCTCCACGTCACCGGCGAGCACGTCGGTGATCCCGTGCCCCAGCTCCTGGCCGCCGTGACAGGACCACAGGACCGCGCGGGCGTCGGCAGTCTCTGCGCCCAGCACGTACGGGTAGCTCGAGACGAGGGCCAGGACGGCGTCGGGGTGCGCCTCGCGGGCCGTGCGCCACACCTCGACCGCGGCGTCGGGCAGGCGCAGGTGCGGACGGTCCTCCGTCTCCCGGCCGGCCAGGTGGGGGTCGTTGCCGACCACCACGACGACGGCGTCGGCCCCTGCGGCTGCCGTGGCGACGTCGGCGTGGCCCGAGCGGACGGTGCGCGCGGTGAAGCGTTCCGCCTCGGCGGGGGAGTGCGCCTCCGCGACGACGAGGCCGGAGCCGTGCTGCACACGCAGCCACCGGCCGGAGCCGACGTGCTGGAGGGACCAGGTGCCGTCGGTGTGGTGGTGGCGGCGGAAGCTCTCCTGGGCGACCCAGCCGCCGACCCGCGTGGCGGTGGCGCGCACGATCCATCCGGCACCCGTCAGCAGGCGGTCCCGGGCCACCGCGCGCAGCGTGAGCAGGCCGTCTCCCCAGTCGGTCACCTCGAGGTGGGTGGCGGGCCCCGCGTCGGGTGACGAGGCCGCCAGCACCGGACCGGCGTCGCCGTCCTCGGTGACCGTCAGGTAGGCGTGCGCCGTGGTCGAGCGCAGCGCCACCACGTCCGCGCCGGTCGCCACGGTGACCTCCGCACCGGGCCACCGCTCGCGGAGCGCGGCGGCGACGTCCACCGCGTGGGGCGGCGTGCCGGAGTACCAGTCGGTGAGCACGCGGTCGGCGAGCGGGCCGACGACGGCGACACGGGTCGGCGCTGCCGGCCTCCCGAGCGGCAGGACGCCCTCGTTGCGCAGCAGCACGACGGCGCGGGACGAGGCCTCCCGCGCGAGCGCCCGGTGAGCAGGCAGGTCGAGCGCGTCCGGCCCGATCCGGGCGTACGGGTCGGCGTCGCCGTCGAGCTCGCCGGTGCGCAGGCGCAGCTCGAGGAGCCGGAGCACGGCCCGGTCGACGTCCTCGGCGGTGAGGAGCCCGCGGTCCAGGGCCGCGGTGATCCGCGCGACGGTGGGTCCGGCGTCGGCGTCGTTGTCGGTGAAGGAGTCCACGCCGGCGCGCAGGGCCGCCGCGTGGGAGGTGACGTGGTCGTCGAAGTAGCGCTCGCCGGTGACCAGGTTGGTGGGCGCCGCGGCGTCGGAGACCACGGCGAGCGAGCCGTCGAGCGATGCGTCGGCCCAACGGCGCAGCTCGTCGAACAGCTCGCCGGAGACGTGGCAGGGCCGACCGTCGACGAGGTTGTAGGCAGGCATGACGGCTCCGACCGCACCCGCCTCGACCGGTCCGCGGTACGCGGCCAGCTCGTGCTCGTGCAGGGTGCGCAGCGTCAGGTTCGAGCTCGTCACGGCGCGGTCGGTCTCGTGGCCGTAGGCGAGGAAGTGCTTGAGCGTCGGGACCGTCTTCCAGACCGCCGGGTGGTCGCCGCGCAGGCCGGCGGCGAAGGCGCCGCCGAGGTAGGCCGTGAGGTGGGCGTCCTCCGACCAGCCCTCCTCGGTGCGGCCCCAGCGGGGATGGCGCAGCGGGTTCACGACCGGTGCCCACACGTTGAGGCTGATCGTGGGGTCGGCAGCGTGCTTGGCCCGCACCTCGGTCGCGACGGCGTCGCCGACCCGGCGCAGGAGCGCGGTGTCCCAGGTCGCGGCGAGGCCCACCGGCTGCGGGAACACCGTCGCCGTGCCCAGCCAGGCCACCCCGTGGAGACCCTCGGTGCCGGTGCGGAACGGGGCCAGCCCCAGACGCTCGACGCCGGGGGAGACCTGGTGGAGCATGGCGACGCGCTCGCCCGGGTCGAGCCGCCCGAGCAGGTCGCGCGCACGGTCGTGCAGGGGCAGCGTGGGGTCGCGGAACGGGTGGGTCACGACGGCGTGATCCTTTCCATCAAGGTCGAAACGGTTCGACTGCGCGGGCCGGTGAAGGGTGCGTGGGCAGACCCTACGGCATGGGCGACGCGGGCGTGCGCCTCGGCGCGAACCACGCGTCGGTGAGCCCACCTCACGAACGTCCGGGCCGCACAGGGCCCGGGCGTCGATGTGCGTCGAGGTGTTGTCAGGGGCGCCCGAGATGGCTACCCTTCCTAGTCGAAGCGCTTCGACGGAGAATCGCGGAGCAGTTGTCTGCACGGCGCCACCGGGTGCCGTGGTGTCCACGAAGGAGTGTCCGCATGACGACGAAGTCTCCCGGAATCCCGCCGGCCCGGTACCGGGTCGGCCGCAGAGGGTTCCTCGGCCTGATGGGACTCGGTGCCGCGGCGATCGGCGCGCCGACGCTGCTCGCCGCCTGCGGCAACGGTGGCGGTGCGGTCGGCTCGGCCGGCGGCGGCGGCTCGGTGAGCGCCGGCGTGCTGCCGAACTACCTGCCGATCGAGTACATCGCCCCTGACTTCCCGAGCGTCAACGGCTCCACGGCCGGCTACTCCTCCATCCCCGGCGACCTGGTCAAGGCGTTCTCCGCGCCGCCGGGCTCCGGCGGCACGTTCACGGCGATGACGCCGCTGTGGGGCACCATCCCGCCCACGGAGGGCAACCAGTACTACGACGCGGTCAACGGTGCGCTCGGCTCGACGCTCCGGTTCCAGATCTCCGACGGCAACACCTACGGCGACAAGCTCGCCGCCGTCCTGGCCTCCGCCGACGACGTCCCGGACTGGGTCAGCATCCCCACCTGGAACGTGCCGCCGCGGTTCACCGAGGCCGTCGAAGGACTCTTCGAGGACCTGACCCCCTACCTCTCCGGGGCCAACGTCGAGAAGTACAAGAACCTCGCCAACATCCCGACGGACGTGTGGAAGTTCTGCGTCTTCAACGACAAGCTGTACGCCCTGCCGTTCCCCGGCGAGGTCATCAACAACGCGATCTTCTACCGCAGGGACGTCCTGGAGGGCCTCGGCATCACCGAGCAGCCCACGGACGCCCGGGGCCTGGCCGACCTGGCGAAGGAGCTCACCAGCCCCGGGGACCAGCGCTGGGGCTGCGAGGACCTCTGGACCGCCGCGACGATGATGTTCGCCGTGCCCGAGAAGTGGACGCAGGACGACGCCGGCAACCTGGTCCACCGCATCGAGACCGAGCAGTACCGCGCCGCGCTCGAGTGGCAGGTCGAGCTCTACGCCTCCGGCGCCGTCCACCCCGACGCCGTCGCGGACAAGACCGAGGAGTCCAAGCAGCGGTTCGAGTCCGGCGAGTCGCTCATCGCGACCGACGGCGTGGGCGGCTGGCACGAGGCGCTCTCGCGTCAGCTCCAGTCGAACCCCGGCTACGACCAGCAGGCGTTCGCCCCCATCGCCGCCGACGGCGGTACCCCGGTGCTCTACAAGGGCTCCCCGGCCAACATCTTCTCCTTCCTCAAGAAGAACGAGGACCCGGCCAGGATCGAGGAGCTCCTCGCGGTCGCGGACTTCCTCGCGGCCCCGTTCGGCACCGAGGAGTACCACCTCGTCAACTTCGGCGTCGAGGGCGTGCACTACGAGACGGACGGCGACGGGCTGCCGGTGGCGACCGATCTCGCCGCGACCGAGCTGCAGCCCACGTACACGTTCCTCGTGGACCCGCCCGTGGTGAACACCAAGGTGCAGTACCCCGGATTCGTCGAGGACTACTGCACGTGGATGGCGGACGCGGCCCAGTACCTCGCCGACCCGCTGTTCTACGGCATGCAGATCAGCGAGCCGAGCCGGTTCGCCGCCCTCGACGCGCCGTTCCCCGACCTCGAGAAGGACATCGCCCGCGGCCGCAAGTCCATGGCGGACATGGACGAGGCGGTCGAGACGTGGCGCACCTCCGGTGGCGACGAGCTGCGGCAGTTCTACCAGGACATCCTGGACGCGCAGTGACGCACGGCTCCTCCCAGGACGTCCGCGGACGGGGGGACGCGGACGACCCGGCGCTCGCGACGGTCGCACCGACCGCCGCGAGCGCCGCGGCCGGCACCGCCGCCCCCGCGCTCGCGACCGCAGGCGACGCCGTCGTCGTCGACGAGGGTTCCGGCAGGCCGTCCGGCGCGGTCCAGCCCCGCCGGAAGGTCTCGTGGCGGGCACGGCTCGCCCGCGACCGGTCGCTGATCCTCATGACGATGCCGGCCGTGCTGCTGCTGGCCGTCTTCGCCTACATCCCCATCGCGGGCAACGTCGTGGCGTGGCAGGACTACTCGCCGTTCCTCGGGATCGCGGACAGCCAGTGGGTCGGGTGGTACAACTTCCAGCGCCTGTTCGTCAACGACGCGTTCTGGCACGCCGTGGGCAACACCCTGCTCATCACGGCGTTCCAGCTCGTGTTCTTCTTCCCGGTCCCCATCGTCATGGCGCTGCTGCTCAACAGCGTGATGACGCCCAGGGTGCGCACCACGATCCAGTCGATCGTCTACCTGCCCCACTTCTTCTCGTGGGTCATCGTGGTCACCGTCTTCCAGCAGCTCTTCGGCGGGGCGGGGTTCGTGGCCCAGCGGCTGGCCGACCTGGGGTACGACGGGTTCGACCTCATGACCGACCCGGACACGTTCCTGGTGCTCATCACCATGCAGAGCGTCTGGAAGGACGCCGGCTGGGGGATGATCATCTTCCTGGCGGCCCTGTCCACCGTCGACCCGGCGCTCTACGAGGCGGCCGTGGTGGACGGCGCGAACCGGTGGCGTCGCATCTGGCACGTCACGCTGCCGGCGCTGCGACCGGTCATCATCCTGCTGCTCATCCTGCGGCTCGGCGACGCCCTGACGGTCGGGTTCGAGCAGCTCATCCTGCAACGAGGAGCGGTCGGCGTGGACGCCTCCGAGGTCCTCGACACGTTCGTCTACTACCAGGGCGTCATCAACGGCGACTGGTCCTTCGCCGCGGCGGCCGGGCTCCTCAAGGGTGTCGTCTCGCTCGTGCTCGTCCTCGGCGCCAACAAGCTCGCCCATCTGTTCGGCGAGGCGGGGGTGTACAAGCGCGCATGACTTCCACGACACACCGACCTGCTCCGTCCACGGACGGGGAGCCCGACGCGGCGACCGGCGGGCCGACCGCACGCCCGGCGACGGCTCGGCGACGTCGCCGGTCCCAGCACCGGCCCGTCTGGGAGGAGGCTCCTGGACCGTTGGGGTTCACCGGCAAGGTCGTCCTGCTGGCGTTCATCGTGCTGGCCGTCGCCTTCCCGCTCTACACGATCATGCTGACCAGCGTCTCGACGCAGGCGGACGTGACGCGCTCCGGCGGCCTGGTCACCGTCCCCGGCGAGCTGTCCCTGGCGGCCTACGAGCAGATCCTCTCGGGCGGCATCGTCACCCGGGCGGCGCTGGTGTCGATCGGTATCACCGCGGTCGGCACCCTGCTGTCGACGGTGGTGTCCGTGCTGGCGGCGTTCGGGCTCTCCCGGCCCGGCTCGTTCGGCCACCGACCGCTGCTGTTCGTCCTGCTGATCACCATGTTCTTCGGCGCCGGGATGATCCCGACCTACCTGCTGGTCTCGGCGCTGGGGCTCATCGACTCGTACTGGGCGCTGATCCTGCCGACGGCGGTCTCCGCCTTCAACGTGCTGATCCTGCGGTCGTTCTTCATGGGGATCGACCCGGCCATCACCGACGCCGCCCGGATCGACGGCGCCGGGGACTGGCGGGTGCTGTTCCAGATCGTCACACCGATGTCCAAGGCGGCGATCGCCGTCGTGGCCCTGTTCTACGGGGTGGGGTACTGGAACGCGTTCTTCAACGCGATGCTCTACATCAACGACAACGCCAAGTGGCCCCTGCAGCTCGTGCTCCGTTCGTACGTGCTGCAGGGGGCGACGCTGCCCGGGTCGGGGGCCGGGCAGATCGACGTCGCGACGGGGGCCGTGACGGGCCTGCCGGTCAAGATGGCCGTCCTCGTGCTGGCGGTCGTGCCGATCCTGCTGGTCTACCCGTTCGTGCAGCGCCACTTCACCAAGGGCGTCATCTTCGGGGCCATCAAGGGGTGACGGGCAGCGCCGCGGGGCCGGGTGTCCCGCTGGCCCGTTCGGTGAGGACGGGGGCGAGCAGCCGGGTCTCTGCCGGCTGCTCGCCCTCGAGCCGCGCCATGACCATCTCGACGGCGACGGACCCGATGAGCTCGGCCGGGATGTCGATGCTCGTCATGGGCAGCGCCTGCGAGAGTGCGACGTCGGCCGGGCAGACCGCCACCACCGAGGTGTCGTGTCCGACGACGCGTCCGCGCTCGCGCAGGTGGGCCAGCACGTGCGGCAGCGCCCGCTCGTTGTGCACGACCAGGCCCGTGGTGCCCGGCGCCCGGTCGAGGACGGCGTCGACGGCCTGCTGGGCGCCGGCCGGGCTGGACCCGCACGGCTCGACGGTGGCCGCGAGACCGCGGGCGGAGGCCGTGGCGGTGAACCCGCGCACCACCCGGTCGGCGTACGAGGTGTGGCGGTCCATGACCTCGGGCGGCGATCCGAGCAGGGCGACGTCGTGATGCCCCGTGTCCGCCAGGTGCCGGGCTCCCAGCGCCCCCACGGCCTCGAAGTCCAGGTCGACGCAGCTCAGGCCGCCCGCGTCGCGGGGCAGACCGATCAGCACCGTCGGCTGACGCAGGGAGCCGAGCACAGGGATGCGCGGGTCGTCCGCCTCGACGTCCATCACGACGACGGCGTCCACCATGGATCCTGCGGCGACGCGTTCGAGCCCTCCGACGTCGTCCTGGGTGAGCAGCAGCACGTCGTGCTCGAACCCGCGCGCCCGGGTGACGACACCGGTGACGAACTGCATGATCACCGAGACGTCGACGCCGGAGCGCAGGGGTGCCATGAGCCCGATCACGTGGGTCCGGTTCGAGGCGAGGGCCCGGGCGCCCATGTGCGGCCGGTAGCCGAGCTCGGCGATGGCCTGCTCGACGCGTCGGCGCGTGGGCGGGGAGATCGACCGCTTGCCGGACAGCACGTACGACACGGTCGACGCCGAGACACCGGCGGCCCGGGCGACGTCCTCGATCGTGGCCATTCCTCAGCTCCTCGTGGTGGGGTGCACGTCGGCACCCTCGGTGAGGGAAACGGTAGCGCCCGCCGGCAGGTGCACCGGCGCGGCCTCGGCGAGTTCACCCGGACGGTGCACGACGACGGACGTCGCGGCCGAGGCGCGCAGCCCGGCGGCGGTCAGGCGCCCGGCCCGCCAGGCCAGGTCGACGACGACGCCGCCCCGCGCGCGCAGGCCGCACACCGATCCGTCGGGCCACGCGTCGGGCAGGGCGGGCAGCAGGTCGAGGCGGACCAGCCCGTCGGTGGTGCGGTGCGACTGCAGCAGCATCTCGGCGACACCGGCGGTGAGCCCGCAGTTGCCGTCCAGCTGGTACGGCGGGTGCGCGCTGAAGAGGTTGGGGTACATGCCGCCCCGGTGACCCGCCCCCTCGCCGCCGGCGGGCCGCAGCGCGAGGAGCACCTGGTCGTGGGCGCGCGCACCGTCGCCCAGCCGGGCCCACAGGGCCAGCCGCCAGGCGAGGGACCAGCCGGTGGACTCGGGCCCCCGCCGCTCGATGCTGCGGGTGGCCGCCGCGGCGAGCTCCGGCGTCGTCACCGGGTCCAGGGTGCCGAGCGGGAACAGGCCCACGAGGTGCGACAGGTGCCGGTGCTCGGGCTCGGCCTCGGGCAGGTCGGCAGCCCACTCGGCGAGCGCGCCCCGGCCGTCCACCCGCGGGTCGGGGAGCGCCGCGGCGACCTCCTCGAGCCGGCGCAGCCACGTCTCCGCCTCGCCGGCGCAACCTCCGAGCCCGAGCTCGGTGGCCGCGGCGCGGCAGGTCGCCGCGAGCCCTCGGACGAGGGCCACGTCCATCGTGGCCGACGTCGTCACGGCGGCCGGGGCGCCGTCGTCGGCCACGAACCGGTTCTCCGGAGAGGTCGAGGGCGAGGTCCAGGCGCTCCCGGCGCTCTCGGTGGTGCCGGTCTGCACCCAGTCGAGGGCGAACCGGGCTGCGCCGGCGAGGACAGGCCACGCCGCGTCGCGCAGGAACGTCAGGTCGGGGGCGAACTGGTGGTGCTCCCACAGGTGCTGGGCGAGCCACACCCCGCCCCAGGGCCACATGGCCCAGGACGCGTCGCCGTGGCCTGCACCGACGGGTGCGGCGTGCCCCCAGGCGTCGGAGTTGTGGTGCGCGACCCAGCCGCGCGTGCCGTACAGGTCGCGCGCGACGGCGGCACCCGGCCCGGCGGCGAGCCCGGCGACGAAGCGCAGCAGCGGCTCGTGGCACTCGGGCAGGCCCGTGACCTCGGCCGGCCAGTAGGCCATCTGGAGGTTGATGTTGAGGGTGTAGGCGCTCGACCAGGGCCCCGGCAGCTCGGTGTTCCAGATGCCCTGCAGGGTGGCCGGCAGGCCACCCGGGCGCGAGGAGGACATCAGCAGGTAGCGGCCGTGGTGCACGGCCAGCGCGGCGAGCCCCGGATCGGGGCGGTCGACGGCTGCCGCGATGCGGGCGTCGGTCGGCAGGGCGTCGGCGCCGGAAGCACTGGGCAGGTCGAGGTGGAATCGGTCGTAGAGCGCGGCGTGGGCCCGGACGTGCTGCTCGCGATCCACGCGCACGGCGGAGACGTGGCGCCCAGCCGCGTTCACGGGCGCGGGGCGCCCTCCACGTCGGGCTTGACGGCCGGGCGCCACGTCTCCGCCGAGCGCGTTGGTGACGGGCGGCGTCGTGCTCGTGTCGATGAGGAGTGTGTGCTGCCGACGAGGGGAGGTGCGCAGGGTGCCGGCGGTGACGTGCGCGTCGGGGTCATCGAGGGCGGCGACCGTCACGTGGCCGCGCCGGCCGTGCTCGGTGTCGTAGCGCACGGGTTCGGGGACGTCCTCGTGGCCGGGGGCCACGTCGACGGGCAGGTGCCACGTGCGGTGCAGCGTGCCGCCGGTGCCCGACGACGGCGCCGCGGTCGCGCTCGCGGCCGGGGTCGCGTCGTCGGTCGGGCGCAGGAGGCTGCTCAGCGCGACCTCGAGGCGCACGGGATGCTCCGCGTGCACGGTGTGGACGACCGGTCCGCCGTCCGAGGCGGCCGCGTCGGCCCACGTCTCCTGGACGACGCGGCCGGTCGTGGGCGAGGTCCAGGTGTGGGTGGCGACGGCCGTGCGCAGGTCGAGCTCGCGCCGCACCAGCAGCGGTGCGGCACGGTGGGCATCGGCAGGTGCGGCACCGGCAGCCCGGACGGCGACGTCGACCGCCGCGAGGGGCAGGTAGGCCTGGACCCAGGGGCTCTGCATCCGGGCCAGGAGGTCCTCGGCGCGGCGCACGTCACCGCCGGCGAGTGCCGCCCGCGCCGCGGTGAGGTGCGCCGGTCCGCGGGCGGCGACCCCGGACAGCGGGTCGGCGCCGGGCAGCCCGGACCAGGCGGTGAGGTCGTTGAGCCACAGGTGCTCGGTCCCGGGACGGCCGGCGCAGAGGGCGCCGCGGTGCCCGTTGCCGACCGGAAGCGCTTCGATCCAATCTGCTGCCGGAGTGTCGAACCAGAGTCGATGGAGGCTGCGGTCGTCCGACGGAGGGGCGCCGCCGCCGCCGCGGCCCGAGTCGCTTGCCTGTGGAGCGGGATGCCCGGACTGCTGCGGCTGAGAGCGTGTCTCGAGGGGCGGTTCGGTCGGGGAGGAGGGCGCGGTCGTTCGACGCTGGACACCGGGCATGGAGACAGGCTAGCGTGTTGAAACGCTTCGACGATCGCGCTCCAACGCCGGGTCGACGGGCACGAGCTGACCGAGCACGCGACGAGGCGTGCCGAGCGACAGGAGGGCGACGGTGCCGCACGAGAAGAGCGCGACCCGGCGGGCCGGCGACCTCGCCGGGTTCGCCGCGCTGACCGCCGACCTCGGCCTGCTCTACGGCGGTGACTACAACCCCGAGCAGTGGGACCGCCGGACGTGGCGCGAGGACATCAGGCTGATGGCCGGCGCGGGCGTCAACCTCGTCACCGTCGGGGTCTTCTCCTGGGCGCGCTACGAGCCGCGACCCGGCGCCCGCGAGTTCGCCTGGCTCGACGAGGTCCTCGACCTGCTGGGCGCGGCCGGCATCGCGGTGGACCTCGCCACGCCCACCGCCTCGCCGCCCCCCTGGCTCGGCCGGCTGCACCCGGACACGCTGCCCGTCGACGCCGACGGCGTGCGGCTCGTGGCCGGGTCGCGCAACCAGTTCAGCCCTGCCTCTCGCGTCTACCGCGAGCACGCGCTGGCGATCACCCGCGACCTGGTGGAGCGGTACGCGGGCCACCCGGCCGTGCGGATGTGGCACGTCGGCAACGAGCTCGGCCAGGTCTGCTACGGGGACGAGTCCGCCGCCGCGTTCCGGCGGTGGCTGCGCGCCCGGTACGGGACGGTCGAGGCGCTCAACGAGGCCTGGGCCACGACCGTCTGGTCCCAGCAGTACGCCTCGTTCGACGAGGTCCTGCCGCCGCGTCGGATGCCGTACCACGTCAACCCCTCGCAGTCGCTCGACTTCCGCCGCTACTCCTCGGACCAGCTGCGCACGCTGTACCGCGAGCAGCGCGACGTGATCCGCGCCGTCGACCCCGAGCGGCCCGTGACCACGAACCTCATGGGTTTCTTCGCCCTGGCGGACTACTGGTCGTGGGCCCGGGACCTCGACGTCGTCGCGGACGACGCCTACCCCGACCCGGGCGACCCGCGCTCGCCGGCCGACGCCGCCCTGACGGCCGACCTGATGCGCTCGCTCGGCGGCGGCCGTCCCTGGATGCTCATGGAGGCCGCCGTCGGCGCCGTGAGCTGGCGGGACCACAACCTGCCCCGATCGCCCGAACGGTCACGACGCGAGGCGCTGCAGGCGGTGGCGCACGGGGCCGACGGCGTCTGCTACTTCCAGTGGCGCGCGTCCCGGGCCGGGGCCGAGCGCTTCCACTCGGCGATGCTCCCGCACGCGGGTGCGGACACCCGGGTGCACGCTGGGGTGGTGCGTGTCGGCGGTGACCTGGCCCGGCTGCGCGACGTCGTCGGGCAGCGGGTCCCGGCACGCGTGGTCGCGCTCTTCGACTGGGAGTCCTGGTGGGCGGCCGAGGAACAGGCCCGGCCCACCGGGCGGCTGCGCACCCTGGACGTGCTGCGCGCCTGGTACCGCGTGCTCTGGGACGCGGGCGTCGCGGTCGACCTGGTCCACCCGGACGATCTGGCAATCACCGGCTCCGCAGGCTACGACGTCGTCCTCGTCCCGCAGAGCTACCTGCTCTCACCCGAGGCGGCCGACGCGCTCGGGCGCGCCGCCTCGCGGGGAGCGAGCGTCGTCGTCGGCTGCTTCACCGGTGTCGCCGACCGGGACGCCCACGTCCGCACCGGCCGGTTCCCGGTGCTCCTGGCCGACCTCCTCGGCGTGAGCGGCGAGGAGTGGGCCGCGCTGCCCGACGCCGGCGTGCCGCTCGCCGGGCCGCTCGTGGGCCCGGACGAGCCCGCGGACGCCGGCCCACGCGCCCACGTGCTCGGCGAGCTGCTGCGGACCGACGGGGCCGAGGTGCTGGCGAGCTACGCCGTCGGCCACCTCGCCGGTGCGCCCGCCGTGACCCGGCGCCGGGTGCCGCGGTCGGACGGCGTCGCGACCGCCGCGGACGCCGGCTGCGCCTGGTACGTGGGCACGGTCCTGCCCGAGCCCCTGCTGCGCCGCGTCCTGGCCGACGCCTGCGAGCGGGCGGGGGTGTCCGGCGTCGTGCCGGGCCTGGCCGACCTGCCCGACGTCGAGGCCGTGCGTCGCGGCGACCACCTGTTCGTGCTCAACCACTCCGGGGCCGCGGCGCACGTGCGCATCCCCGGGGAGCACTCCGACGTGCTGAGCGGCTCCGTCTTCACCGACCTGGTCGACGTGCCCGCGGGCGACGTCGTCGTCCTGACCGAGAGGAACGCATGAAGTTCACCGACGGCTACTGGCTGTCCCGGCCGGGCCTGCACCCGCTGTACGCGACGGAGGTCGACGACGTCCGCGTGGACGAGGTCGCGGGCACGATGACGGTCTTCGCGCCGACGTCCGTGGTCCGTGACCGCGGCGACACCCTCAACCGGCCCGTGGTCACGCTCACCTACTCCTCGCCGGCGCCGGGCGTCGTCACGGTCCGCGTGGAGCACCACACCGGGGCCGTTCGCCGCGGGCCGGACTTCGCGGTGCACGCCGAGCCCGGGTTCCGGCCCGTGGTCAAGGTCGACGAGACGGCGGGCGTGCTGGAGACCGGCGGGCTCAGCGTCCGGGTGCACCGGCAGGGTGCCTGGCGGGTGGACTTCGAGCACGAGGGCCGGGTGATCACCTCGAGCCTGCCGAAGTCGGTCGCCGTCATCGCGGCGGACACCGGCGAGCACTGGGTGCACGAGCAGCTCGCGCTCTCCCCGGGCGAGCACGTCTACGGGCTGGGGGAGCGGTTCGGCCCGTTCGTCAAGAACGGCCAGGAGGTCGACGTCTGGAACGCCGACGGCGGCACCTCCAGCGAGCAGGCCTACAAGAACGTCCCGTTCTACGTCACGTCCGCCGGGTACGGCGTCTTCGTCGCGCACCCCGAGAAGGTGTCCCTCGAGGTGGCCTCCGAGGTCAACTCGCGCGTCCAGCTCTCCGTGCCGGGGCAGTCCCTCACGTACCACGTGGTCGCGGGGCCGACGCCGAAGGACGTGCTGCGCCGCTACACGGCGCTGACCGGACGACCTCCGCGGGTGCCCGCCTGGTCCTACGGGCTGTGGCTGTCGACGTCGTTCACCACCGACTACGACGAGCGGACCGTGACCTCCTTCATCGACGGGATGGCCGAGCGGGACCTGCCCCTGAGCGTCTTCCACTTCGACTGCTTCTGGATGCGCGAGTACCAGTGGTGCGACTTCGAGTGGGACCCGCGGACCTTCCCCGACCCGGAGGGCATGCTCGCCCGCCTGCACGCGCGCGGCCTGCAGGTCAGCGCCTGGATCAACCCGTACATCGCCCAGCGCTCGCCGCTGTTCGCCGAGGGTGCCGAGCGGGGCTACCTGCTGCGCACCGAGGACGGCGGGGTGTGGCAGTGGGACCTCTGGCAGGCGGGCATGGGGCTGGTGGACTTCACCAACCCGGCCGCCACCGACTGGTACCTCGGCCACCTCGAGCGGCTGCTCGACCAGGGCGTGGACTGCTTCAAGACGGACTTCGGCGAACGTGTCCCGGCGCAGGGCGTGGTCTGGCACGACGGCTCCGACCCGCAACGGATGCACAACTACTACGCCCAGCTCTACAACGAGGCCGTGTTCGGGCTGCTCGAGCGACGGCGCGGCGCGGGCGAGGCGGTCGTCTTCGCCCGGGCGGCGACGGCGGGCGGGCAGCAGATGCCGGTGCACTGGGGCGGCGACTGCGACTCGACGTACACCGCGATGGCGGAGTCCCTGCGCGGTGGCCTCTCGCTGGCGATGTCCGGGTTCGGGTACTGGAGCCACGACATCGGCGGGTTCGAGGGCACCCCGGACGCGGGCGTCTTCAAGCGCTGGCTCGCGTTCGGGCTGCTGTCGAGCCACTCACGCCTGCACGGCTCCTCGTCGTACCGGGTGCCGTGGGCGTTCGACGACGAGGCGGTGGACGTCGCCCGGCGGTTCACGCACCTGAAGATGCGCCTCATGCCCTACCTGGGCCGCCTCGCCGAGGAGGTCGCGGGCGCCGGGACGCCCATGATGCGCCCGATGGTGCTCGAGTTCCCCGGCGACCGGAGCACGTACGGCGTCGACACCCAGTACATGCTGGGCGACTCGCTGCTCGTGGCGCCGGTCCTGCGCGAGGACGGCACGGCGGACGTCTACGTGCCCGAGGGGCGCTGGACCCTCGTCGACCCGGGATCCGTGGCCGACGGCGGTCCGGTCGAGGGGCCCGTGGTGACCGGTCCGCGGTGGGTCGCCGAGACACACGGGTACGCGAGTCTGCCGCTGCTGGTGCGACCGGGTAGCGTGCTCCCCGTCGGGGCCCGCACCGACCGTCCCGACTACGCCTGGGCCGAGGGCGTGACCCTCCACTGCGTCGAGCTCGCAGCGGGTCACGACTCCGAGGTCAGCGTGCCCGGTGGCGAGGGCGCACCGGCGACATTCCGTGTACGACGCACCGAGAGCGCCGTCGTCGTCTCGAGTGGGAACGCTTCCACCCGATGGGCGGTCCAGGTCGGTGGCCTGCGGACCGAGGCGAACGGTCCGGACGAAGTGAGGATCGACCTGTGAGCACCATCAGCACGACCGGGCAGTTCCCGGACGGCTTCCTGTGGGGTACCGCCACGGCGGCCTACCAGATCGAGGGCGCGGCGGCGGAAGGCGGGCGGGGTCCGTCCATCTGGGACACGCTCTGCCGTGTGCCCGGCGCCGTCCAGGGCGGCGACACCGGCGACGTCGCCTGCGACCACTACCACCGCTGGGCCGAGGACGTGGACCACCTGGCGCGGCTCGGGGTCAGCGCCTACCGGCTGTCGATCTCCTGGTCGCGCGTGCAGCCGGGGGGCAGCGGGCCGCTCAACGCCGAGGGCGTCGACTTCTACCGGAACCTGCTCGACGCGCTCCGGGAGCGGGGGATCACGCCCTACGTGACCCTGTACCACTGGGACCTGCCCCAGGAGCTCGAGGACGCCGGCGGCTGGGCCGCCCGCGAGACGGCGTACGCGTTCGCCGACTACGCCCGGGCGATGGCCCGTGAGCTCGGCGACCGGGTCGCGCTGTGGACCACGCTGAACGAGCCCTGGTGCTCCGCCTACCTCGGGTACGCCTCCGGGGTGCACGCGCCGGGACGCACGGAGCCGGCGGCGGCGCTCGCGGCCGTGCACCACCTCAACCTCGCGCACGGCCTGGCCGTCCGGGCCATCCGCGAGGAGCTGCCCGGGGCCGCGTGCTCGATCACGCTGAACCTGCACGTGCTGCGGGCGGCCTCCGGCTCGGACGCCGACGCCGACGCCGTGCGCCAGATCGACGGGCTGGCCAACCGGGTGTTCCTCGGGCCGCTGCTCGAGGGCACCTACCCGGCCGACGTCCAGCAGGACACGGCGAGCGTCTCGGACTGGTCGTTCGTGCACGACGGCGACCTCGACGTCGTGCGGCAGCCGCTGGACGTGCTGGGGGTCAACTACTACTCGTCCACCCGGGTGCGCCGGTTCGACGGCGAGGGCGAGCCCGTGCGAGCCGACGGGCACAAGACCACGGCGGCGTCGCCGTGGGTCGCGGCCGACGACGTCGAGTTCCTGCCGCAGCCCGGCCCGTACACCGCGATGGGCTGGAACGTCGAGCCCGCGGGCCTGACGGAGCTGCTGCTGGACCTGCACGAGCGCTACCCGGACCAGCCGCTCGCCGTGACGGAGAACGGCGCGTCGTTCGCGGACGAGGTGGTCCAGGACCCGGCGCTCGGGATCCCGCGCGTCCACGACATCGCCCGTGTGGCGTACCTGCGGGACCACGTGGCCGCCGTCGCCGCGGCGATCGACGCCGGCGCGGACGTGCGCGGCTACTTCGCGTGGTCGCTGATGGACAACTTCGAGTGGGCCTACGGGTACTCCAAGCGGTTCGGCATCCTGCACGTCGACTACCCGACGGGGGAGCGCACCTGGAAGGACTCGGCGTACTGGTACGCCCGGCTCACCCGGACCGGCCGGATCCCGGCGGTCTTCGAGGCCGGTCCCGCGGCCTGAGCGCCCGTCCCGCCACGAGCGTGCGGGCCTCGTCCTCGAGCGGGTGCCGAGGAGGGGGCCGCACGCTCGTGGTGCGTCCGGGGACGACGACGCGCCCGGCCGGCGCGACACGCCCGGCCCGCGCAGGTGTGAGGAAGATCAGAGGTAGGCCTCTCCGGTCGTCGCCCGCGACCGGTGCGGAGCCGTGCACAGGGTGTGGACCGCCGTCGTCCACGGGCTGTGGACGAACCGCCCCGAGGCGCGTGACGCCGCCGCCGAGGGGTGTCCGGACCGGTGCACCGAGCGGTGGACGGCGAGCCCTGTCAGACCCCCGTGCGACGATGCTCGCAGGTGGCTCCCGGAGCCTCACGAGGGTCAATCCGGGCGAATCACGCCCGTGTAACCACATCCGTGTCGACCACAACATGTCGTGGGCAGGCAGTCGCGGAACACTAGGTGTAGTGTTTGAGGGACGCGAGGGGCTCTGCTCCTCGCACCGGCAACATCGGTGTAGTTCCACCGGTGTCGGCACTGGTCACAGGCCTCTCGACAGGGGGCGCGGAGGCCGGTCCCGGCCCCCGCGGGACGCCGCCGGAAACGACATCACAGGACTGACGGACACCGCCGATCGGGCGGCGAGACAGGGAGTGCGACATGAGCGTCACGGTCTACAGCAAGCCGGCCTGCGTGCAGTGCGATGCGACCTACCGCGCCCTCGACCGCAAGGGCGTCGAGTACACGGTCGTGGACATCACCGAGGACGCCGAGGCCCTCGAGATGGTCCGTGGGCTCGGTTACCTGCAGGCTCCTGTCGTCGTCGCCGGGGACACCCACTGGTCGGGCTTCCGCCCCGACCAGATCAGCGCCGTCGCGGCGCAGCAGGCCGTCTCGGCCTGACCTCCTCGCCGGCCGCGGTCGGCGAGCACGCAGCACGTCCTTCGGGGGAGGGTGACATGGGGTCGCTCGTCTACTTCTCCAGCGTCTCGGAGAACACGCACCGGTTCGTCCAGCGCCTCGACCTCGAGGAGCTGGGCATGCCGGTCCACCGCATCCCGGTGCGCCCCGCCGACGGGTTCCTGACGGTCGACGAGCCGTACGTCCTCATGGTCCCCACCTACGGCGGGGGCAACGAGGGCGGATCGGTGCCGCGCCAGGTCCGCCGGTTCCTCGGCGACGCGCACAACCGGTCGTTGATCCGTGGCGTCATCGCCGCGGGCAACACCAACTTCGGCGCTGCGTACTGCATCGCCGGCGACATCATCTCGGCGAAGTGCCAGGTGCCGTACCTGTACGCCTTCGAGCTGCTCGGGACGGCCGAGGACGCCCAGCGCGTCCGTGACGGATTGGGACGATTTTGGCAACGACAGTCACTGATCCCGGCGTGAGCAGCACGCCGGGCACCGCCACGGCGGTCCCGCTGCAGCAGGCGGAGCTCGACTACCACGCGCTCAACGCGATGCTGAACCTGTACGGACCGGACGGCACGATCCAGTTCGACAAGGACCACGAGGCCGCGTCCGCGTACTTCCGGCAGCACGTGCTGCCCAACACGATCGAGTTCGACACGCTCGACGAGAAGCTCGACCACCTGGTCGAGAACAAGTACTACGACCCCACCGTGCTGGCGAAGTACTCCCGCGCGTTCGTCAAGGAGCTGTTCCAGCGCGCCTACGCCGCGGACTTCCGCTTCGAGTCGTTCCTCGGCGCGTTCAAGTACTACACCTCGTACACGCTCAAGACGTTCGACGGCAAGAAGTACCTCGAGCGGTTCGAGGACCGGGTCTCGATGGTCGCGCTCGGCCTCGCCGACGGGGACGAGCAGACGGCTCGCGACATCGTCGACGAGGTCATCTCCGGCCGCTTCCAGCCGGCCACCCCGACGTTCCTCAACGTGGGCAAGGCGCAGCGCGGCGAGCCCGTGTCCTGCTTCCTGCTGCGCATCGAGGACAACATGGAGTCCATCGCGCGCGGCATCAACTCCGCGCTGCAGCTCTCCAAGCGCGGCGGCGGTGTGGCGCTGCTGCTGAGCAACGTCCGTGAGCACGGCGCGCCGATCAAGCACATCCAGAACCAGTCGTCCGGCGTCATCCCCGTGATGAAGCTCCTCGAGGACTCGTTCTCCTACGCCAACCAGCTCGGTGCCCGCCAGGGAGCCGGCGCGGTGTACCTGCACGCGCACCACCCGGACATCCTCCGGTTCCTCGACACCAAGCGCGAGAACGCCGACGAGAAGATCCGGATCAAGACCCTCTCGCTGGGCGTCGTGATCCCGGACATCACGTTCGAGCTCGCCAAGCGCAACGAGGACATGCACCTGTTCAGCCCGTACGACGTCGAGCGCGTCTACGGCAAGCCGTTCGCCGACGTCTCGATCACCGAGAAGTACGACGAGCTGGTCGCGGACGAGCGGATCCGGTCCACGACGATCAAGGCCCGCGACTTCTTCCAGACGATCGCGGAGCTGCAGTTCGAGTCCGGCTACCCGTACGTGATGTTCGAGGACACGGTGAACCGCGCGAACCCGATCAAGGGGCGCATCACCCACTCGAACCTCTGCTCCGAGATCCTGCAGGTCTCCACCCCGTCGACGTTCCACGAGGACCTGTCCTACGACGAGGTCGGCCGGGACATCTCCTGCAACCTCGGTTCGCTGAACATCGCCAAGACGATGGACTCGCCGGACTTCGGCGCGACGATCGACACGGCGATCCGTGCGCTGACCGCGGTCTCCGACCAGACCAGCATCGAGTCGGTGCCGTCGGTCAAGCGGGCCAACGAGATGGGGCACGCCATCGGCCTGGGGCAGATGAACCTGCACGGCTACCTCGCGCGCGAGCGGATCTACTACGGCTCCGACGAGGGCATCGACTTCACGAACATGTACTTCTACACGGTCGCGTACCACGCGATCGCGGCCTCGAACCGGCTCGCCGAGCAGCGCGGGCGGGCGTTCGGCGGCTTCGAGGACTCGAAGTACGCCACCGGGGAGTACTTCGACAAGTACACGGACGCCGAGTGGAAGCCCGCCACCGAGCGGGTGGCCCGCCTCTTCGCGGACGCCGGCGTGCACATCCCGACGCAGGACGACTGGCGCCGTCTCAAGGCGTCCGTCATGGAGCACGGCATCTACAACCAGAACCTCCAGGCGGTGCCGCCGACCGGCTCGATCAGCTACATCAACAACTCGACGTCCTCCATCCACCCGGTGGCGGCCAAGATCGAGATCCGCAAGGAAGGCAAGCTCGGCCGGGCCTACTACCCGGCGCCGTACATGACGAACGACAACCTGGAGTTCTACCAGGACGCGTACGAGATCGGCTACGAGAAGATCATCGACACCTATGCGGCGGCCACCCAGCACGTCGACCAGGGCCTGTCGCTGACGCTGTTCTTCCCGGACACGGTGACCACGCGCGACGTGAACAAGGCGCAGATCTACGCCTGGCGCAAGGGCATCAAGACGCTCTACTACATCCGCCTGCGTCAGCTGGCGCTCGAGGGCACCGAGGTGGAGAACTGCGTCAGCTGCATGCTGTGACGCCGACCCGCTCTCGACCGCATCCCGTCACTCGTACCTGAAGGAACCCGCCATGGCACCCACCGGCCAGCTCAAGCTCATCGACCGCGTCAGCGCGATCAACTGGAACCGTGTCCAGGACGAGAAGGACCTGGAGGTCTGGGACCGCCTGGTCGGCAACTTCTGGCTGCCGGAGAAGGTCCCGGTGTCCAACGACATCCAGTCGTGGAACACGCTCTCGGACGCCGAGAAGCTCATGACCACGCGCGTCTTCGCCGGGCTGACGCTGCTGGACACGATCCAGGGCACCGTCGGCGCGGTCTCGCTCATCCCCGACGCGATCACGCCGCACGAAGAGGCGGTGTACACCAACATCGCGTTCATGGAGTCGGTGCACGCCAAGAGCTACTCCTCGATCTTCTCCACGCTGATCTCGACCAAGGAGATCGACGAGGCCTTCGCCTGGTCCGAGGACAACCCGTACCTGCAGCGCAAGGCGGAGATCGTCCTCGACTACTACCGCGGCGACGACCCGCTGAAGCGCAAGGTCGCCTCGACGATGCTCGAGTCGTTCCTGTTCTACTCGGGCTTCTACGCACCGATGTACTGGTCCAGCCGCGCCAAGCTGACCAACACGGCCGACCTGGTCCGCCTCATCATCCGCGACGAGGCCGTGCACGGGTACTACATCGGCTACAAGTTCCAGAAGGGGCTGGCCAAGCTCACCTCGGCCGAGCAGGACGAGATGAAGGCCTACACCTTCGAGCTCCTCTTCGAGCTCTACGAGAACGAGGTCGAGTACACCGACGCGCTGTACGGCGAGCTCGGCCTCACCGAGGACGTCAAGAAGTTCCTGCGCTACAACGCCAACAAGGCCCTGATGAACCTGGGCTACGAGGGCCTCTTCCCGAAGGACGAGACCGACGTCAACCCGGCGATCCTCGCGGCGCTGAGCCCGAACGCGGACGAGAACCACGACTTCTTCTCGGGGTCGGGCTCCTCGTACGTCATCGGCAAGGCGGTCGAGACCGAGGACGACGACTGGGACTTCTGATCGCTGACCCGGGGCGGTGACCACCGCCCGACGCCCCTCCGCTCAGGCCGAGCGGAGGGGCGTCGTCGTCCCCGCTGCTACCTCGGCGGGGCCGCTACTACCTCGGCGATGTCGGCACTACCTCGCGGCGCGCGCCACTACCTCGAGGGATCCGGAGACGACGACGGCGGGCCCTCGCATGGAGCGAGGGCCCGCCGTCGTCGTGGTGGGCCGCGGCCCGGGGATCAGTCGGCGTCGAGGATGTCGACGACGAAGACGAGAGGACTGTCCGGCTCGATTCCGCTGCCCTCCGGCGGGTTGGCGCCATAGGCCTGCTCAGCAGGGATGACGAGCAGCACCTGGCTGCCCACCGTCTGGCCGGAGATCCCGTCGGTCCAACCGGGGATGACCTGCTGCAGCGAGAACGACGACGGCTCACCGCGCTCCCAGGACGAGTCGAAGACCTCGCCGTCCAGCGTCCAGCCGGTGTAGTGCGCGATGACCGTCTGGTCGGGGGTCACCTCCGCGCCGTCGCCCTTGATCAGCGTCTGGGCGACGAGCTCCTCCGGGGCCTCGTAGCCCTCGGGGATTTCGACCGACGGGGCGCCGTCGTCGCCCAGGGTGACCGTCGGCAGGCCCTCGGCGGGCTCGACGGCCTCGCCCTCGGCCCGCGACGGGATCTGGACGGCGTCGGTGATCTCGATGAGGTTGACGACCGTCGAGGGCTCGTTCTGCGCGTCGACGGTCGGGTTGGCGATGAGGAGCCGCGTGCCGACGGGCTGGCCGACCAGAGGCTCCGTCAGGATTGAATAACGCTCATCTCCGAGCGTGAAGCTCTCCGGGGCGTCGTTCTCCCAGGTGGAACCGAGCCGCTCGCCCGCGGCGTCGTAGGCGACGTACTGCATGGTGACCTTCATGCCCTCGGCGAGCTCCTCGCCGTCGCCGGTGTCGACGACGCGGGTCGTCGGCACGGAGACCTCGAGCCCCTCGAAGGCGAGCTCGGGCTCGGAGCCCGGGTCACCGGTGACCTTGATCGCCTCGACCGCGGCGATGTCTGCCTCGGTCGGCTCGGCCTGGTCGGTGGCCTCGGCGGACTCCGACGTCTCGGCGGACGCCTCGGGGGAGGGGGAGTTCTCCTCGGGCGCGCTGTCGTCGGCGCAGCCGGCCAGTGCGAGGGAGGCGGCCAGCACGACGCTGGTGGCGCCGACGGCGGTACGGAGCTTCACGAGGTGCCCTTCGGTCGACAGTGGATCCGGGACACTCTAACGGCCGAACCTGAGCCCCGTTCCCAGGTGCGCCGCCGGAGTCGCGGACGCGTGACAATGGATGGCATGCCGTCGCGTCGACCCTCCCGGAAGCGCCCCTGGGGCGCCGAGCACCAGCCTCTCGACATGGACCGCGCCCTCGGCGGCACCCGGCACGTCAGTGCGGGCGACGGAGAGTGGACCGTCCGGCGCGTCCGTGGGGGAGACAAGGTCTACACGTGCCCGACGTGCCACCAGCAGATCCCGGCGGGGACGCCGCACGTGGTGGCGTGGGCCCGCGACGCGATCGGCGGCGAGGCGGCCGGCCTCGAGTCGCGCCGGCACTGGCACTCCGCATGCTGGGAGCGGCGCGAACGGCTGCGCTGACCTGCGGGAGCTGGCGCCCGAACTAGGGTGGAAGAGTGAACGACGACGCCACCACCGGCCACCAGATCCGCTCCATGACCGTCCTGCCCGCCCGTCGCGAGGACGTCGAGCTGCACACCGCGGACGGGCTGACGCTCGTCGGTGAGCTCGCGCTGCCGGCCGCGAAGGAGCCGGTGGCGAGCCTGCTGACGTTCCACCCGCTGCCGACGCACGGCGGGTTCATGGACTCGCACGTGTACCGCAAGGCGGCGTGGCGGCTGCCGGAGCTCGCCGACCTGGCGGTCCTGCGCTTCAACACCCGCGGGACGTCGTCCGCCCGGGGCACCTCGCAGGGCGAGTTCGACGGCGGCGACGCGGAACGCTACGACGTCGCGGCGGCCCTCGAGCTCGCCGAGTTCCGCGAGCTGCCGCACCCCTGGCTCGTCGGCTGGTCGTTCGGCACGGAGCTGGTCCTCAAGCACGGCGCGGACCCGAGCATCGAGGGTGCGATCCTGCTCTCGCCCCCGCTGCACCGTGCCACGGACGCCGACCTCGACCGCTGGGCCGCGTTCGGCAAGCCGCTCGTCGTCCTCGTGCCGGAGCACGACGACTACCTCCGGCCCGCCGAGGCGCGGGAGCGGTTCGCCCGCGTGCCGCAGGCGGAGGTGATCGGCGTGGACGGCGCCAAGCACCTGTGGGTGGGGGAGCCGGCGGTGCGGCGCGTGCTGGACGAGATCGTCCAGCACGTGCTGCCCGGCCACCCCTCGCTGCCCACGCACTACGACGGCGAGGTGCAGCACGCCTCGGACGTCGCACCGGCCACGACGAGAGGATGACGACGATGACGAACCCGACCCTGGCCACCTACCTGCTGCGCGACGGCGCCGGCGTGCCCCTGGTGCTGCTGCACGGCTTCCCGCTCGACCATCGCATGTGGGTCGCCATGGTCGACGAGCTGCCGCAGGGCCCCCGTGTCATCGCCGTGGACCTGCCGGGTCACGGGCACAGCGACCTCGGTCAGCTCCCGGCGAGCCTCGACGCGACGGCGGACCTCGTGCACGCGACGCTGCGCGAGCAGGGGGAGGGCAACGCCGTTGTGGTGGGGCTGTCGATGGGCGGCTACGTGGCCCTCGCGATGGCGGAGCGGCACCCCGGGTTCGTGCGCGGCCTCGGTCTCGTGGACACGAAGTCGACCGCCGACGACGACGCGGCCCGCGACGGCCGGCTGCGGGTCGCCGCCGCGGTCGAGTCGACGCAGACCCTCGACGCGGTGATGGGCATGCCGGCCAAGCTCCTCGGCCCGACGTCGGAGCTGGAGCGGCGCTCGCTCTACCCGACGGTGTACGCCTGGATCCGCTCGCAGGGTCTGTCCGGTGTGGCCTGGGCGCAGCGGGCGATGGCGGCGCGGCCGGACCGGACGGACGTCCTGCGTTCCTTCGGCGGGCCGGTGGCCGTCGTCGTCGGGGCGGAGGACCAGGTGACCACGGTCGACGACGCGCGCCACATGGCCGGCGCTGCGCGGGACGCGACGCTCGCCGTGGTGCCGAACGCGGCTCACCTCAGCGCGGTCGAGGAGCCCGCCGCGGTGGCCCGGGCCGTGGCAGACCTGCACGCCAGGGTGAGGTGACCGCCGCGCGGTGACCTCCGCGCGGTGACCCGGGCCGCCCGGCGTCAGGCCCGGGTCGTCGCCGTCTCGTCCGTGGGCGAGGCGCCCTCCTCCGCCGACTGCGCGGAGGCGGCACGCGCCCGCTGGGCGGGGGTCTGGTCGAGCGGGCTGGCGGGCTGCGGGCTCTCCGAGCTCGCGGCCGACCGCGGCTCGGCCGAGGGCGTGCCGCCGGACCGGCCCGAGGGGGCGTCGACGGTCGCGACCGGGATGGCGTCGGCCGCCTTCTCCGTGCCCAGCAGGCCGCGCAGCTCCTCGAGGTAGGAGTTGATCGAGTCGTGCCGGCGCGTCAGGTCCTCGAGCTGACGCTCCGCGGTCGTCCGGCTCTGCTCGGCCTCGGCCTGGGCGTCGGAGACGGTCTGGTCGGCGAAGGTGCGTGCCTCGGCCACGATGGAGTCGGCCGTGCGGCGCGCGTCGGCGACGAGCTCCTTGATGTAGGCGTCCGACTCGGTGCGGACCTGGTCCGCCTGCTCGAGGGCGACGGCGACGCGCTTCTCGGCCTCGGCGGCGTGCTCCTCGGCCGCGGCGACCAGACGCTCGGTCTCGGCCCGGGCGACCTCGTGGCGCTCAGCGGCCTCGTTCTCGACGCGCTCGCGGATCTGGGCCGCCTCGAGCTCGGCGTCGGAGAGGGCGCGGCGCGCGCGCTCCCGGAGGTCCTCCAGCTCGGTCGTGACGGCGTTGGCCGCCTCGGCGGCCTGGTGCTTGGCCTCCGCCACGATCCGTGCGGCCTCGGTCCGGGTGCGCTCCAGGAGGTCGTTGGACTCGCGCTCGGCCTCCTCGCGCAGGGCGGCCGACTCGGCGGCGGCCTCGGCCCGGAGCTGGGCGACCTCGCGGTCCGTCGTGACGCGCGCCTCGGTCACCTCGCGCTCCGCGGTGGACCGCATCGTGCCGATCTCACGCTCGAGGGACGCGCGCCGCTCGCTCTCCTCCGTGGTGAGGGTGCTCATGATGAGCGCCGACTCGCGTTCCGCGGACCCGACCAGCTCCTCGGCGCGGCGCTGGGCGCCCTGCAGGACGCCCTCGGCCTCCGACCGGGTGGTCGAGCGGATCTCCTCGGCCTCGCGGCGGGCGCTGGACAGCAGCTCGGAGGCCTCGGTCTCCGCCCGCTGGCGGACCTGGCCGGCCGACAGCTTGGCCCGCGCCATGACGTCGGACGCCTGCTGGTTGGCCTGCGTCAGGACCTCGGCGGCCTGCTCGTCGGCCGAGCGGAGCAGCCGCTCCGCACGAGCGCCGAGCCCTGCGTAGGACGGCTTGTCGTTCTCCCGGAGCTGGCGGTGCGCCTCGGCGAGCTCGGAGGAGAGCTGCATGGCGCGGGCGTCGGTCGACTCGACGTTGCGTCGAGCCTCCTCGACGGCCTGCTCGAGGCGGGAGATCTGGTTCTCGACCGCGGCGCGGTCGTAGCCGCGCATGGTGATCGGGAAGAGCGTGCGCTCGTCGGACACGTGAAGACCTCCGTCTGTCGTGGGTGCCGAGGCTCCGGCCAGGATAGACGTCACGTGCAGCCACCGACAGCCGAGCAGGGGGTCCGATCCTCACGAAAGGGAAAGATCACCGTCCTGCGGCGACCCGTGCGGTGGTCGTGGGGCCCGGAGCCGTGGGAGGCTCGGGGATGCTGGTACCGGACTCGTGAAGGGTTCGTGAACCGATCCGTCCCGGGCGCCCTCGTGGTCCTGGGCGATCGCCACGCCTCCCTATCCTGAGGAGTCCACGTCGAAGGGAAGCTTGGTGCTGCAACGCATTCTCGGTGCCGTCCTGGTCATCGCCGGTCTGGCCGCCATCGCGTTCGGGGTCGCGACAGCGACGGTCCTGCGCGAGTCGGACACGGTGGTCGCCACGGCCCGTCCGGTGGGCGACGGCACGCTCGTCGTCACCGACCCCGGGGTCCTCGACCTCGTCGACTCCGACGTCACGGTCACCGCCTCGGTACCCGCCGGCCAAGAGGTCACCGTCGTCGTCGGCCGTGACGTCGACGTGCTCGGGTGGCTCGACGGCGACCCGTACGCACGGGTCACCGGCCTCGCGGACTGGGACACGCTCACCACCTCGGAGGTGCGCCCCGAGGAGGCGGAGGACACCGAGGAAGCGGCGGAGTCCGAGGAGTCGGAGGAGTCGGCCGAGCTGCCGGACCCGGCGGGCTCCGACATGTGGATCACCGAGCTGACCGCCGCCGAGGAGGTCAGCCTGCGTTGGAGCGACCGGCCGGGCCCGTGGATGCTGCTCGCCGCCGGCACCGGTGCGGCCCCCGTCGAGGAGGCCGCCGAGGGCGAGGAGGCCCCGGTCGAGGCGTCCGACGCCGACGCGGTGGCCCCCACCCTCACGCTCACCTGGGACCGCGAGGTCGGCACGCCCTGGCTGTGGCCGGCCGTCGGGCTCGGTGGCCTGCTCCTGCTGATCGGCATCGTCCTGCTCCTGCTCGGACGCCGGGGGTCGACGAAGAAGACCGGCCGTGGCCGCCGTGCCGGCGCCAGGTCCGGCGCCACGGCCGACGCGTCGCCGCAGACGGCGTCGTCCGCACCGGCGGTCGAGAGCCCCGACGATCCCGCGTCGCCCGCCTCGCCCTCCTCACCGGCTGCGCCCGCGTCGCCCTTCGGGCCGACGTCGTCGTCGAGCGGCCCGGCGTGGGCCGCTCCGGCCGCGGGTGCCGCTGCGGGCGCCGGCTGGCCCGCCCCCGCACCCGCCCACGGCGCGCCGTCCGACGCACCGGCCGGGGCCGCGGACACCCCCGCCGGGGACGGTCCGGGCGAGGAGCCCGCCGGCGACGGCCGGACGGGCACGGCACCGGTGCCGGTGGCCGGCCGGTTCTCCCGCCGGTCGTCCCGCCTGCGGCGCACGCGTTCCGCCCCGGAACCGGCACCCGCCGACGGCGAGGGCTCGCCGTCCGGGGCCACACCTGCGCCGGCATCCCTACCAGCACAGGGACCGGCACCTGCGCAGCCGCCCGCCGAGTCGCCCACTGAGCCGCCCACTGAGCCGCCCACCACGACGACCGGCTCGATGCCGATGGTCGACGGCCGACCGCTGACGCGCCGCGAGCTGCGCCGGCGCGAGGAGGAACGGCGCACGGACGCCCAGTCCGGCATGGGCCGGGCGCTGCGCGCGCTCACCGGCCAGACCCCGGTGGTCCGGCCGGCACCGGCGCCGGAGTCGCCACCGGCCGCCGACGACGCCCCCAGCACCTCGGGGCGTCGTGCCGCGGCCTGGCGGGAGACCTGGGGCTTCGACCCCACCGCCGCCCGCCAGGACCAGCAGGACGACCCGATCGACGGGGGGACCCGATGACCGCCAGGACCACGCGCGTCGCGCGGCGCACGAGCGCCGCCGTCGGGGTGGCGGCCACCGCCGCCCTCCTCGCCGGCTGCGCCGAGGAGCTGCCCACCCCGGCCGCGGACGAGCCCTTCGAGGGCCCCGTGCTGACGATGGAGCAGGAGACCGCCGTCGTGCAGGACGTCGGGAGCGTCCTCGAGCAGGCGGGGGAGGAGTCCGACCCGAAGATCCTGCGCGAGCGCGTCGGAGGGCCGGCCTACGAGGTCCGCCGGAGCCAGATCAAGGTGGCCGAGGCACGAGGCGACGACTCGCTGGTGACGCAGATCCCGACCGACCTCCGGGCGGCGATCATCCCCACGACCGAGTCCTGGCCCCGGGTCACCTACACGATCACGCAGCCCACCGAGAACCTCGAGGTCCCCCGGATGGTGGCCTACCAGCAGGAGTCGGCGCGGGACAACTACAAGCTGTGGTCGTGGGTCCAGCTCATCCCCGGCACCACGATGCCGAACTTCGCCGACCCCGAGGCGATCGGCTCGGAGGAGGTGGCCGCGGACGACGACTCGCTCACGGTGACCCCCGCCGACGCCGTCGCGCAGTACGCCGACCTGGTGACCAAGGGCCCCGAGGAGTCGGAGTACGCCGACGCCTTCGAGCTCCCCGGCGACAGCCAGGACCTCGTCAAGCGCATCCAGGCCGACGCGCGCAACGTGCGCGGGGCCGACACGTTCGACGCCGCCGACGGCCGGTACCGGCTGGCCTTCGCCGCGCGGGACGAGCCCCTCACGGTGCGGACGTCCGACGGCGGCGCCGTGGTCATGGGCGCCCTGGACGGCAACGTCCGGCTCGACGTCGAGGAAGGCGGCACGATCCCGCCGCTCACCGAGACGCAGTCGGCGCTCCTGGAGGGCGAGGACGAGACGAACGAGCTCTATGTCGAGTACACCGACCAGGTGGCGCTCTACGTGCCGCCGGCGGGTTCGGAGGAGCCGATGCGGCCCCTCGGGTACTCCCACGTGGCGGTCGACGCGGCGAACGAGATCCCGAGCGAGCGGAACACGGACCGATAGCGGCCGAGCCGCTGGTCCGGCCCGGTCCGCCCCACCTCCGAGACTTCGTAGGATGAGCGCATGAGCAACCCTGTGCCCGACCCGAGCTTCAGCCCGCGCGGCGCCGTCGACCTGTCGGCGCTGAACCGCCCGCAGTCACCGCCCCCGGGGGAGCCCGGCGGCGCACCGACGGCCGGCGGCTACGTCGTCGACCTGACGGACGCGAACTTCCAGCAGGTCGTGCAGGACTCGACGAAGCACCTCGTGGTGGTCCTGCTGTGGAAGCCCACCGACCAGGCGAACGCGGACCTGGCCACGAGCCTGGGAACCATCGCCGACGAGTACGCCGGACGGTTCCTCCTGGGCCGCCTCGACGTCGACGCGTACCCCCAGATCGCGGCGGCGTTCCAGCCGGAGGGCGTGCCGACCGTCGTCGCCGTCCTGCAGGGCCAGCCCGTGCCGCTCTTCGCCGGCGGCGCGTCGGACGAGCAGGTGCGCGGCGTCCTGGAGCAGCTCCTGGCCGCCGCCGAGCAGAACGGTGTGACCGGGCGCGCCCCCGCGCAGGGCGGGGAAGCGCCCGCCGCGGACGAGCCGGCCGAGGAGCCCGAGGAGCCGCTGCCGCCGCTGCACCAGGAGGCCTACGACGCGATCGAGCGTGACGACCTGGACGCGGCCGCCGCGGCGTACGACAAGGCGCTCAAGCAGGACCCGAAGGACGCGCAGGCGGTCGCCGGGCTCGCGCAGGTGGCACTCATGCAGCGCACCCGCGGCGCCGACCTGCAGCAGGTCCGGCAGGCTGCGGCCGACGCGCCCGCGGACGTCGACGCCCAGCTCGCCGTGGCCGACATGGACATGCTCGGCGGCAAGGTCGAAGACGCGCTGGCGCGCCTGCTGGACCTCCTGCCGGGTGCGGACGACGACGCCAAGGAGAAGCTGCGCGGCCGCCTGGTCGACTACTTCGAGGTCGTCGGCGTGGCCGACCCGCGGGTCGGCAAGGCCCGCCGACGCCTCGCGATGTACCTCTACTGACGGCGCAGGACCAGGCCGCCCAGCGGGGGCACGCGTAGCGCGAGGGAGTGCCGGCGCCCGTGCGACGGCACGTCCTCGGCGTGCAGCTCGCCGGTGTTCACCACGCCGGAGCCGCCGTACTGCAGCGCGTCCGAGCAGAACGCCTCGACCCACGTGCCGCCGTCGGGCAGCCCGAGCCGGTAGCCCTCGTGGGGCACCCCGGCGAAGTTGACCACGACGACGACCGGCGTGCCGTCGGCGGCCCGCCGGGCGTAGGCGAGGACGTTCCGGGCGGCGTCGTCGGCCTCGAGCCACTCGAAGCCGGAGCCGTCGAAGTCGCGTTCCCAGAGCGCGGGCGTGGCCCGGTAGAGGGCGTTGAGGTCGCGCACGGCCCGCTGGACCCCCGCGTGGCCAGGGTCGTCCAGGTGCCGCCAGTCGAGGCCCCGCCCCTCGCTCCACTCGGCCTCCTGGGCGAGCTCGCAGCCCATGAAGAGCAGCTGCTTGCCGGGGTGCGTCCACTGGTAGGTCAGGAAGGCCCGGACCCCGGCGAGCTGCTGCCAGCGGTCGCCGGGCATCTTGCTCAGCAGGGAGCCCTTGCCGTGCACGACCTCGTCGTGGCTGATTGGCAGGACGTACTGCTCGGAGAACGCGTACACCAGCGAGAAGGTGAGCTCGCCGTGGTGGTGGCTGCGGTACATCGGGTCCTTGGCCATGTAGCGCAGGGAGTCGTTCATCCAGCCCATGTTCCACTTGAGGCCGAACCCGAGGCCGCCGGTGTCGGTGGGGCGGGTGACGCCAGGGAACGCCGTCGACTCCTCGGCGATCATCATCACGCCGGGGCTGCGCCGGTAGGCCGTGGCGTTCGCCTCCTGCAGGAACGAGATCGCCTCCAGGTTCTCGCGCCCGCCGTGGACGTTGGGGGTCCAGCCACCCTCCTCGCGCGAGTAGTCGAGGTAGAGCATCGAGGCGACGGCGTCGACGCGCAGCCCGTCGGCGTGGAACTCCTCGAACCAGTAGGTGGCGTTCGCCACGAGGAAGTTGCGCACCTCCCGGCGGCCGAAGTCGAAGACGAGCGTGCCCCAGTCGAGCTGCTCGCCGCGGCGGGGGTCCGGGTGCTCGTACAGCGGCGTGCCGTCGAAGCGGGCGAGCGCGAACTCGTCGCGGGGGAAGTGCGCCGGCACCCAGTCGAGGATGACGCCGACGCCGGCCTGGTGGAGCCGGTCGACGAGGTACCGGAAGTCGTCGGGGGAGCCGAGCCGCGCCGTGGGCGCGAAGTAGCCGGTCACCTGGTAGCCCCACGAGCCGCCGAAGGGGTGCTCGGCCACCGGCATGAGCTCGACGTGCGTGAAGCCCTGCTCGGTCACGTAGGCCGTCAGCTCCTCGGCGAGCTCCCGGTACCCGAGGCCGGGACGCCACGAGGCGAGGTGGACCTCGTAGACGCTGATCGGCCCGGCGTGCGGGTCGGACGACGCGCGGCGGGCCATCCACTCGCCGTCGTTCCACTCGTGGTCGGCGGCGGCGACGACGGAGGCGGTGGCCGGGGGTGTCTCGCTCGCCTTGGCCACGGGGTCGGCCTTGGCGCGCCAGACGCCGTCCGGACCGCAGATCTCGTACTTGTAGCGGCACCCGACGCCGACGTCCGGGACGAAGATCTCCCACACCCCGCTGGAACCGAGCGAGCGCAGGGGGTGCACCGACGACCAGCGGTTGTGGTCGCCCACGAGCCGGACGCCGCGGGCGTTCGGGGCCCAGACGGCGAAGGAGGTGCCGGTGATGTCCCCTCCGGCAGCGGGGTAGGACTTGAGGTTCGCACCGAGGACCCGCCAGAGCGTCTCGTGGCGGCCCTCGCCGATCAGGTGCAGGTCCATCTCGCCCAGGGAGGGCAGGAACCGGTACGGGTCGTCGGTCGTGGTCGTCTCGTCGCCGTACCGCGAGCGGACGCGGTAGTCGGGCGCGTGCCGCGTGCCGTCGTCGTCCACCGGGGCGGGGACGACGACGGACCACACGCCGGCGGCCTGGTGCGTCGTCGGGTGCTCGGTCCGGGACCCGTCCGGACCGCCGGTCAGGATCACGACCTCGTCGGCCAGCGGCCGCAGCACCCGGACCACGGCGTACGGGCCCTCCTCGGGAGCGAGCAGGTGCGGCCCGAGCACGGCGTGCGGGTCGTGGGTGGTGCCCTGCGCGACGGCGGTGAGGACCTCGGGATCGACGGCGGGAGGCTCGGGTGTCATACGTCCACCCTTCCACCGTGGCCGCGAGTTGTCGCCATGTGCGCGCCGACGTGTCGGGTCCGGTCCTGCCGGCTGCGGGAGGACGTACGATCCTTGGCGAGGAGAGGTGAGGAATGGCTCGCATCACGATCGCCGACATCGCCGACCGCGCCGGGGTGTCGACCGGAGCCGTCTCGTACGCCCTGAACGACCGGCCGGGGGTCTCGGCACGGACGCGCGAGCGCATCCTCGCGATCGCCGCCGAGATGGGCTGGCGGCCCAGCCAGGCGGCGCGGTCGCTGTCCGGCGCGCGGGCCGAGACCATCGGCCTGATCCTGGCGCGGGCGCCGGAGACCCTCGGGTTCGAGTCGTTCTACATGCAGTTCGTGGCCGGCATCGAGCAGGTGCTCTCCGAGCGGTCCTACGGACTGCTCCTGCAGGTCGTGCCCGACGTCGACGCCGAGATCGCGGCGCACCGGCGGTGGCGTGCGGCCCGCCGGGTCGACGGCGTCGTGGTGGTGGACCCGCGCCAGGACGACCCCCGGCTCCCGCTGCTCACCGACGCCGACGCCCTGCCCGCCGTCGTCGTGGGGGACCCGTCCCTCGCCGGCGGTGCCACCGCGGTCTGGACCGACGACGCCGCGGCGCTGCGCGAGTGCGTCGGCTACCTGGCCGGGCTGGGGCACCGGCGGATCGGTCGGGTGACGGGGACGGAGACGTTCGGGCACACCCACATCCGGGACCTCGCGTTCGACGACGAGACGCGACGGCGGGGGGTGGAGCCCCGCGTGGAGCGCGCCGACTTCACCCCGGAGGCCGGCGCCGCGGCGACGCGCGCGCTGCTCACCGCGGACCGGCCGGTCAGCGCCGTCGTCTTCGACAACGACGTCATGGCGCTCGCGGGGCTCGGCGTCGCCAACGAGCTGGGCGTGCGCGTCCCGCAGGACCTCTCGCTGGTGGCTTGGGACGACTCACCGCTGTGCGAGGCCGCGTTCCCGCAGCTCACCGCCCTGAGCCACGACGTGACCAGCTACGGGGCGCACGTCGCCCGCCGGCTCTTCGAGCGGATCGAGGGAGCTCCGCACGGGAGCTTCCTCGACGCCACCCCGGTGCTCCGGGTGCGCGGCTCGACCGGTCCGGCTCCCGCGGAGTCCTGACCGGCGCTCGTCCCGACGGGGGCGAAGCGACGAGGCATCGATCCGGCGGTGGTGGTTGACCGCCGATAACTTAACCGCTTAAGGTGAGCGTCGTCACCCCGTCAACGACGACCGGAATCGAGCACGACATGGCAACGAGGCACCTCATCCCCGGCGCGGCCGTCACCGCGGCCGCTGCGCTCGCGCTGTCCGCCTGCGGTGGCGGCACCGACCCGGGCGGGTCCGCCGACGACGGCGAGCCGTCGGGCGAGATCACCGTCATCACCCAGCGCACCGACATCGTCGACACCGTCTTCATGGACTACAAGGAGCGGTTCGAGGCCGAGTACCCCGACGTCACCGTCGAGTTCGAGGCGCTCACCGACTACGAGGGCGAGATCGCCGTCCGGATGAACACGGCGGACTACGGCGACGTCCTGCTCATCCCCAACAGCGTCACCCCCGACCAGCTCGGCACCTACTTCGAGCCGCTGGGCACCGTGGAGGAGCTGAGCGAGAAGTACCGCCTGGTCGAGGAGAAGGCCTACGACGGACAGGGCTACGGCGTCTCCATCACCGTCAACACCCAGGGCCTGGTCTACAACAAGAAGGTCTGGGAGGCCGCCGGCATCACCGACCTGCCGACCACGCCGGACGAGTTCCTCGACGACCTGCAGGCCATCGCCGACAGCACCGACGCGGTGCCGTACTACACGAACTACGCCGACGGCTGGCCGCTGAGCCAGTGGGACGGCAACCGGGGCGCCATGGGCGACCCCGAGTACCAGAACACGCACGTCGCCCACAGCGACACGCCCTGGGCCGCCGACGAGTGGCACGGCATCTCCGACGGGCTGCTGTTCGACATCGTGGCGAACGGCCTCAGCGAGGAGGACCCGACCACCACGAACTGGGAGGAGTCCAAGACCCTCCTGGGTTCCGGGGAGGTCGCCACGATGCTCCTGGGCTCCTGGGCCATCACCCAGATGCAGCAGGCTGCCGAGGACGCCGGCGCCTCGGCGGACGACATCGGCTACATGCCGTTCCCGTACCAGGTGGACGGCACCTTCCACGCCCAGGTGGCGGGCGACTACAAGAACGCGATCAACGTCAACTCCGAGCACAAGGCCGCCGCCCGCGCCTGGATCGAGTGGTTCGCCGAGGAGTCCGGCTACGCCTACGACGAGGGCGGGATCTCCCCGCTCGTCGACGGCCCGGCGCCCGAGACGCTCGGTGACTTCGACGCCGCCGGCGTGGAGTACGTGGAGATGACGCCGGCCCCTGCGGGTCAGGAGGCCTACGAGTCCGAGGTCGTCAACACCGCCGAGATCGACCTGTACGGGAACATCTACCGCCAGGAGCTCGTCGACGTCGCCCGCGGTGCCGCGGACGGCGACAAGGAGTCCTTCTTCGCCGAGCTGAACCAGCGCTGGGCCGACGCCCGCGCCGCCGTCGGCGAGTGACCGAGCTCCCCGGTGCGGCGGAGGACCTCCGCCGCACCGGGGCCCAGCGAGAGGAGGACCGCCATGTCGACGGTCTCGTCCCCGGTCCGTGGGGCGGCAGTCCGCACCACGGCCACCCCGCCCCCGGCGCCACGACGGCGCGGGCCGGGCCGCGGCTGGAGGGTCACGCCGTGGCTCTTCCTCGCGGCACCCCTCGGCCTGCTGGTGCTGTTCACGTACGTCCCCGTGGCCAACATGGTCTGGTACAGCTTCACGAGCTGGAACGGGATGGCGCCCGTCAAGGAACCCGTCGGGCTGGAGAACTACCAGCGGATCTTCACCGACCCGGACATGTTCAGCGTCTTCCTCGTGAGCCTGTACTACCTGGCGGGCGCCTTCCTGCAGCTCGGGCTCGCGCTGTACTTCGCGACGATCCTCAGCTTCCGCACCCGGGCACGGAACTTCTTCAAGGGGATCATCTTCTTCCCCTACCTGATCAACGGGGTCGCGATCGGCCTGGTGTTCCTGTTCTTCCTGCGCCCGGGCGGCACCCTGGACGCCCTGCTCGCCCTCGTCGGGGTCGCCGAGCCTCCCCAGTGGCTGGGGAACCCCGACCTGGCGAACGTCTCGTTGGCCTCGACCAGCGTGTGGCGCTACATGGGCCTCAACTTCGTGCTGTTCCTCGGGGCGATCCAGTCGATCCCGCACGAGCTCTACGAGGCCGCGGACCTCGACGGCGCCACGAGCTGGCAGAAGTTCCGCTACATCATCGCGCCAGGGATCAAGCAGGTGATCGGCCTGACCACGATCCTGGCGATCTCCGGGTCGCTGGCCGTGTTCGAGATCCCCTGGATCATGACCGGCGGGGCCAACGGCACCACGACGTTCGTCATCCAGACCGTCCAGCAAGCCTTCGAGTTCAAGAAGTTCGGTCTCGCGTCGGCGATGGCCGTGGTGCTGCTGCTCATCGTGCTGCTCATCACCTGGATCCAGCGCCGGATCTTCCCCGACGAGAAGGTGGACCTGACATGAGCACGACGACGCTGCCCGGACGGACGGGTCCCGTCGAACGGACGGTGCTGCGGCTGCGGCACGGCGTGCGTGCGCTGCACCCGCTCCTCGGGCCCGTGGCCACCACCGCGAAGTACGCCAGCCTGGTCGTGGCCTGCGCCGCCGCGATCATCCCGCTGGTGACCGTCTTCATGGCGGCCTTCAAGACCAAGGAGGAGTTCGCGACCACCGACCCCCTCACCCCGCCGACGACCTGGACGAACCTCGACAACTTCGTCACGGCCTTCACCCAGGGCGGCATGGTGCAGGGGTTCGTCAACACCTCGATCATCCTCGTGGTGGCGCTCGTCGGCACCATCGTCATCGGCACGATGACGGCCTACGCCGTCGACCGCTTCGACTTCCGTGGACGGCGCCTGGTCATGGGCGCGTTCCTGCTCGCCACGCTCGTGCCGGCGGTGACCACGCAGGTCGCCACGTTCCAGGTGGTCAACGGCCTGGGGCTGTTCAACACCCGGTGGGCCGCGATCGTGCTGTTCACGGGGACCGACATCATCTCGATCTACATCTTCCTGCAGTTCATGCGGGGCATCTCGCGGTCGCTGGACGAGGCCGCGATGCTCGACGGCGCGAACCGCCTGACCATCTACGCACGGATCATCTTCCCGCTGCTGCGGCCGGCGATCGCGACCGTCGTCATCGTCAAGGGCATCGCGATCTACAACGAGTACTACATCCCGTTCCTCTACATGCCCTCGCGCGACCTCGGCGTCGTCTCGACCTCGCTGTTCCGGTTCATGGGCCCGTTCGGCGCCCAGTGGGAGATCATCTCCGCCGGCGCCGTGCTCGTGATCGTCCCGACCCTCGTCGCGTTCCTCCTGCTGCAGCGGCAGATCTACAGCGGACTGACCTCCGGAGCCACCAAGTGACCCACCCTTCCCCCCGCCGCACCGCACCGCTCCACACCGGGTGGACCGCCCGGAGCACGAGCCCCCGCGTCCCCGAGCACCTGGCCGAGCACCTCGCCGGCCCGGGGGTCGCGGCCACCGTGCCGGGCTGCATCCACACCGACCTCCTGGCCGCCGGGCTGATCCCCGACCCGTACCTCGACGACCACGAGCGCCTGCTCGGCTGGATCGGCCGGTGCGACTGGGAGTACACGACGACCTTCACGCACGCCGCCGGTCCGGACGACGCCCGCCACGAGCTGGCGTTCGACGGCCTGGACACCGTCGCGACCGTGCTGCTCAACGGCACCGAGGTCGCCCGCACCGCGAACCAGCACCGCTCCTACCGGTTCGACGTCACGGAGCTGCTGACCGACGGCGACAACGAGCTCGTGGTGCGGTTCACCGCCCCGGTGCCGTACGCCGACGCCCAGAGCCTCGCGCTCGGCCAGCGGCCCCAGGTCAACCACCACCCGTTCAACGCGATGCGCAAGATGGCGTCCAACTTCGGCTGGGACTGGGGGATCGACGTCGCCACCGTGGGCATCTGGCGCCCGGTGCGCCTCGAGTCGTGGCGCGCCGCTCGCCTCGGCGCGGTCCGCGTGCTCGCGACGGCGTCGTCGGGCACCGCGGAGACCGGCCGGGGGACCGGTCCGCGGACGCCGGACGACGGCGCTCGCGGGCACCTGGAGGTCCGCGCGGACGTGGCGGCGGCGCCCGGTGGGGTGGGCGGGACCGCCGACGTGTCGGTCCGGCTCGCCGGCCGCCAGGTCGACCTGACGGGTACCGCCACCGTCCCCGCGAGCGGGGGGACCGCCGTCGTCCACCTCGAGGTGCCCGACGTCGACCGTTGGTGGCCACGCGGGCACGGCGCCCAGCCGCTGTACGACGTCGAGGTGGGCCTCGCCGTCGGCGGCGCGGTCGTCGACACGTGGCGGGGCCGTACCGGCTTCCGCTCGACCCGGCTGGACCAGGTCCCGGACGACGACGGCACCTCGTTCACGCTGGTGGTCAACGACCGCCCGGTGTGGGTCAAGGGTGCCAACTGGATCCCGGACGACGCGTTCGTGCACCGCGTGGACCGGGCGCGGTACGCCCGCCGGCTCGACCAGGCCGAGCACGCGGGCATCAACCTGCTGCGCGTGTGGGGCGGTGGCATCTACGAGGCGGACGACTTCTACGAGCTGTGCGACGAGCGCGGCATCCTCACCTGGCAGGACTTCGCCTTCGCCTGCGCCGCCTACAGCGAGGACGAGCCGCTGCGCTCCGAGGTGGAGGCGGAGGCCCGCGAGAACGTCGCCCGGTTGACGCCGCACCCCTCGCTGGTGCTGTGGAACGGCTCCAACGAGAACGTCTGGGGCGTGCAGGAGTGGGGCTGGGAGCCCCTCCTGGAGGGCAGGTCGTGGGGATGGGGCTACTACTCCGAGCTGCTGCCGACCGTCGTGGCCGAGGTCGACGGCACGCGGCCCTACACGCCGTCGTCGCCGTGGTCCGAGGACCCGGCCGTGCACCCGAACGACCCCGACCACGGCTCCATGCACTCCTGGGAGGTGTGGAACCGGCTGGACTGGACCCGCTACCGCGACGACGTCCCGCGGTTCATGGCGGAGTTCGGCTGGCAGGGGCCGCCGACGTGGGCGACGCTCACCCGCGCCGTCAGCGACGACCCGCTGACCCCTGAGTCACCCGGCATGCAGGTGCACCAGAAGGCGATGGAGGGCAACAAGAAGCTCAGCCTCGGGCTCGTGCCGCACCTCGCGCTGCCGGACGACATGGAGGACTGGCACTGGGCGATGTCGTGGAACCAGGCCACGGCGGTGCAGGTCGCCGTGGAGCACCTGCGCTCCTGGGCGCCGCGCTGCACGGGCTCGGTGGTGTGGCAGCTCAACGACTGCTGGCCGGTGACGTCCTGGGCGGCGGTGGACGGCGACGAGCGCCCGAAGCCCCTGCTGTTCGCGCTGCGGCACGCACACGCCGACCGCTTGGTCACCGTGCAGCCTCGCCGGACGCACGGGCGCGACGGCCTCGCCGCGGTGCTCGTCAACGACAGCGACGAGCGCTGGACGGGCGACGTCGTCGTGCAGCGTCTCGACGACGCCGGCACGGAGCTCGCCAAGACCTGCGAGCGCGTGGACGTGGCGCCGCGTTCCACGCACACGCTGCCGCTGCCCGACGACGTCGCCGGAGCGGGCGAGGCGGGCGGCGAGCTCGTCCGCGCCCACCTGGGCGACGTGCGCGGGCTGTGGTTCTTCGCCGAGCCGCGCGACTCGGCGCTCGCCGCCCCCGTGCTCGAGACCACGGTGGAACCCACCGGTGACGGGTACCGGCTCCGGGTGCGGGCGCAGAACCTGGTGCGGGACCTGACGCTGCTCGCCGACAAGCTCCACCCGGACGCGCGCGTGGACGACCAGCTGGTCACGCTGCTGCCCGGCGAGGAGGTCGCCCTGCACGTCACGGTGCCCGACGGCGTCACGCTCGACGCCGAGGCGATGGTGGCCCCGACCGTCCTGCGATCGCTCAACCAGCTCGTGGTGGCTGGCCGATGACCGGGCCGACGACCGGCCCGGTGGCCGGCCGGGCACCCGTGGTGCCGCTGCCCGGCGGCCCCGTGCTCGGGATGACGTGGGGCTGGACCGGGGTCCGTGGCACGTGGGCCACGCCGGAGGCCGAGCGGTCGATGGACGCGATGGTCGAGTCGCTGGCCACCACCTGGACGGCGGTGACGTACGCCGCCGAGCAGGCCACCGCGCAGTCCACCGAGATCCCGTTCCGGGACGCCCCGGCGCTCACGGACGACGAGGTGCGCTGGGCGGTGCGCGCGGCGAAGGCGCGCGGGCAGCGCGTGTGCCTCAAGCCGGTGGTCAACGTGGCCGACGGCACGTGGCGCGCCCACATCGGGTTCCTCGAGCCGGACGTGCCGCACGAACCGACGTGGTCGCAGTGGTTCGCCGCGTACACGGAGTTCGTGGTGCACCACGCCAGGATCGCGGCCGCCGAGGGTGCGGAGATGTTCTGCGTGGGCTGCGAGATGGTCCGCGCCGACGCCCACGCCGACCACTGGCGGGCCGTCGTCGCGGCCGTGCGCGAGGTCTACGACGGGTTGATCACCTACAACTGCGACAAGTACCAGGAGGACCGGCTGACCTGGTGGGACGCCGTCGACGTGATGAGCGCGTCCGGCTACTACCCGCTGGGGCAGTGGGAGGCGCAGCTCGACCGCATCGAGGAGGTCGTCGCCCGGGAGGGCAAGCCGTTCTTCTTCATGGAGACCGGCTGCCCCAGCCGGTCCGGCTCGGCGGCGCTGCCCAACGACTGGACCCTCGCCGGCGCGCCGGACCCCGCCGAGCAGGAGCGCTGGTACGCCGACATGCTCGCCGCCACGGCCGCGCGGCCCTGGGTGCAGGGCTGGGTGCTGTGGGACTGGCCCGCCGGACTCTACGCGCCGCAGGATGCGGCGACGGACGACGACTACTGCCCCTACGGCAAGCCGGCTGCCGACGTGATCGCGGCGACGTACCGCCGGCTCGGCGGGGGAGGCACGAGCGCATGAGCGGCCGCACCGGCCTGCACCACCTGCGTGCCGGCGGCGTCAGCCTCGTGCTCGACGTGGCCGACGGCCGCCTGCCGGTGGTCGTGCACTGGGGGACCGACCTCGGCGAGCTCACCGACGCCGAGCTGCACGCGCTCGCCCTCGGCGTCGCGCCGCAGCCGTTCGGGTACCCCGTCGACGGGCCGATGCCCGTGTCCGTGCTGCCGGAGGCCTCGACCGGGTGGCCGGGCGTGCGCGGGGTGGCCGGGCACCGGGCCGGGGCCGCGCCGTCGACCCGGTTCGCCGTCACGGCGGTCGAGCGCGACGAGCGCCCCGCACCGTGGGCGTCGGGCCTGACCGTCCACGCCACCGACGACGCGGCCGGGCTCGACCTGCGCCTGGAGATCGAGCAGGCGCACACCGGACTCCTCCGGCTACGGGCGGCCATCACCTCCCGCGCCGGCGACGTGTACGACCTGGCCGGCGTGCTGCCCGCGCTGCCCGTGCCCGCCCGGGCCACCGAGCTCCTCGACTTCACCGGTCACCAGCTCCGCGAGCGGGCCCCGCAGCGGCAACCGTTCGCGCACGGCACGCACGAGCGCAGCGGGCACCGGGGGCGGCCCGGGTTCGACAGCGGGTTCCTCCTCTGCGCCGGCGAACCGGGGTTCGGCGCCCGGTCCGGTGAGGTCTGGGGCGTGCACCCCGGCTGGTCCGGCAACCAGCGGATGCTCGCCGAGCGGAGCCACCACGGCGTGTCCCTGCTGGCCGCCGGCGAGCTGCTCGAGCCCGGCGAGGTCCGGCTCGGACCCGACGAGAGCTATGTCTCGCCGTGGACGTACGCCACCTACGGGGTGGGGCTCGACGACGCCGGCGCGCGGGTGCACGACTGGCTGCGCGCCCGGCCCGAGCATCCCCGCAGCCCTCGCCCCGTGGTCGTCAACACGTGGGAGGCGGTCACGTTCGACCACTCCCTCGACCGGCTGACGGCGCTCGCGGACGCCGCCGCCGAGGTGGGCGCGGAACGGTTCGTCCTCGACGACGGCTGGTTCGGCGCGCGGCGCGACGACTCCACCGGGCTGGGCGACTGGACGGTGGCGCGCGACGTCTACCCCGACGGGCTGTGGCCGCTGGTGGACCACGTGCGCGCACTGGGCATGGACGTCGGCCTCTGGGTGGAGCCGGAGATGGTCAACCCCGACTCCGACCTCGCCCGCGCCCACCCCGAGTGGGTGCTCACCGGGGCGGGCGGGCGCCTGCCCGGCGCGGCCCGGAACCAGCAGGTCCTCGACCTCGCCGACCCGGGGGCGTTCGACCACGTGCTCGTCCGGCTCGACGCGCTGCTCGCCGAGTACCCGATCGCGTGCCTCAAGTGGGACCACAACCGGGAGGTCGGCGAGGCCGGGCTGCCGCCGTCGGGCCGCGGTGCCGTCCACGCCCAGACGCACGCCGTCCTGCGGCTGATGGACACGCTGCGCGCGCGGCACCCCGGCCTGGAGATCGAGACGTGCGCCTCGGGCGGCGGGCGCGTCGACCTCGGCATCCTGCAGCACACCGACCGGGTGTGGGCGTCGGACTCCACCGACGCCCACGAGCGCACCGCGATCCAGCGCTGGACCTCCCTGCTGGTGCCGTACGAGCTGCTCGGTGCGCACGTCTCCGCCCCCGTGGCGCCGACGTCGGACCGGGCGCTGCCCCTGGACTTCCGGTGCGCCGTCGCGCTGTTCGGGCACTTCGGCATCGAGTGGGACGTCACCGAGGCCGATGCGGCCGAGCGGCGGCGGCTGGCCGAGTGGGTGGCGCTCTTCCAGGAGCGGCGCGCGCTGCTGCACTCCGGCCGCGTGGTGCACGCGGACGTCCCGGACCCGGCCTACGACCTGCACGGCGTCGTCGCGCACGACGGTTCCGAGGCCCTGTACGCCTGGGTGTGCACGGCGTCGTCGGACACCTGGCCGCCACCGCCGGTACGGCTGCCGGGTCTGAGCGCGGACCGGACGTACCGCGTGGCGCTCGACGGCCCGGTGCGCGAGCTCGACGGCATCGCCGCCCGGTGGGGCGTGCCGCTGCCCTGGGTCGAGGCCGGGGGAGCGGTGCTGCCGGGTCGCGTCCTGGGCGAGGTGGGCCTGGCGATGCCGGTGCTGTTTCCCGACCGCGCGGTCCTGCTGCGGGTCACACCGGCCGGGTGAAGACCCGGTCGACGGCCCCGAGCGGGATCGGCAGCCACTGCGGGCGGTGGTGGGTCTCGTAGACCACCTCGTACAGCGCCTTGTCGAGGACCAGCGCCCGGAGCACCAGCTCCGCGGTGTCGTCCGTCATGCCCGACGGCGGCACCCGCCCCGAGCGGTACCCGGTCAGGAACGCGCCGGTAGCCTCCGCCTGCCAGGTCGCCGGGTCCGGTGCGGCACCGACCGCGGCGGCGTAGTCGAACGACCGCAGCATCCCGGCGACGTCACGCCACGGCAGGTCCGGACGGGTCCGCTCGGCCACGGGGCGCTGCGGCTCGCCCTCGAAGTCGAGGACCTTCCACGCGCCGTCGCCGAACAGCGTCTGGCCGAGGTGCAGGTCGCCGTGGATGCGCTGGGTCGGGACGGGCTCGGCGAGGGCCCCCAGCCGCTCCTCGAGCGCGTCCAGCAGGGACGCGATCTCGCCGGTGTGGTCCGCCAGCGACGGCGCGTCGGCCACGGCGCGGGCCGCCCGGCCGCGCAGCCCGGCCACGAAGGCCGCGGCGTCGAGCGGAGGCCCGGTCGGCAGCACGCGCGCCATCCGTTCGTGCAGCTCGGCGACCAGCCGGCCGAGCGCCGTCGCATGGGCGGTGAAGGACTCGCCGCGGCTCGCGAGGTCGCACGCCAGCTCGAACCCGTCGACCGCGTGCGGCACGAGCTCGGACATGATCGCCAGGTGCACCGGCACCGGTACCGCCCCGTCGGCGTCGCCGGTCTCGATCTCGAGCGCGCCCAGGAACCGCGGCACACCGTCCCAGCCGTCCTCGGTCAGGGCCTGGGGCACCACGACGTCCGGGTGCGGCCCGTCCGCGACCGTCCGCAGGATCTTCAGCATCCCGCCCGCGCCTCCCGCCGACGGGACGCCCGGCAGGATCACCGAGGTGTTCGACTGCTCGCCGGCCAGCACGCGTCCGCGATCGGTCAGCGTCGTCGCGGGGCCCTCGATGCCCATCGCCCGGGCCAGGGTGAGCCAGCAGACCGGGTGCGCGCCGCCGTCGTGCACGGCGACGTCGCCGGACGACGTCGCCACCGTGTCGATGTACCCGGGTCCGGGCGCGGCCGGGTCGGAGAGCACGAGCGGCACCTGCACCGTGACGGCGCCGCCGGGCAGCGCGTCGCCCTCCAGCCGGGTGAGCAGCAGCACGACGTCCGCCGACGTCGCCTCGAGGGTCTCGCCGTCGGGTCCGGTGGTGGTCTCGCCGTCGTCGCCGGGGTCGAAGGTGACGGCCAGCCACGGCTCGGCGTGGACCTCGCCGCGCCCGGGGTACCAGCGCCGCGTGGGCAGCCACGTGGCCAGCAGGGCCTCGACGCTCGGGTCGGGTCCCTGCGCGGCTGCCCGCACGGCGAGATCGGTCATGACGACTCGCCTGCCCGCGTCGGCTCGGTCCGGTCCTTGGAGGGGTCGTCGGGCGGGGTGGCCACCAGCCAGTAGAAGTCGCGGGACCCCCACGAGAGACTCACGCGCCCGTCGGGGCCGACGTCCGGGAACTTCCCGCCACCGAACAGGTCGGTGAGCGACCAGCCCTCGAGGCCCTCCAGCGTGATCGCCGCGGACCGCGCGGTGGCCGACAGGTTCGCCGCGACCACCAGCGTCTCGCCCTCCGTGCGGGTGAAGGCCAGGATCGCCTCGTCGTCGGCCTCGCACGCGGCGAAGGCCCCCGTGCCGAACGCCGGGTGGAGACGCCGCACGGCCAGCATGCCGTGCACCCAGTGCAGCAGCGACGACGGCTGCGCCAGCTGCGCCTCGACGTTCGTGTGCTGGTAGTGGTGCACCATCGACTGGATCAGCGGCAGGTAGAGCTTGCCCGGGTCGGACGTGGAGAAGCCCGCGTTGCGGTCCGGGGTCCACTGCATCGGGGTGCGCACGGCGTCGCGGTCGGGCAGCCAGATGTTGTCGCCCATGCCGATCTCGTCGCCGTAGTACAGGCACGGGCTGCCGGGCAGGGAGAGCAGCAGGGCGTGGACGAGCTCGATCTCCTTGCGCGAGTTGTCCAGCAACGGGGCGAGCCGACGGCGGATGCCCACGTTCGCGCGCATGCGCGGGTCGTGCGCATACCAGCCGTACATGGCGGCGCGTTCCTCCGTGGAGACCATCTCCAGGGTGAGCTCGTCGTGGTTGCGCAGGAACGTGCTCCACTGGCCCCCCGGGGCGGGGATGTCCGGCGTGTCGGCCAGGATGTCCAGGAGCTGGTTGGCCCGCTGGTCCTTCACCGAGTAGAAGATGCGCGGCATGACCGGGAAGTGGAAGCACATGTGGCACTCGGGCTCCTCGTCGGTGCCGAAGTACTCCACGACGTCGCGCGGCCACTGGTTGGCCTCGGCCAGCATGATCCGGCCGGGGAACTCGTCGTCGATCATCCGCCGTACCTGGCGCAGGAACTGGTGCGTGCGGGGCAGGTTCTCGCAGTTGGTGCCCTCCTCCTCGAAGAGGTAGGGCACGGCGTCGAGGCGGAAGCCGTCCACGCCGATCCGCAGCCAGAACCGGGCGACGTCGATCATCGCCTGCGTCACCTTGGGGTTCTCGAAGTTGAGGTCCGGCTGGTGGTGGAAGAACCGGTGCCAGTAGTACTGCCTGCGCACCGGGTCGAACGTCCAGTTCGACGTCTCGGTGTCGACGAAGATGATCCGCGCGTCCTCGTAGCGCGTGTCGTCCTCGGACCACACGTAGAAGTCGCCGTACGGTCCCTCGGGGTCCGAGCGGGACGCCTGGAACCACGGGTGCTGGTCGCTCGTGTGGTTCATGACCAGGTCGATCACCACGCGGATGCCGCGGGCGTGCGCCGCCTCGATGAGGCGCTGGAAGTCCTGCAGCGTGCCGTACTGGGGGGCGATCGCCGTGAAGTCCGCGACGTCGTAGCCGCCGTCGCGCTGCGGCGACGGGTAGAAGGGCGGCAGCCACAGGCAGTCCACCCCGAGCCACTGCAGGTAGTCGAGCCGGTCGGCGATCCCGCGCAGGTCGCCCGACCCGGCCCCCTCTGTGTCGGAGAAGGCGCGGACGATGACCTCGTAGAAGACCGCCTTGCGGTACCAGTCCGGGTCGTCGCTCAGGCCCGGCTTGGCCAGCGGCGGCGGCTCCGGCTGCTGGCGCGGGGGCAGCGCCTGCACGGGGATCTGCCGGGTGATGGGGCGGGGGACCTCGACGCCACCGGCGCTCACGGACGCGTTCATGCCGGACCGATCCTCAGGAGATGGGCCACCTGCTGCTGGGGGTCCAGGCGGACGTACGGATGCTCTCCCCAGGGGTAGGACTCCCCGGAGAGCAGGTCGTGCGCCGTGAAGAACGGCTGGTCCTCCACGCCGTCGGGTCGGGTCAGGCCCAGGGCCTCGAGGTCCAGGAGCACGGTCGACTCCTGCACCTGGTGCGGGTCGAGCGTCAGCACGACGAGGACGACGTCGTCCTGGGTGGCACCGGGGTGGCCGGTGGCCGGCAGGTGCTCGGCCCGGACCCGGCGGGAGAAGGCCACGACCTGGTCGTTGGTGGTCGGGTGGACGGCGAGGTTGCGCAGCTGCTGCAGGGCGGGGTGCGCGCGGCGGATCTCGTTGAGGCGCCCCAGGAGCATCGAGATGCCGATCTCGTCGGCCCGCCCCCAGTCCCGTGGCCGGTACTCGTACTTCTCGTTGTCGATCTGCTCGTCGGCGCCGGGCCGGGGCACGTCCTCGACCAGCTCGTAGCCGGAGTAGATCCCCCAGGTGGGGGCGCCGGTCGCCGCGAGGACCGCGCGGATCGCGAAGCCCGCGACGCCGCTCTGCTGCAGGTACGGCGGCAGGATGTCGTGGGTGGTCGGCCAGAAGCTGGGCCGCATCACCGACCCGGCCTCGCCCGAGACCTCCTCGAGGTACTCGAGCACCTCCTCCTTGGTGTTGCGCCAGGTGAAGTACGTGTACGACTGGTGGAAGCCGATCCGGGCGAGGGTGGCCATCATGGCGGGCTTGGTGAACGCCTCCGACAGGAAGATCACGTCCGGGTCGGTCGCGTGGACCTCCGCCAGCAGCCACTCCCAGACGTCCAGGGGCTTGGTGTGCGGGTTGTCCACGCGGAACAGCGTGACGCCGCGGTCGATCCACCGCCGCACGACGCGCAGGACCTCGGCGTAGATGCCGGCCGGGTCCCTGTCGAAGTTCAGCGGGTAGATGTCCTGGTACTTCTTGGGCGGGTTCTCGGCGTACGCGATCGACCCGTCGGCGCGGACGGTGAACCACTCCGGGTGCTCGGTGACCCAGGGGTGGTCGGGCGAGCACTGGAGCGCCAGGTCGAGCGCCACCTCCAGGCCGTTCTCCCGGGCCTCCGCGACGAACGCCTTGAAGCCGCGCTCCGTTCCGAGCTCCGGGTGGATGGCGTCGTGCCCGCCCTCCGGCGAACCGATCGCGTAGGGGCTGCCCGGGTCGCCGGGCTGGGCGTCGAGCGTGTTGTTGCGGCCCTTGCGGAACGTGGTGCCGATGGGGTGGATCGGGGTGAGGTAGACGACGTCGAACCCCATGGCCGCGATGGCGGGCAGCCGCTTCGCCGCGGAGACGAACGTCCCCGACCGCCAGGTGCCGTCGCGCCGCTGCGTGGCGCCCTCGGACCGGGGGAACATCTCGTACCAGGCGCCGGCCAGCGCCAGACGCCGGTGGACGCGCAGGGGATAGGTGGCGCTCGGGCTCATGAGGCGCCGCAGCGGGATGCGCCGCAGCGCGTCCCGGACGTCGTGGGTGGTGGCCATCGCGAGGCGCGCCTCCGCGGGGCGGGTGGTGTCGGCGAGCTCGCGGGCCACGTCGGCGAGCAGCGCGGCGTCCTGCGGGGTCCGGCGTCGCTGGAGGCTCTTGACGGTGATCTGCTCGAAGAGCCGCGCGCCCTCGGCGAGCATGAGGTCGACGTCCTGCCCGGCACCGACCTTGATCGTCGCGTCGTGCGCCCACGTGGCGTAGGGGTCCGACCAGGCCTCGACCCGGAACGACCAGTCGCCCGTGTCGTCGGGCTGGAGGAACCCGCGGAACCGGTCGAGACCCGGTGCGACGTCCTCCATCGGTGCCCACGAGTGGACCCGGCCGTCCGGGCCGAACAGGACGGCGGTGGCGGCCACGGCGTCGTGCCCCTCGCGGAACACCGTCGCCTCGACGGGCACGACCTCGCCGGGGGTGGCCTTGGCGGGCCACCTGCCTCCCTCGACGACGGGGGAGACCTCGATGACAGGGATGCGTCCGATGGGCCGGGGCGGTGCTGGCTGGGGCGACGTCACAGCCCCCACGCTAGTCACGGCGTCGCTGGTCTGCGCGACAACATGCCCGGAGAACCTGGTCCGGTACCTGTTGTTCACGAGCCGCACCAGGTCAGACGGCGGCCAGCGCACGCCCCGTGACGCGCCCCGTGTGCAGGCAACCGCCCAGGAAGGTGCCCTCGAGCGCCCGGTGCCCGTGCACCCCGCCGCCGCCGAACCCGGCCGCCTCACCGACGGCCCACAGCCCGTCCAGGACGGACCCGTCGGGCCTCAGCACCCGGCCCGACGGGTCGCACCACAGGCCACCGAGAGTCTTGCGCGTCAGCACCGAGAGCCGGACGGCGAGCAGCGGCCCGTCCTTCGGCGTCGTGAGGGGTCGGGGCGGGGACACGCGGATCATCTTGTCGACCCGGAAGTCCCGAGCCGCCCGGGTGGCCACCACCTGGGGGTCCTTGCCGAGCCCCGAGGCCACCTGCGCGTCCCGGGCGCGGACGACGGCGGCCAGGGCGGCCGGGTCCACGTGCCCGGTCGAGCCCGGGGTCGCCTCGGTGAGCGCGTTCATCGCGCCGGCGAGCTCCTCGGGGGTGTCCGCCCAGAGGAACTCGGGGGACTCGCGGGCGAACCGGGCGACCGGTCCCACGGCGCCCGGCAGCACCCGCTGGGCGAGCAGCCGGACGTCCTTCCCGGTCAGGTCGGGGTTCTGCTCCGACCCGGACAGGGCGAACTCCGAGTCCATGATGGCCTTGTTGAGGACGAACCAGGAGTGGTCGTCACCGCGCCGGGTGACGTGCTGCAGCGCGCCGAGGGCGTCGAACCCCGGGAACAGGGGCGCGGGCAGGCGCCGGCCGTCGGCGTCCAGCCACAGCGAGGACGGTCCCGGCAGGATGCGGATGCCGTGGTTCGTCCAGACCGGGGAGTGGTTCGTGATGCCCTCGGGGTAGTGCCACATGCGGTCCTCGTGCACCAGGGCGGCGCCGGCGTCGGCGGCGTGGCCCAGCATCAGGCCGTCGGTGGAGTCGGGGACGCCGGAGAGCATGCGCGCCGGCAGCGTGCCCGCCGCGCGGTCCCACCGGGACCGGGCCAGCTCGTGGTTGGCCCCGATGCCGCCCGAGGCGACGACGACGGCGCCGGCCGAGATCTCCTCGGTGCCCACCACCTCGCGGGTGCTGGGAGCGCCCCGCACCGCGTCGTCGTCGGCCAGGATCTCGGTCCGGACGCCGGTGACGCGCCCGTCCGTCAGGACGAGCTCGACGGCCCGACGGCGGAAGCGCAGGTCGAGCCGTCCGGCCGACCGGGCCTCCAGCGCCGCCTGGACGAAGGGCTCGATGATGGCGGGGCCGGTACCCCACGTGACGTGGAAGCGCGGCACGGTGTTGCCGTGGGCGGTGCCGTGGTCCGGACCGAAGGCGTACCCGCCCCGCTCGGCCCACTGCACCAGCGGGAACCAGCGGACGCCCTTGGCGTGCAACCACGACCGCAGGTCGCCGCTCGCCGTCTCCACGAAGTGCTGCGCCCAGGCGTACCCGTGCCGGTCGGGACCCTCCCCGCGCTCGGCACCCGGCGCGAACCGGGCCGACCCGAGCCAGTCCGCCCACGCGAGCTCGGCGCTGTCGTGGACCCCGAGGCGACGCTGCTCCGGGGAGTCGACGAGGAACAGCCCGCCGAAGGACCACCACGCCTGGCCACCGAGCGAGGCCTCGGGCTCCTGGTCGAGCAGCACCACCCGGCGTCCCGCGGCGGTGAGCTCGGTGGCGGTGACCAGGCCCGACAGACCGGCCCCGATGACGATGACGTCGGCGTCCATGCCCGCAGTCTGCCAGAGCGGGGCGCGTCAGCGGCGGGCGACCAGCACGTCGACGCTGAGCGACTCCAGCACCACGTGGCCGGGCTCGGCGGCCTCGTCGGCCTGCTCGGGGCCCTCCGGCGTGTCCCACGTCGAGCTCCAGACGCGTTCCCACGGACCGGCACCCGTCAAGGGCTCGGGCAGCGTCACGTCGGCGTCCTCCAGCCCGCCGTTGATCACGAGCAGCACGTCGGCCTCGCCCGCGTCCGGACCCGGCCGGAGCATCTGGATGATCCGGCGGCCCTGCACGGCCCAGGCGTCGTGGTCCATCGACGTGCCGGAGTCGTCGAACCAGAGCAGGTCGGGCACCTCCTCGCCGGGCCGGGGGGACCCCAGGAAGAACGACTCCGCCCGGAGCGCGGCGTGCTCGGCCCGCAGGCCGGTGAGGAACCGGGCCGTGGCCAGCAGGTCGCGGCCCGCCGGGTCCAGGTCCCAGCCCAGCCACGAGACGGGCGAGTCCTGGGTGTAGGCGTTGTTGTTCCCGCCCTGGCTGCGGCCCAGCTCGTCCCCGGCCGTCAGCATGGGCGTGCCCGCCGCGAGCAGGAGCGTCGCGAGCAGGTTGCGCTGCGAGCGCCGGCGCAGCGGCACGACGGCGGACCACGGCTCGGTCGCGGCGTCGTCGCCACCCGGTGCGTGCCCCTCCACGCCGTGGTTCCAGGAGCGGTTGTCGTCGGTGCCGTCGCGGTTGTCCTCGCCGTTGGCCTCGTTGTGCTTGCGGTCGAACGCCACCAGGTCGGCGAGGGTGAAGCCGTCGTGCGCGGTGACGTAGTTGACCGACGCGACCGGCCCGCGCATCAGCGGCGGGTCGGAGTGCCCGAACAGGTCCGCCGACCCGGCCAGCCGGGTGGTCAGCTCCCGCATGCCGAACATCGGCTCGCCCCGCGAGCCCCGCTGGGGGGCCTCGAGCCAGAACGACCGGACCGCGTTGCGGAACCGGTCGTTCCACTCGGCCATCGGCGCGGGGAACTGGCCGGTCTGCCAGCCGCCAGGGCCCACGTCCCACGGTTCGGCGACGAGCTTGAGCCCGGAGAGCACCGGGTCCGTCTGCAGCGCGACCAGGAACGGGTGGTCGGGCGTGAAGCCCTCGTGGTCGCGGCCCAGGGTCACCGCCAGGTCGAACCGGAAGCCGTCCACCCCGACCACGTCCGCCCAGTAGCGCAGGGAGTCCAGGGTCAGCTGGACAACCCGGTGCCGGCGGAAGTCGAGCGTGTTGCCGGTCCCGGTGACGTCGGCGAGCGCGGCCGGGCTGGCGCCGTCGTGCAGGTAGTAGAGCGGGTTGTCGAGGCCGCGCCACGAGAGGAACAGCGCGTCGTCGCCGCCCTCGCAGGTGTGGTTGTAGACGACGTCGAGCAGCACCTCGATCCCGGCCTCGTGCAGGAGGTGCACCATGCCGCGCACCTCGTCCAGGACCGCCGCCGGGCCGGCCTCCTGCGCGGCGCGCGTGGCGTACCCGGCGTGCGGGGCGAAGAACCCCATCGTCGAGTAGCCCCAGTAGTTGGTCAGGCCCCGGCCTGCCAGCCACGGCTCCGCCGTCGAGGCATGGATCGGCAGCAGCTCGAGCGTCGTCACGCCGAGGGACGTCAGGTGCTCGATCATGGCCGGGTGCGCCACGCCCGCGTAGGTGCCCCGGAGCTCCTCGGGGACCTCGGGGTGCTGCTGCGTCAGGCCGCGCACGTGCGCCTCGTAGACCACGGTGTCGGCCCAGGGGATCCGCGGCCGCGTCAGCGGGGGTGCCTCGGGCAGCCCGTCCAGGACGACCGCGTGGGGGACGAACGGCAGCGAGTCCTGCTCGTCGGGCCCGCCGTCGTCGTCCGCACCGCCGCGCAGCGTCGCGGGGACGTACGCGAGGTCGCCGACGTAGCCGCGGGCGTACGGGTCCAGCAACAGCTTGGCCGGGTTGTGCCGCATGCCGGCGCCGGGGTCCCACGACCCGTGGGCGCGGAAGCCGTAGCGCTGGCCGGGCGGGACGTCGGGGACGTGCCCGTGCCAGACGCCGTAGGTCGGGCCGTCCAGGGTGATGCGACGCTCGGCGTAGCGTGCCGGGTCGTGCTGGTCCTTCTCGGGGGCCACGACGTCGATCAGGCACAGCTCGACGCCCGACGCGTGCGAGGCCAGCACCGCGACGTCGATGCCGCCGTCGCGGGTGGTGCGCACACCGAGGGGCGGGACGTGGCTGCGCGTCCGGTTGGGGCGGGTCAGCGGGGTGACCTTGGGGCGGGCCTGCATGGGCCCATCCTGGACCAGAGCACCGACAGCGACGAGCGGAGCCCCGCCGCACGGCGCGTCGCGCGATGCGGACGACGGCGGTCCGGACGGTCGCGGCCGAGTAGGCTCGGGCGAGGTGGCCCCGGCCGCCAGCGTCCACCCGTCGAGCACCTGGATCGGAAGGTTCCCCGTGCGCATCGCCGTTCTCGTGAAGTACGTGCCGGACATCAACGCCGAGCGGCGGTTCGAGGACTGTCGCGTCGTGCGCGACCCGGCGGAGGGCACGCTCAACGAGCTCGACGAGAACGCGCTCGAGGCCGCCCTGCGGATCGTCGAGGCGCTGCCCGACGACGAGCGCGAGGCGAGCGAGGTCGTCGCCCTCACCGTGGCCCCGCCGGAGGGCGACATCGCGGTGCGCAAGTCGTTCCAGATGGGCGTGGACCGCGGCGTCCGCGTCTCCGACGACGCCCTGGCCGGCTCCGACTACTTCGGCACGACGGCGGCCCTGGCGGCCGCGGTCCGCCGGCTCGAGGCCGACGGCCCGGTCGACCTGGTCGTGACCGGGATGGCGGCCCTCGACGGGCTCGGCTCCGTGGTGCCCGCGCTGCTCGCCGCCGAGCTGGGCCGGCCGGCGCTCACCTTCGCGAAGAAGGTCGCCGTCGAGGGCGGGACCCTCGAGATCACCCGCGAGACGGACGAGGCGACCGAGACGCTGTCGGCGCCCCTGCCCGCCGTGCTGTCGGTCGCGGACACCGCGAACACGCCGCGGTTCCCGAACTTCAAGCTGATCATGGCCGCGCGGACCAAGCAGATCGAGACCTGGTCCGCCGCCGACCTGGACCTGGACCTCGCCGCGGTCGGCACCGCCGGTGCCCGCACCGAGACGACGCAGGCCGCCCCGCGCCCGGAGAAGCCCGAGGTGGAGCTCGTCCAGGACAAGGGCTCGGGCGGCCAGGCCCTGGCCGAGTTCCTCATCCGCAACGACCTGGTCTGAACGGAGACACCGACATGTCTGCGCCCACGCACAACCGCACCGTGCTGGTCCTGCTCGACCCCGCCACCGAGGTCCGCTCGAGCGTCCTCGAGCTGCTGACCGTCGCCCGGTCGCTGGGCCGCGTCGAGGCGGTCACGCTCGAGGCCCCCACCGTCGAGGCGCTCGCGCAGCTCGGTGCCTACGGCGTCGAGACCGTCCACCAGGCCGAGCTCCCGCCGTCCGCGCAGGGGCAGGCCCGCCACCTGCCCGCCGTGGTCGCGGCGACCCTCGCGGCCGCCGTCCGGCTCACCGACGCCGACGTCGTGCTGGCACCGTCGTCGTTCGCCGCCAAGGAGGCGGCCGCGCTGGCCGCCCGCGAGCTCGGGGCCGGCGTCGTCATCGACGCGGCGAGCGTCAGCCAGGACGACGAGGGCCGCGTCGTCGCCGGCAAGCGCGTCTTCGCCGGGTCGTGGGACACCACGAGCGTGGTCCGCACCGCCGTGGCCGTGGTGACGGTCCGGGCCAACTCCGTGGTCCCCCAGCCCGCCGACACCGCGGTCAGCACCGACGTCGAGGGTTTCGCCGTGGCGGTCGACGGCGCCCTGCCGACGGTCGTGGAGCGCACGCCCACCGAGCGCGACGCCGCCCGGCCCACCCTCGAGGAGGCGGCGGTCGTCGTGGCCGGCGGCCGCGGGACCGGGGGCGACTTCGGGCCCGTCACCGAGCTGGCCGACGCCCTCGGTGCGGCCGTCGGTGCGTCCCGCGACGCCGTGTTCGAGGGCTGGTTCGACCGCTACGTCGGCCAGACAGGAGTCACCGTCGCGCCCCGCCTGTACATCGGTGCGGGGATCTCCGGTGCCCCGCACCACCGGGGCGGCATGCAGGCCTCGCAGGTGGTCGTCGCGGTCAACAACGACCCCGAGGCGCCGATCTTCGAGATCTGCGACTTCGCCGTCGTCGGCGACCTCGCCGAGGTGCTCCCGCAGGCCGCCGAGATCATCCGGGCGCACAAGGAGCAGTAGTGCCGCTCGACCCGGTGGTGCCGCAGGACCGGTCGGCCGGCCCGCTGCCGCCCGAGGAACGGCGGAGGGCCGCACGCCACCTGCTGCTCGAGGGTTTCGGCCGCGCGGCGCAGGAGCGGCTCGCCGCGGCGCGGGTGCTGGTGGTCGGCGCCGGCGGGCTCGGCTCGCCGGTGCTGCAGTACCTGGCCGCCGCCGGCGTCGGCACGCTGGGCGTGGTCGACGACGACGTCGTCGAGCTGTCGAACCTGCAGCGACAGGTCCTCCACGGCGAGGACACCGTCGGCTCGCCCAAGACGGCGTCCGCGGCGCGTGCCCTGCGACGCCTGGCGCCCGAGGTGGAGGTCGTCGAGCACCGCGAACGCCTCGACGCGTCGAACGCGCGCCGGGTCCTGGCCGGCTACGACGTCGTCGTGGACGGCTGTGACACGTTCGCCACCCGCTACGCCGTCTCCGACGCCGCGTCCGCGCTGGGCCTGCCCGTCGTGTGGGGGACGGTGCTCGGCTGGGACGGTCAGGTCGCCGTGTGGTGGTCGGCGGCGCCCGACGGTCGGTCGATCACCTACCCGGACGTCTTCGGTCCGCAGCCCGCCGCCGAGGGCGAGTCCTGCGCGACGGTCGGGGTGCTGTCCCCGGCGTGCGGCGTCGTCGGCGCCACCCTGGCGGTGGAGGCCGTCAAGCTGCTCACCGGCACGGGCGAGCCGGCGCTGGGGCGGTTGTTGTCGTACGACGCGCGGACGTCGACGTGGGAGGAGGTGCCGCTGGCCGCCGTCGGGGGGCCGTCGGTGGAGGAGGCGGGCGCGGCCGCATCCCGTTCCCCGTCGCGTTCACGGGCGCGGGGCGCTTCCGGCGGCGCCGGCGAGGGCTCGGAGGGGCCGCTGGTGGTGGACGTGTCGCTCGTGGCCGGGGGTGGGCCCGAGGGTTCCGTGTGGGTGCGGTTGGAGGACCTGGCCGGGGGCGAGTACCCGCCGGAGCTGGCGGCCCACCCGAAGGACGCCCCCGTCGTCGTGGTGTGCCCCTACGGCCTGCGGTCGCGCGGCGCGGCGACGCTGCTCGCGGGCGACGGCTGGACGGCCGTCGAGTCCCGGCCGCTGCGTCCCGGCGTCGCGGACCGCTCGCCCGACGCATGATCGGTTCGGCAGGACGTGACCGGTTCGGCACGAAGGAGTGCCGAACTGGTCACCTCGTGCCGAACCGATCCCTCGGATCCTTGGACGGGTCAGCCGCCCGCGAAGGGCGGCAGCAGGTCGATCCGTGACCCGTCGGGGACGACGTCGGTCGGCGCGGCCCGGCGTCCGTCCAGCAGCACCGCGCAGCGGGCGAGCACCGGCCCCGCGTCGGGCGAGCCCTGCGTGACGAGGCCGACGACGTCGCCGACGGTGGCGCCGTCGGGCACGGCCAGCGCGTCCTGCGAGCGTCCCAGGGCCGCCCGCGCGGCGGCGAAGTAGCGCAGCTCCACCACGGCCTAGCCTCCGATCGCGCTCATGGTCCGCTCGGGCTGGGTGAACGACGGGTCGTCCATGCCGTGCCCGGCGCCCTTGCCCCACATGGCGGTGCGCCACAGGTCGGCCAGCTCCGCGTCGGAGGCGCCGTCGCGCAGCGGCCCGAGCAGGTCCGTCTCGTCGTGGGCGAACAGGCAGTCGCGCATGCCGCCCTCGGCGGTGAGACGGGTGCGGCGGCAGTCGGCGCAGAACGGCTCGGTGACCGACGCGATGATGCCGACGCGGCCGAGCCGCTCGCCGGTGGCGAGCGAGCGGACCGCGAACCGCTCGGCCGGGGCGCCGTCGCGGGGCTCGTCGTCGGGCGCCAGGGTGAAACGGCGACCCAGGAGCTCGCGCACCTCGGCCGCGGTCACCATGGCCGACCGGTCCCACGAGTGGTCCGCGTCGAGCGGCATCTGCTCGATGAAGCGCAGCTCGAACCCGCGCTCCAGCGACCAGGCCAGCAGCTCGGCGGCGTGGTCGAGGTTGACGCCGCGCACCAGGACGGCGTTGATCTTGACCAGGTCGAACACACGCGCCGCGGCGTCGATCCCCGCGAGGGTGCGCTCGAGGAACGGGCGCCGGGCCAGGGTCGCGAACGTGTCCGGGTCCAGGGTGTCCAGGGAGACGTTGACGCGGTCCAGGCCGGCGTCGCGCAGCGCGTCGGCCCGCGAGTCGAGCCCCACCGCATTGGTGGTGAGGCTGATCTCGGGCCGGTGCTCCAGGGCCGCCACGTCCCGGACGATGTCGGCCAGGTCGCGGCGCAGCAGCGGCTCGCCGCCGGTGAACCGGACCTGGCGCACGCCGAGCTCGCGCGTCGCGACGCCGACCAGCCGGGCGATCTCCGTGCGGGTCATCACCGAGTCCTTCGGCAGCGCCGGCAGACCCTCGGCGGGCATGCAGTAGGTGCAGCGCAGGTTGCAGCGGTCGGTCAGGGAGACACGGAGGTCGGTGGCCACGCGCCCGTAGCGGTCCACCAGGCCGGCCGTGGCGGGCCGGTCAGCGGGCAGCGAGGCGTCCTGCCAGGCGGTGGGGATCGAGGGGATCCCGAGGTCGACGGGTGGCACGGGGCCTCCTCAGGTCCGGTCGGGCTGCCAGCCCAGGGCGAGTCGGGAGGTGCGCGCCGCCACGGCCTCGTCCGGCGTGGGACGGCCGGAGGACGCCGCGAGCCCGCGTGCGTAGCCGACGAGGTAGGTGGTCACGGGTGCGGCGGGCCGGGCGACGTGGTGCGCGGCGTCCCGGGCGAGGTCGAGGACCTCGTCGACGTCGATGCTGCCGGCGGGCAGCTCGAGCTCGGCCTCGACGGCCTCGACCCATCGCGCGAGCACGGCCGGGGTGTCCTGCGTCATCGTTCTCCCTCCTCGGCGTCGCCCACCGAGTACCGCACGGTGAGCCTCTCCACATCCTCCCAGGTGTCCACGTCGTCGCTCGTCCCGGCCTCGTCCGGCACGGTGACCAGCCGCAGCCGGGCCACGAGACGGCGGACGGGGGCGCCGTGCGGGTCGATCGCCCGCAGCGCCCCGGTCAGCGCCGTCCGCCGGTACAGCCCGACGAGCCACTGGGCGCGGTCGGCGCGGACCAGGTGTGCGCCGTCGGCGTCCGGTGCCCCGGCGACGGCGGAGCGTAGGGCGGGCACGGCGGCCCCGGCCCCGGGCACGTCGACGGCGAGCAGCAGGACCCACGGCGGGGCGCCCGGCCGATCGAGCGCGCGGAGGCCCGCGTCGAGGCCGGCGACGGGTCCGCCGAAGGGCGGGTCCTCCCGGGTGACGACGAGGGAGCGGCCGGCCTGCCCGACGGCGTCCTGCGGGCCGACGACGGCGGTCACCTCGGCCTCGGCGGTGGCGGCCAGCGCGTGGTCGAGCAGCGACGCCGACCCGACGACGATGCCCGGCTTGGGGGTGCCGCCCAGGCGGGTGGCACGGCCTCCGGCGAGGACGACGGCGTCGCACCTCATGTCGCCTCCCCGAGGGGACGGACCGCGACCTCGTCGCCGGCAGCGACCTCGGTGACACCGGCGGGGACGATCGCGAGCGCGTCGGCGGCGGGCAGAGCGGACAGGTGGTGACCGTCGCGCGCGGCCGGGCTGACGCCGTCGGGCCCGGTGATGACGGGGAGCACCTGCTCGGCGCCGGGCGGGCTGGACCAGCCGCGCGCGACCCGTGCCGTGCGGTCCGCCGGCAGGCCACGGCGGCCGGCGAGCCGCCGTACCGCCGGCCGGGCGAAGAGCGTGAACGACACGAACGCGCTGACCGGGTTGCCGGGGACGGCGATCCACGGCACGCCGCGCCAGGCGGCCAGCGCCTGCGGCCGGCCGGGGCGCATGGCGACCGCGGCGACGTCCACCTCCTGCGCCGATCCCGCCGCGAGCACCTCGCGCACCACGTCGCTGGCTCCGGCCGAGACGCCGCCGGAGGTGACGACCAGATCCGTTGTGGGTATGAAATCTGCAGGTCTGGACGGTTCCAGACCTGCAGATTTCATACCCACAACGCTGTCGAGGGCGGAGGCGAGGGCGCGGGCGTCGTCCGGGACCGCGCCCACGCGGACGACGTCGGCGCCCGCCGCACGGGCCAGCGCGGCCAGCATGAGGGAGTTGGAGTCGGGGATCGTCCCGGGCGCGGTCGTGCCGAGCGCGGCCAGCTCGGAGCCGGTGGAGATCACCGCGACCCGCGGGCGCCGGTGCACGGGGACGGTGGTCACCCCGGCGGCCGCGGCGACGGCAACCAGGCCGGGGATCATGGCCGCGCCGGCGCGTGCCAGGACCGCACCGACGCCGACGTCCGTCCCGGCACGGCGCACGTGGTCGCGGTGCTGGCGACCCAGCGTGACGGTGCGTTCCGTCGTCGGGCGGCCGGCGACGAACCGGCCGGTCGAGGTGCGCTCGACCGGCACGACGGCGTCGAACCCGTCCGGCAGCGGCGCCCCGGTCATGATCCGGACCACCCCGGAGCGCTGTGGGCGCGATCTCTGGCCCGATTCGTCCTCCGAACCGGGACGAGTCGGGCCAGAGATCGCGCCCACGACACCGACCGGGTGGCCGGGGCGGGCGTCGGCCAGCACGGGCAGCGTGACCTCCGTGCCGTCGTCGGGCAGGTCCCCCTGCCGCACCGCGTAACCGTCCATCGCGGAGTTGTCGAACGCCGGCACCGGGGTGGCCGCCACGACGTCGCGCGCGAGCACGAGGCCGAGCACGTCGTCCGCGTCGAGCCGCACGTCGACCACCTCGAGCGGACACACGCGAGCCAGCGTCGCCGCGACGTGCTCGGCGATGGTGCGCGGCGTCGGACCGGTCATGCCGCCACCGTAGGCGGCCGATGTGTCGCCCGTGCAGCGCCGACCTCACAACGTGTCGACGGTCGCGGTGAGGTCACCGTGCCTGCGCGCCGGCACGGCGTCGGACCGGCCCCAGGGTGAACAGCAGCGTGAGCAGCGCCGTCACCGCCAGGAGGCCGAACCCGAGGTCGTAGTCCCCGTCTGCGCTGTACACCGCACCCATGATGAGGGGCGGGATGAACCCGCCGAGCCCGCCGGCCGCACCGACGACGCCGGTCACCCCGCCGACCTTGTCGGCCGGGGCCATCTCCGCCACCAGCGCGAACGTCGCCCCCGACGACGCCCCCAGGCCGGCGGCCATGCCGAGGAACGCGATCGTCGCGCCGGGAACCAGTGCCGGTTGGAGCACGATGACGGCGGCGAACAGGGTGACGACCGCGTAGCACACCGCGTTGACCGCGACCCCGCCGAACCTGTCCGACAGGGTGCCGCCCACCGGCCGCATCACCACCGCCAGCACCACGAAGCCCGCCGTGCGGAACGACGCGTCCGACGGTTCCAGGCCGTAGGCGTTCTCCAGGAACGTCGGCAGGTACACGGAGAACGCGACGAAGCCACCGAACCCGATGGCGTACAGCCAGGACAGCTGCAGCGTCGCCGGGAGCCGGAGGATCGACCATGTCCGTGCCAGCATCCCGCCGCCCGTGCCCGGCACCCAGGCCGGCGAGTCGCGCAGCAGCATGCGCGAGACCACGGCGAACAGGGCCAGGGCCGCCGAGACGATGAGGAACGGCGCGCCGTCGCCCCACGCGTCCCGGATCGGCACCGTGGAGAACGAGGCCACCGCGGTGCCGCCCATCCCCGCGCCGAAGATGCCGATCGCCGTCCCGCGGCGTGCCGGCGGGTACCAGTTGTTGACGAACGGGACCCCGATGGCGAACGTCGTGCCACCCAGCCCGAGGAAGAACCCGCCGATCAGCAACCAGACCAGGCTGTCCGCGACGAACCCGATGAACAGCACGGGCACGATCGTCAGCGCCGCGGCCAGCGGGAACATGACCCGAGCGCCGAGCCGGTCCGTCAGGGCGCCCATCGGGATCCGGCCCAGCGAGCCGACGATCACCGGGACGGCGACCAGCACCGACACCTCGAAGTCCGACAGGGAGTACAGCTCGCCGTAGCTGTTGCCGAGCGGGCTGAGCAGCGCCCAGGCCCAGAAGCAGATCGCGAAGCCGAGCGTGGCCAGCGCGAGCTGCAGCGCCGACCCGGGCGGTTCGACGGCGCTCGCGGGCGTGCGGGTGGGCCGCGTCTCGGACGTCATCGCTTCTCCCGTCGTGCGGTGCTGGGTTCCCATCCCGGTCGGGGGGCGCGCGTTCCGCCACCGCTGGCGGCGTCGCGCGACCGGTAGACGATGTACGGGCGCAGGGGATACGTGATCGGCGCGGAGAACGCGTGCACCAGCCGGGTGAACGGCCACACCGCGAACAGCAGCAGGGCGAGCGTGACGTGCACAACGAAGGCCAGGGGCACGCCGACCATCAGGGCCGGTTCCGGCTGCAGGAGGAACAGCGAGCGGAACCAGGGCGAGATGGTCTGGCGGTAGTCGTACCCGAGCCCGCCCGCCAGGATCTGGGTGTGCACGGTGGCCCAGGTCCCGGACAGGATCGAGGCGGCCAGCATCACGTACATGAGCTTGTCGGTGCGGGTGGTCGCGAGGAAGACCGGCCCGGTGGACCGGCGGCGGTAGATCAGGATGACCAGCCCGGCGACGAGCATCAGCGCGCCGAGGGTGCCGAGCCACGTCGCCAGGAAGTGGTAGGCCACCTCGGAGACGCCGACGGCGTGCGTCCACGACTCCGGGATGACGAGCCCCACGAAGTGACCGGCGATGACGGCCAGCAGGCCGAAGTGGAACAGCGGGCTGCCCAGCCGCAGCAGCCGCTTCTCGTACAGCTCGCTGGACCGCGTGGTCCAGCCGAACTTGTCGTACCGGTACCGCCAGACGGTGCCCACCACGAAGGTGGTCAGGCACGCGTACGGCACCACGACCCAGAGCAAGATCTGTGCGGCGCTCACCTCCACGGCAGCTCCCTCCCTCCGGGCGCGCTGGCGGCCGGCGTCGCCGGCCCGGCTCCGTAGCCCTCGAGCCCGACGGCCTCGGCCGGGGGGCCGGACGCCACGAGGTCGGCGACGCGCTCGGCCGTCGCGGAGTCCACCGGCGGCAGGGTGAGGCACACGGCCTCGACGCCGGCGGTCCACGGCACGTCGAGCGCGGCCAGCGCCGAGCGCAGCACCTCGATCCCCTCGCGGTGCGCGTCCAGCAGGGCACCGGCGATGCGCGCGCCGTCCGGGCCGCCGCGGGCGGAGAGCTCCAGCACGGTGGGCAGGTAGTCCGGCAGCTCGGTGCCGGTGGTCTCCCACCCGGCCGCCCGGTACGCCTCGACGAACCGGACCAACGCCTCGCCCCGCCGTCGGGTGTCCCCGGCCGCGTAGTACGACAGGTACATCGAGCACCGCCGCTTGAGGTCGAACGTCGCCACGTAGCGCGCCTGCAGGTCGCACTGGTCCTCGGTCAGCAGGGTGGCCGCGAGCCCGTCCAGCCGGTCGCGCACGGGCGCCGGGAGGTGGCCGACGGCGGCACGCACCTCGCGCGCCGCCGTGAGCGTCGCGTCGTCGGGATAGGCGAGCAGCAGCGAGGCGGCCATGTGGGCCGTGGCGCGGGCACCGCCGTCGAGCCGCACGGGCTCGAGGGCATCCAGGCGGCGCGCCCGTACACCGGGCCGGGGCAGGAACGCGAGCCTCACGACGCCTCCCGCGGGGCGTACTGCCCCGGTTCGTCGGGCGGGAAGAGCCCGTCGGGGCGGCCGTTGCCGTCCCAGTTGAGCAGGTTGACCCGGCCCGGGGTGGACGGCCCGTAGGGGGAGTCCGCCGTCTGCCGCGAGGACAGGGCGTGGAAGTTCTCCACGGCGACGGGTGTCGGCTGCCCGGACGACGAGCCGAACGGGCCGGCGCCGTCCATGCCCTGACCGCCCATGCCCGGGCCGCCCTCGAAGTCCAGCGAGCAGGCCATCTCCTCCAGGTCGTCGGCGACCTCGGCGTGCGCGGTGGGGATCACGTACCGCTCCTCGTACTTGGCGATCGCCAGCAGCCGGTACATCTCCTGGACCTCGGCGCCGGTCATCCCGACGGCGGCCGCGGTCTCCTCGACCGGCTCCCGGCCGAGGTTGACGTCCCGCATGTAGGACCGCATCGCCGCGAGCCGCCGGAGCACCCGCTCGACCGGCGCGGTGTCGCCGGCGGTGAACAGCCCGGCGAGGTAGTCCAGCGGGATGCGCAGCTGCGAGATCGCGGCGAACAGCGTGCGCCCGTCCTCGCCGTCGTTGCCCGACGACGTCACGACGTCCACGACGGGCGACAGCGGCGGGATGTACCAGACCATCGGCAGCGTCCGGTACTCGGGGTGCAGGGGCAGCGCCACCTCGTAGTCGGAGATGAGCCGCCACACGGGGGAGCGCTGGGCCGCGTCGATCCAGTCGTCCGGGATGCCCTCCCGGCGGGCCGCGGCGACCACCTCGGGGTCGTGCGGGTCGAGGAGCACCGAGCGCTGGGCGGCGAGGAGGTCCTGCTCGTCCTCGGTCGCCGCGGCCTGGCCGACCCGGTCGGCGTCGTAGAGCACGAGCCCGAGGTAGCGCAGGCGGCCGACGCAGGTCTCGGAGCAGACGGTGGGCAGGCCGACCTCGATGCGCGGGTAGCACAGCGTGCACTTCTCGGCCTTGCCGGTCTTGTGGTTGAAGTAGACCTTCTTGTACGGGCAGCCCGTGACGCACATCCGCCAGCCGCGGCACTGGTCCTGGTCCACGAGGACGATGCCGTCCTCGGCCCGCTTGTACATCGCCCCCGACGGGCACGAGGCCACGCACGACGGGTTGAGGCAGTGCTCGCAGATGCGCGGCAGGTAGAACATGAAGGTCTTCTCGAGCTCCTCGGCGACGTGGGAGCTCATGTGCTGCAGGACGGGGTCCTGCTGCATGGTGGCCGTGGAGCCGCCCAGGTCGTCGTCCCAGTTCGCCGACCAGGAGATCTTCATGTCCTCGCCGGTCAGCAGCGACTTCGGCTTGGCGACGGGGGTGTGCTCCTGCGCCGGGGCGTTGAGCAGCATGTCGTACTCGTACGTCCACGGCTCGTAGTAGTCGTGGATGTCGGGCAGCTTGGGGTTGAAGAAGATCGAGGCGAGCTTCTTCCAGCGGCCGCCGGCCTTGAGCGTGAGCCGGCCCCGCCTGCTGAGCTTCCAGCCGCCCTGCCACTTCTCCTGGTCCTGGTAGGTGCGCGGGTAGCCGAGCCCGGGCCGGGTCTCCACGTTGTTGAACCAGACGTACTCCATGCCGGTGCGGTTGGTCCACGCCTGCTTGCAGGTCACGGAGCAGGTGTGGCACCCGATGCACTTGTCGAGGTTCATCACCATCGACATCTGGGCCATGACCTTCATCTGGTCGCGCTCCCCTCGGGACTCGTCATGTCAGTACCGCACGTCCTGCGAGCGCCGGCGGACCACCGTGATCTCGTCGCGCTGGTTGCCGGTGGGGCCGAGATAGTTGAACGCGTACGTGAGCTGGGCGTACCCGCCGGCCAGGTGGGTGGGCTTGAGCAGGATGCGCGTCAGGGAGTTGTGGATGCCGCCGCGCTTCCCGGATGTCTCGGCGAGCGGCACGTCCACCGTGCGCTCGGTGGCGTGGTACATGTACACGGTGCCCTCGGGCATGCGGTGGCTCACGATCGCGCGGGCCACCACGACGCCGTTGCGGTTCACCGCTTCGACCCACTCGTTGTCGGCCACGCCGATCTTCGCCGCGTCGGCGGGACTCATCCAGATGTTCGGGCCGCCCCGGGAGAGCGACAGCATGAACAGGTTGTCCTGGTACTCCGAGTGGATGGACCACTTGGAGTGCGGGGTCAGGTAGCGCACGGCGACCGACGCCTGACCGCCCTCGGTGCCGAGGGTGCCGGGTACCGGAGAGTCGCCGAACAGCCGGTGCATGTCCAGCGGCGGCCGGTAGACGGGCAGCTGCTCGCCGAGCTCGACCATCCAGTCGTGGTCCAGGTAGAAGTGCTGGCGACCCGTCAGGGTGTGCCAGGGCTTGAGCCGGTCGACGTTGACGGCGAACGCCGTGTACCGCCGTCCGCCGTGCTCCGAGCCGGACCACTCCGGGGAGGTGATGACCGGCACGGGCCGCGCCTGGGTGTCGGCGAACGTGATGCGCTTGCCCGCCTCGTCGCTCGCCAGGTCGGCGAGCCGCCGGCCGGTGCGCTGCTCCAGGTGCTCGAAGCCCTGGACGGCGAGGCGGCCGTTGGAGGTGCCGGACAGCGCGAGGATCATCTCGCACGCGTGGGTGTCCTGGTCGAGCCGCGGGCGGCCGGCGGCCGGTCCGCTGGGCACGATCCCGTTGCGTCGTCCGAGCGCCTGCACCTCCTCGGCCGGTGAGAACTTCACGCCCTTGGTGACCATGCCGGCGCTCTCCGTCAGGGGTCCCAGCGCCGCCATCCGTGCGGCGAACGCGGGGTAGTCGCGCTCGACCACCGTCAGCTTCGGCATGGTCACGCCGGGCACCAGATCCCGCTCGGTCGGTGGTTTGCCCGAGTCGGGCACCGTGCCGTGCGGCATCGCCAGCTCGTCGGCCGTGTCGTGGGCCAGCGGCGAGGCGACCAGGTCCTCGCGCACGCCCAGATGGGTCTCGGCGAGCCGGGAGAACGCCCGCGCGATCGTGTGGAACATCGCGAAGTCGGTGCGGCACTGCCACGGCGGGTCGATCGCCGGGCTGAACGAGTGGATGAACGGGTGCATGTCCGTGCTGGACAGGTCGTGCTTCTCGTACCAGGTGGCCGCGGGGAGCACAACGTCGGAGAACAGCGTGGTGCTCGTCATGCGGAAGTCGGCGGTCACCAGCAGGTCGAGCTTGCCGCGGGGTGCCTCGTCGCGCCACACCATCGAGGCGGGTCGGCGGTCGGGCGGCGACTCCTCGGCGCGGACGGAGGAGTCGGTGCCCAGCAGGTGCTTGAGGAAGTACTCGTTGCCCTTGGCGGAGGAGCCGAGGATGTTGGACCGCCACACGGTGAGCACGCGGGGGAAGTTCTCGGGGGCGTCCGGGTCCTCGACGGCGAACCGCAGACGACCGGTCCGCAGCTCGTCGACGACGTGCGCGGCGGGGTCCTTGCCGGCCGCGCGGGCCTCGTCGACCAGGTCGAGCGGGTTGCGGTCGAACGTCGGGTAGGCGGGCATCCAGCCGCGCTGGACCGACTCGACCAGCGCGTCCGCCGTCGTACGGCCCGCCAGGAGGCCCTTCGCGAGCGGGGAGGCCAGGGCGTCGGCGGGCAGCCCGTCGTAGCGCCACTGGTCCGTGGCCAGGTAGAGGAACCCGGTGCCGATCGTCTGCCGCGGGGGCCGCACCCAGTCCAGCCCGCCCGCGTACTGCGCCCAGCCGGTGACGGGGCGGCACTTCTCCTGGCCCACGTAGTGCGCCCAGCCGCCCCCGTTGACGCCTTGGCAGCCGGTCACCGTGGTCAGCGTGAGGAACGCGCGGTAGGTCGCGTCGCCGTGGAACCACTGGTTGGCGCCCGCGCCCATGATGATCATCGAGCGGCCGTCCGAGTCGACGGCGTTCTGGGCGAACTCGCGACCGATCCGCTCGGCGGCCGGAGCGGGCACGCCGGTGATCTCCTCCTGCCACGCCGGCGTGCCGGGCGTGCTCGCGTCGTCGTACCCGGAAGGCCACGTGCCGGGCAGGTCCAGGCCGGGGCGGTCGACGCCGTACTGGGCCAGCAGCAGGTCGAACACGGTCGTCACGAGGTGGCCGCCGACCCGCCGGACCGGGACGCCGCGGACGACGACGCCCGAGCCGCCGACGTGGGCGGACGCCTCGTCGTCGGGCAGCAGGTCGAAGCGCGGCAGCAGCACGGGCACGGTCTCGGGCGCCTCGGCGCCGTCCGCGACGCTGAGCAACGGGTCCACGTCGCCGAGGTCGAGGTTCCAGCGCCCCTCGTCGGCCTCCCCGTAGCGGTGGCCGAGCGTCCCGTTCGGGACCACCGGGACGCCGTCGGCGTCGAGCAGCACGGTCTTGAAGTGGGCGTTGGCCTCGCCGGCGTGCTCGGGCAGGTCGGCCGCCGTCAGGAACTTGCCGGGCACGACGGCGGAGGTCCCGCCCGCGGCGTCCGCTTCGCTGCGGTCGAGCGCCACGAGGAACGGGGCGTCCGCGTACCGCTTGAGGTAGGCCTCGAACCGCGGCGTGCGCCGCTCGGCGAGGAACTCGCGCAGGATGACGTGCCCCATCGCGAAGGCGAGCGCGCCGTCGGTGCCGGGGTGCGGCGAGAGCCACTCGTCGGCGAACTTGGTGCTGTCGGCGAAGTCCGGAGAGACGTTGACGACCTTCTGGCCGCGGTACCGCGCCTCGGCCATGAAGTGGGCGTCCGGGGTGCGCGTCACCGGCACGTTGGAGCCCCACATCATGAGGTAGGCGGCGTTCCACCAGTCGGCGGACTCGGGGACGTCGGTCTGGTCACCGAACACCTGCGGGCTCGCCACCGGCAGGTCCGCGTACCAGTCGTAGAAGGACAGCATGGTGCCGCCGAGCATCTGCACGAACCGCGCGCCGGCGCCGTGGGAGACCATCGACATCGCCGGGATGGGTGAGAACCCGGCGACCCGGTCCGGACCCCAGCGCTTGATCGTGTGCACGTGGGCCGCCGCGACGATCTCGGCCGCCTCGTCCCAGGTGGCGCGCACGAGGCCGCCCTTGCCCCGGGCGGCCTTGTAGCGCCGCGCCACCTCCGCGTCGCCGGTGACCTCCGCCCAGGCGAGCACCGGGTCCCCGGTGCGGGACCGCGCCGCCCGGTAGGCCTCGAGCAGGACCCCGCGCACGTACGGGTAGCGCACCCGCGTGGGGGAGTAGGTGTACCAGCTGAAGGCCGCGCCGCGCGGGCAGCCGCGGGGCTCGTACTCCGGCGAGTCCGGGCCCACCGACGGGTAGTCGGTCTGCTGCGTCTCCCAGGTGATGATGCCGTCCTTGACGTACACCTTCCACGAGCAGGAGCCGGTGCAGTTGACGCCGTGGGTCGAGCGGACCACCTTGTCGTGCGACCACCGGTCGCGGTAGAAGACGTCGCCGCCCCGCCCACCGGAGAGGAAGAGCTGGCGCAGGTCCTCGCTCGTCTCGCCCCGCCTGAGGTGGCGCCCCAGGCGCAGCAGCGGGTCGGTCTCGCGCGGTACGTCCTGGCCGGCGTTCCGGGGCCGACCTGCGGGGGCCTGCGTCATCGCGACCTTCCTGGTGGGAGCACGTGGTCGTCCGACCCTCGAAGTCAAGCGCAGCGAGCCTGGCTCCGCATGCCGAGCCAGGAACTCACAGGGGGTGCGCCGGACCTGAGAGATTCGCCTCATCGAGAATTCACGCCCCCACGCCGCACGGTGAAACACCCGGTTCCTACTGTCGTCAGCACCGGCCCGACGTCGAGCCGGTCCGGCACCCGGCACCCGTCGGGCGCCGTGGCCCGCCCGACGTCGTCGGGCACGAGCACGGAGGGGAGAACGACGATGGTCGCTCCGACCAGTGGGACCACCTCGTCCGAGGCGGTGCCGGCCGGCACCGCCACCGCCGCCGCGACAGCCGGGGCGATCGCCGCAGACGCGCCGCCGCGCCGCCCGGTCCACCGCTCCGGCCGGTGGATCGACCACTGGGACCCCGAGGACCCGGTCTTCTGGCGCGACGGCGGCCGCCGCATCGCTCGCCGCAACCTCGTCGTCTCGATCTTCGCCGAGTTCCTGGGCTTCTGCGTCTGGGCGATCTGGTCGATCGTCGTCCCCCAGCTCCCTGCCGCCGGGTTCGCGCTCACCGCCGACCAGATGTTCTGGCTCATCGGCCTGCCGGCGCTCGTCGGCGCCGCGCTGCGGGTGCCCTACACGCTGGCGGTGCCCGTCTTCGGCGGCCGCAACTGGACCATGATCTCCGCGGCCCTGCTGCTGATCCCCGCCCTCGCGCTCGTGTGGGTGGTGCAGCGGCCGGAGACCTCGTTCGGCGTGCTGCTGCTCGTCGCCGCGCTCGCGGGCTTCGGCGGCGGCAACTTCGCCTCCTCGATGGCCAACATCTCGTTCTTCTTCCCCGAGAAGGAGAAGGGCGCCGCGCTCGGCTGGAACGCGGCCGGCGGCAACATCGGCACCGCCGCCGTGCAGTTCGTCGTGCCGCTGGTCATCGTCACCGCCGCGGGCGTGTCGTTGCAGCGCGCAGGCCTGGTCTTCGTCCCGTTCATCCTGCTCGCGGTGATCCTGGCCTGGCGGCTCATGGACAACCTGGGCACCGCCAAGGCCGACCCGCGTTCCTTCGGGGCGGCCGCCCGCGAGACGCACACCTGGGTCATCTCGTTCGTGTACATCGGGACGTTCGGCAGCTTCGTCGGCTTCGCCGGCGCGTTCCCGACCCTGCTGGCGCGGGAGTTCCCCGAGGTGACGCTGTCGCTGGCGTTCATGGGAGCGCTGGTCGGGTCCCTGACCCGCCCGCTCGGCGGCTGGATCGCCGACCGGCTCGGCGGGGCCGTGGTGAGCGTCGCGAGCTTCGCCGTGATGATCCTGGGGGCGCTCGGCGCGATCCAGGCGCTCGGCACCGGCTCGTTCGCCCTGTTCTTCAGCTCCTTCATGCTGCTGTTCGTCGCCACCGGCGTCGGCAACGGGTCGGTGTACCGGATGATCCCGGCGACCTTCCGGGTCGCGAACGTGGGCGGCGGCGGGGCCGCGACGGCCAAGGCGGCGGCCGGCTGCATCGGGATCGCCGGCGCGGTGGGCGCCTTCGGCGGGTTCCTCATCCCGCGCGGGTTCGCGATGTCGGACACCCTGACCGGCTCCCTCGTGCCCGCCCTGTGGGTGATCATCGGCGCCTACCTGGTCATGGCGCTGGTCACGTGGTTCGTCTACGGGCGCCGGGGGAGCGCCATGGGGGCGGCCCGCGTATGAGCACGACCGTGGCCGCGCCCGCGGCGCCGCAGAAGACGCACTGCCCCTACTGCGCCCTGCAGTGCGGCATGGAGCTCACGCCCGCCGGGACCTCGGGTCCCGACGGGCGTGCGCCCCTGCCCGTGACCGTCGCCCCGCGCGACTTCCCCACGAACGCGGGCGGGTTGTGCCAGAAGGGCTGGACGAGCGCGACGGTGCTGGGTGTGCCGGACCGCCTCACCACGCCGCTGGTCCGGGGCGCGGACGGCGAGCTGACCGCGGCGACGTGGGACGCGGCGCTCGACCTGGTCGTGGCGCGGGTGCGCGCCGTCCAGGCCGAGCACGGCCGCCACGGCGTGGCGATCTTCGGCGGCGGCGGGCTGACCAACGAGAAGGCCTACGCGCTGGGCAAGTTCGCGCGCACGGTGCTGCGGACCCCGAACATCGACTACAACGGCCGGTTCTGCATGTCGTCGGCCGCGGCGGCCGGCAACCGGGCGTTCGGGGCCGACCGCGGTCTGCCGTTCCCGCTCACAGACCTGGGCGGTGCCGACGTCGTGCTCCTGCTCGGTTCCAACCCCGCCGAGACGATGCCGCCGTTCGTCCAGCACCTCGCGGGGGCTCGGGAGCACGGCGGCCTCGTGGTCGTCGACCCGCGACGCTCGGCGACGGCGCGGCTCACGGACGACGGCCAGGGCATCCACCTGCAGCCCGTCCCCGGCACCGACATGGTGGTGCTGCTGGCCCTGCTGCACGTCGTCCTCGCCGAGGGCCTCGCCGACCGCGACTACCTGGCTGCCCGCACCACGGGGTGGGACGACGTCGTCCGGTCTGCCGCGGCGTGGTGGCCGGAGCGCGCCGAGACGGTGTGCGGCATCCCGGCGGAGGAGCTGCGGGTGACGGCGCGCCGGCTCGCGGCTGCCGCGCCGACCCGCGGCGGTCGTGGTGCCTACGTGCTGACCGGCCGGGGCGTCGAGCAGTCCGCCCAGGGCACGGCGACCGTCACCGCGGCGATCAACCTGTCCCTCGCGCTGGGCCTCGTGGGCCGCGAGGGTTCCGGGTACGGCTGCCTGACGGGCCAGGGCAACGGCCAGGGCGGCCGGGAGCACGGCCAGAAGAACGACCAGCTGCCCGGGTACCGCAAGATCGACGACCCGGCCGCCCGCGCGCACGTCGCCGGCGTCTGGGGCGTGGACCCCGCCACGATCCCGGGCCCGGGCCTGCCCGCCGTCGCGCTGCTGGGCTCGCTCGGCACGCCTGGAGGCCCCCACGCGCTGTTCGTGCACGGCTCGAACGTGCTCGTCTCGGCACCGAACGCCGACCGGGTCCGCGAGCGCCTCGCCGCGCTCGACCTGCTGGTGGTCTGTGACTTCGTGCCGTCCGAGACGGCGCGGATGGCGGACGTCGTGCTCCCCGTGACGCAGTGGGCGGAGGAGGAGGGCACGATGACGTCGCTCGAGGGCCGCGTCATCCGGCGCCGGCAGGCGGTGGACCCACCGGGGGAGGCACGCTCCGAGCTGTGGCTCCTCGCGGAGCTCGCCCGCCGGCTGGGGTCGGACGTCGCCTTCCCCACGGACCCGGCCGTGGTGTTCGACGAGCTGGCCCGGGCGTCGGCCGGCGGCGTCGCGGACTACTCGGGGCTGTCCCACGCGCGGCTGGACGCCGCCGAGGAGGCCGGGGGCCCGGGACTGTTCTGGCCCTGCCCGGCACTCCCCTCCACCGAGTTGTCAGGACCAGCGCGGGGTACGGCGAGCGCTGGTCCTGACAGCTCGGGTCGGGGGGAGCACCCTGGCACGCCGCGGATGTTCCTGGACGCCTTCGCGACGCCTGACGGCCGGGCCCGCATGGTCGCCGTGAACCACGCCGGGCCCACCGACGACGTGCGCGACGACGCCCCGACGTACCTGGTGACCGGTCGGGTCCTGCAGCATTACCAGTCCGGGGCGCAGACCCGCCGGGTGCCCGAGCTGGACCGGATGGTGCCCGAGCCGTACGTCGAGCTGCACCCCCAGCTCGGGCTGCGCACGGGGGTGGCCGACGGCGCCCGCGTCCGGGTCACCTCGGCGCGGGGCGTCGTGGAGGCCACGGCCCGGTGGACCGACGTCGTGCGCCCCGACACCGTCTTCATGCCCTTCCACTGGAGCGGGGCCGGAAGCGTCAACCGCATCACGAGCGACGCCGTCGACCCGATCTCCTCGATGCCCGAGTTCAAGGTGTGCGCGGTCAGCGTCGCTCCCGTCCCGCAGGTGGCGGACGACGTCAGCGCGCAGGACGCTCAGGAGGTACCCGCATGACTCTCCACGTGCCGCTGAAGGTCGTCGTCGTCGGTCACGGCATGGTCGGCTCCCGCCTGGTGGACGAGCTGGTCCGCCGCAGCGCGGAGTCGTTCGACATCACCGTGCTGGGCGCCGAGCCGTACGAGCCGTACAACCGGGTGCTGCTGAGCGACGTCGTCGCCGGTCGCACCGACGTCGCGGCGATCACCATGCCGGACCCGGGCGGCGACCACGTCACCACCCTGCGGGGCGTGGCCGCGGTCTCGGTCGACCGCCGGGCCCGCACGGTCACCGACGCGGCCGGGGCGGTGCACGGCTACGACCACCTGGTGCTCGCGACCGGCTCGCGCGCCCGCGTGCTGCCCCTGCCGGGCCTCGTCGACGACGACGGCGCGGCGGACCTGCCCGCCGGGGTGCACGCGCTGCGCACCCTCGACGACGCCCGCGAGATCGTCGCGGCGAGCGTCAACACCCCCCGCGCCGTCGTGGTCGGCGGCGGGGTCCTCGGCGTCGAGGCGGCCTACGGGCTCGCGGGGCGCGGCCTGCAGGTCACCCTGGTGGACCCCTCGCCGGCGCCGATGTCCCGCCAGCTCGACACCGCCGCGGGAGCCGTCCTGGCGGCCAGACTGCGGGACGCCGGGGTGACGCTGCGCCTCGGCGCGCGGCCCAGCGAGGTGCTCGTGGCCGGCGGACGCGCGGTGGGCGTGCGCCTCGGCCCCGGCCACGGCGGCACCGGGCACGACGGCGGTGACGCGGATGACGTGGTCGCCGCCGGCCTCGTCGTGCTCACCGCCGGCACTGTCCCGGAGACCGGGATCGCGCGCGAGGCGGGTCTGTCCACGGACCGCGGGATCGTCGTCGGGCACGACCTGGCGAGCCCGGACGACCCGCGGGTCTTCGCGATCGGCGACTGCGCGCAGCCTCCGCAGGGGTCGCGCGGGCTGGTCGCCGAGGGTTGGGACCAGGCGCGGCGGCTGGCGGACCATCTCGCCTCGCTGGTAGCCGTCCGTGCCCAGGAGGCCCAGCGCGCGGCGACGCCGCGCGAGCACCTGCGGTTCCCGCACGAGGGCGAGCGCCCGTCGATGGCCGTGCGCCTCGGCACCCTGCTCGCCTCCCGGGCGGCGACGGACCAGGGGGTGGACACCCGCGGCACCGACGTCGTCAAGGTCAAGGCGGGGGCGCTGAGCATCGTGTCGATGGGCGTGAGCGGCCCGCGCGAGCCGGCACCCGGGCACCGCGCGGTCGCGCTCCACGACGCCGCGGCGGGCCGCTACGTCGAGGCGGTCGTCGCGGACGGGATCCTGGTGGGTGCCACGTGCGTCGGCGACCCGCGGGTCGCGGCGGACCTGACGGCGGCCTACACCCGCCGCACCCCGGTGCCGGTGGACCCGGCGTTCCTGCTCCTGACGCCGGTGATGCCGAGCGCGGAGCCGGCGTCGTCGCCGGAGCACATGCCCGACGACGCCACGGTCTGCCGGTGCAACGGCGTCACCAAGCACGACATCACGGCCTGCTGGGACGACGGCGCCCGGTCGGCCGACGACATCGCCGCGGCGACGCGCGCCACGACCGGGTGCGGCAGCTGCCGCGAGGCCGTCTGCGGTCTGGCCGACTGGCTGGCCGCGACGCGCGACGGCGGGGCGCCGGTCGAGCCCGGCGCAGCGCTGGTTCACGCGTCAGCCGGTGAAGGGTGAACCAGCGCTACGTCGGCTGCCGTCAGCCGACGGCGCAGGCCACATCGGCGTCCGACGGCGCAGCACCGGAGCCGATGAACCCGTACGACGTCGACGCCCCGGCGGCGAGGCTGCCGTTCCAGGCGGTGGGGGTGACGGTCGCGCCGTCGTCGCCCAGCGTGCCGCCCCAGAGCTGGGCGACCCCGACGCCCGCGGGCAGGGTGGTGGTCCAGCCGTCGACGGCGGTGTCCCCGGCGGTGACGGTGACCTGGGCCTGGTAGCCGCCCTGCCACGCGTTGGCCACGGTGAGCTCGCCCGTGCAGGCGTCGCCCGCCGGGGGATCCGTCGGGTCGGGGTCCGGCGTCGGGTCGGGGTCGGGTGCGCCGCCGAACACGGAGGCCTCGACCGAGGTCTCCGAGAGCCCGTCGGGCCCGGTGAAGATGCGTTCGCCCCACGACGACGGGGAGCCGACGTCGAAGTTCTCCACCAGGTCGAGGTACTCGACGCCGCCGCCGTTGCCGCTCCAGGACCAGGCGAGCCAGCCGATCCCCAGCCGTTCCGTCTCGGCGAGGATCGTGTCGTAGGCGACCGACCCGTCGGAGTGCGTGTAGCCGAACTCACCGATCATCAGGGGCAGCCCGGCGTCGACGAAGTGCTCGAGGTACTGGGTGACCGTGGAGCCCTGGCTGTACACGCCGTACATGTGCACGGAGAAGATCGTGTTGCCGTCGGGGTCCGCGGCCGCGACGGCGGGCGCCTGGTCACGCATGATGTGGGCCCAGTCCTGGCCCCAGCTCGGGGCGTCCACGACGAGCGCGTGGTCGTAGCCGACGTCGCGCAGCCGCTGGACGGCGGCGGAGGTGTCGTCCGCCCAGCCGGCGTTGGTGGCGGCGTCGTTGCCGTACGGCTCGTTGCCGAGGTTGACCAGCACGTGGTCCTCGGTGCCGGCGAGGGTGGGGTAGAGGTACTCCCAGTAGTCGGCGGCCTGGTCGAGCGTGGCGGCTCCGGCCTGCTCGCCGTAGCCCGTGGTGTCGTGCACCTCGAGCTGGCAGATCAGCCGGTTCGCCTCGCACCCGTCGACGATGGCCGCGACCTCGGCAGCGCTGGTGCGGGTCCAGCGGTCGCCGCTGGCGAGGACGACGCGCACGGCGTTGGCGTCGACCGCCTTGATGTCGGCCAGCGCCTGCGTCGTCGTCCCGGTGTACCAGGCGTGCGGGTGGTTGACGCCGCGTAGCACCAGGTCGGTGCCGTCGGCCTCGACGATGCGGCCGTCGGCGACGTGGATGCCGGATGCGTCGTCGTCGGCGACGGCGCCGTGGGCGGCGAGCGCGCTCAGGCCGGCGGCGGTGAGCGTCGCGGCCGTGACGCCCGCGACGGTGCGGGTGCGGAGGCGGGTCATGGTGGGTCCTTCCGGTCGGGTCCCTGGCACGGTCACCGTGCCCGACGGCGGCGCGCGGGGGAAGGCGCTTAAGCGTTTAAGTCGGGAGGTGTGGAGCGGGATGTCCACGCCACTGTGTCCGGCTCCTCTCACGGGCACCGCGCGGCACGTGAGCAAGATGTTCCCGCGGGGTAACCACCTCCTGACGGTGCGGTCACGGTGGCTGCCTAGGTTCGGGGCATGACCAGCGAGCCCCTCACCTCAGCCCAGCCGGACGGCCGTCGTCACGTGGTCGTCGTCGGCGGTGGCATGGTCGCGCAGCGCTTCGTCGAGGCCCTGCGCGCCCGCGACACCGCCGGCGAGTGGCGCGTCAGCCTCTTCGCCGAGGAGCCGCGCAAGCCGTACGACCGTGTCGGCCTGACCCGCTACTTCGAGGTCCGCGACGCCGAGGAGCTCACGCTCGGCGACCCGGCGCTCTGGGACGACCCGCTGGTGGACCTGCATCGCGACTGCAAGGTCGTCGCCATCGACCGCGAGGCCCGGACCGTCACCGACCGCCTCGGCGCCGTCCACGCGTACGACGAGCTGGTGCTGGCCACCGGCTCGAACGCGGCGCGTCCCCCCATCCCGGGCAACGAGCTGCCGGGCGTGTTCGTCTACCGCACCATCGACGACGTGGCCGAGCTGCGCGGCTGGGTCGAGGCCAAGCGGGAGGCCAACAAGGTCACGACCCGCGGCGGCGTCGTCGAGAAGCCGGTCCGGGGCGCCGTGATCGGCGGCGGCCTGCTCGGTCTGGAGGCCGCCGGGGCGCTCAAGGCGCTCGGCGCCCAGGCGACCGTCATCGAGTTCGGCACGCACCTCATGGGCGTGCAGGTCGACCTCGGGGGTGGGCAGGCGCTCAAGCGCCTCATCAACGACAAGGGCATCGCGGTGCGCGCCGAGACCGCCACGAAGGAGATGAAGCCGCACCGTCGGACCGGGCACGTCGGGCGCATGGACTTCGCCGACGGCGGCCGCCTCGACGTCGACGTCGTCGTCATGGCCACCGGTGTACGGCCGCGCGACGAGCTCGCCCGCTCCGCCGGGCTGCCGATCGGCGAGCGCGGCGGCGCCGTCGTCGACCTCACCTGCCGCACGGAGGACCCGCACGTCTGGGCGATCGGTGAGGTCGCCTGCATCGAGGGCCGCTGCCTCGGCCTGGTGGCGCCCGGCAACACCATGGCGGAGGTCGTCGTCGACCGGCTCCTGGGTGGCGACGCCGAGTTCCCCGGCGCGGACACCGCGACCAAGCTCAAGCTGTCCGGCGTCGACGTCGCGTCCTTCGGCGACGCGCACGGCCGCACCGAGGACTGCATCGAGATCGTGTGGGCCGACCCCACCGCGGGCGTGTACAAGAAGCTCGTCATGTCCGACGACGCGCGGACGCTGCTCGGCGGCGTGTTCGTCGGCGACGCCGCGCCCTACGCCTCGCTGCGACCGATGCTCGGCGCCGAGCTCCCGGGCGACCCGGCCGCGTTCCTCCTGCCCGAGGGCGGCGGCGCGCCGGACCTCGAGCTGCCGGACGAGGCGAACGTCTGCTCGTGCAACAACGTCTCGGCGGGCACGATCCGCGGCGCGGTGACGGACCACCACTGCACCTCCGTCGGGGACGTCAAGAGCTGCACCAGGGCCGGCACCACCTGCGGCGCCTGCCTGCCGCTGGTCAAGAAGATCACCGAGACCGAGATGGCCAAGGCCGGCATCGAGGTCTCCACCGCGCTGTGCGAGCACTTCGAGCTGTCCCGGGCGCAGCTCTTCGACGCCGTGCGCGTCGCGGACCTGCACTCGTTCAGCGAGATCATCGAGCGGTTCGGCGTCCGCGCCGAGGGGTCGGCGGGACCGGGACGGGGCTCTGCTGCCGGCCGCGATTCTGCGGGGCTCGCAAGCCCACTCCTCCATCGCGGCTGCGACATCTGCAAGCCCGTCGTCGGCTCGATCCTCGCCAGCCTCGGCAACGGCCACATCCTGTCCGGCGAGCAGGCCGCGCTGCAGGACACCAACGACCACATGCTCGCCAACATGCAGAAGGACGGCACCTACTCCGTGGTGCCGCGCATGCCCGGCGGCGAGGTCACGCCCGAGGGGCTCATCGTCGTCGGGCAGGTCGCCAAGGACTTCGGGCTCTACACGAAGATCACCGGGGGGCAGCGCATCGACATGTTCGGCGCCCGGGTCGAGCAGCTCCCCGAGATCTGGAAGCGGCTCGTCGACGCCGGGTTCGAGTCCGGCCACGCGTACGGCAAGTCGCTGCGCACGGTGAAGTCCTGCGTGGGTTCCACGTGGTGCCGCTACGGGGTGCAGGACTCCGTCGGCATGGCCGTCGAGCTGGAGCTGCGGTACCGCGGACTGCGCTCGCCGCACAAGCTGAAGATGGGCGTCTCGGGCTGCGCCCGCGAGTGCGCCGAGGCCCGTGGCAAGGACGTCGGCGTGATCGCGACCGACAAGGGCTGGAACGTCTACGTCGGCGGCAACGGCGGCCAGACGCCCAAGCACGCCCAGCTCCTCGCCGAGGACCTCACGTCCGACGAGATGCTGCGCGCCATCGACCGGTTCCTCATGCTCTACATCCGCACCGCGGACCGCCTGCAGCGCACCGCGCCCTGGGTGGAGGAGTACGAGGGCGGCCTCGACGCCATCCGCGAAGTCATCCTGGCCGACTCCCTCGGGATCGCCGACGACCTGGACGCCGCGATGGCCGCCCACGTCGAGGGCTACGAGGACGAGTGGAAGGCCGTCCTCGAGGACCCCGAGAAGCTCGCCCGGTTCGGCTCGTTCGTCAACGCGCCGACGACGCCGGACCCGACGCTCGCGTACGTCGCCGAGCGCGGGCAGAAGCGTCCGGCCACCCCGGAGGAGATCGCCGCTGGACCCGACGGTCCGGTCGACCCCTCGCTCACCGGTCCGGTCCTCGTGGCCGGCGCCACCCTGGAGGTCCGCGCATGACCGTCACCGACGCCCACACCGACCCCACCGTCGACCGCTGGACCGCCGTGTGCCGGCTCGACGACCTGGTGCCCGAGCGCGGGGTCGCCGCGCTGCTCGAACGCAGCGACGGCTCCGCGGTCCAGGTCGCGATCTTCCGGCTGCTCGACGACTCCGTCCGCGCGGTCCAGCAGCTCGACCCGTACTCGGGCGCCCACGTCATGTCCCGCGGCATCGTCGGCAGCCGGGGCGAGGAGCCCACGGTTGCCTCCCCGGTCTACAAGCAGGTCTTCGCGCTGGCCACCGGCCGGTGCCTGGAGGCGGGCGGCAAGACGCCGAGGCCCGGGCTGGGCGCCCACCTGGAGCCGTTCGGTGCCGAGGTGCGCGACGGCGTCGTGCACGTCGACGTCGCAGGACCGGCCTGACATGACCGCACAGGCCGGGCACGTCACGCTGGTCGGCGCCGGCCCCGGAGCGGCCGACCTGCTCACCTACCGGGCCTGGCGGGCGATCGCGCGGGCCGACGTCGTCGTCCACGACCGGCTGGTGCCGCTGGAGGTGCTGGAGGATCTGGGCGAGCACGTCGAGGTGATCGACGTCGGCAAATCGCCCGGCCGGCACAAGGTGCCGCAGGACGAGATCAACGCGCTGCTGGTGCGCCGTGGGCTCGCCGGCCGGCGTGTGGTCCGGCTCAAGGGCGGCGACCCGTTCGTGTTCGGGCGCGGCGGCGAGGAGTACGCGGCCTGCACGACCGCGGGGGTCGCGGTCGACGTCGTGCCCGGCGTCTCGTCCGCCCTGTCGGTGCCGGCGCTCGCGGGCATCCCCCTGACGCACCGCGGCACGACGACGGCGTTCCACGTCGTGACCGCGCACACCCGCAGCGGCGAGCGGGAGCTCGACGACGTCGCCGTGGCCTGCGTCACCGAGCGGGCGGCTACGCTGGTGATCCTCATGGGGGTGTCGTCGCTGCCGGCGATCGTGACCCGGTTGCTCGACGCCGGCGCGGCCCCGGACACCCCCGTGGCGATCGTGGAGCGGGGGTCGACGCCGGAGCAGCGGGTGACGCGCGTCGGGCTGGACCTGGCGGCCAAGCGCGCCGACGAGCTCGGGGTCCGCGCCCCCGCCGTGATCGTGGTCGGAGACGTGGCGGCGCCAGGCCTGCTGGAGGGTGTGAGTGACCGAGGAGACGTGGGGGACCCGCGTGGCTGAGACCTCGACGCGGCCTGCCCTGGGGCAGGTCATGGCGGGGTGCACCGTGCTGGTCACCGCCGACCGTCGCTCCGGCGAGCTGGCCGCCGCCCTCGAGCGGCGAGGGGCGGCGGTCCGGCACGCCCCGGCGCTGAGCATGATCCCGCACGTGGACGACGACGCCCTCGTCGCCGCGACCGCCGCGCTGATCGCCGACCCGCCCGACGTCGTCGTCGCCACGACCGGGGTGGGGTTCCGGGCGTGGGTCGAGGCGGCCGACGCCCACGGGCTCGCCGACGACCTGCTGCGGGTGCTCGGCGACGCACGCATCGTGGCCCGGGGCCCCAAGGCCCGGGGCGCGGTGCAGGCGGCCGGGCTGGCCGCCGACTGGGTCGCGGAGTCCGAGACCTCGGCCGAGGTGGCCGAGGTGCTGCTCAGCGAGGGCGTGGGCGGCCTGCACGTGGCGATCCAGCACCACGGCGCGGGCGCCGACGGGCTCGACGAGGTCTTCGCCAAGGCCGGCGCCCAGGTCTCGCCCCTGGTCGTCTACCGGTGGGGCCCGGCGCCCGACCCGGACGCGGTGCAGGCCTCCGTGCGGGCCGCGGCCGACGGCGAGATCGACGCCGTCGTCTTCACCTCGGCTCCCGGCGCCGAGGCCTGGATGGAGGCCGTCGAGTCCGCCGGCCTGCGCGACCAGGTCGTCTCGCGCTGCACCACCGGCGAGATGGTGGTGGCGTCCGTGGGCCCGGTGACGTCGCGCCCGCTGGCGGCCCGCGGCATCACCCCGCTCGAGCCGGAGCGCGGCCGGCTGGGCGCCCTGGTGCGTGCGCTGGTCGGGCACTACGAGCACATCGAGTCGGTCGCGCTGAGCACCGTCGCGGGACCGCTCGTCATCCGAGCGCGCGTGGCGGTGCTGGACGGCCAGGTCCTCCCGCTGTCGCCCACGGGCGTCGAGGTGCTGCGGCTCCTGGCGTCGGCGGGCGGCGACGTCGTCCCGCGCGACCAGGTGCTCGACGTCCTGCCGGGCGTGTCCCGCGACGGGCACGCCGTCGAGGTGGCCGTGGCGCGCCTGCGCGAGGCCGCCGGCCGGCGCGACCTCATCAAGACGGTGGTCAAGCGGGGGTACCGGCTCGAGCTCGCGCACGACTGACCGCAGCGCTCACCCGCCGCTGCCCGGCACGGGCAGGGTGACCGTGGCGCGCAGCCCGCCGAGCTCGCTGTCGCCCAGCGTGACGTCGCCCCCGTGCTCCCGCGCGATCTCGCGGGCGATGGCCAGGCCCAGCCCGGTGCCCCCCGAGTCGCGCCCGCGTGCCGACCCGAGCCGCGTGAACCGCTCGAACACGCGCTCACGGTCCGGCGCGGTGATCCCCGGGCCGTCGTCGTCGACCGTCACGACGCCGTCGCGCACCTCGACCACCACCCGGTCGCGCGCGAACCGCCGTGCGTTGTCCACCAGGTTGCGCACCACGCGTCCGACGGCGGAGGGATCGACCACCGCACGGCCCTCGCCGCGGACCTCGACCTCCCCCGCAGCGGCCCGGGCGACGCCGGCCAGGTCGACGTCGCGCACCTCGAGCGGTGCGGCCCCGACGCGGGCGAGCACGAGCAGGTCGTCGACGAGCTCCTGCAGGCGGATCACCTCGTGCTCGAGGTCCGCCGTCAGCTCGGCGTCCTCGTACGCCTGGGGGTGGGCACGGGCCACCTCCAGGCTGGTCCGCAGGGCCGCGATCGGCGAGCGCAGCTCGTGGGCGGCGTCGGCCACGAAGCTGCTCTGCCGCTGCGCCGACGCGTCCAGTCGGTCCAGCATCGCGTTGAGGGTCCGGGCCAGTGCGGCGATCTCCTGGGCCGCCGGGACCGGCAGCGTGCCGGGACCGCCCACGTCGCTCACCCGGGCGGCGCCGGCGCGCAGCTCCTCGACGGGGCGCAGCGCCCGCCCCAGCACCACCCAGGTCACCAGGCCGAGAGCCAGCGTCAGCAGCGGGACCACGACCCCGAGCGAGAGGCGCAGCGCGTCGAGCGCACCCTCGATCGTGTCCAGGGGCAGGGCGGTCACGACCCGCTCACCGGTGGGCACGGTGTCGACGAGCACGCGCACCGGCCCGGAGCCGTAGGCCGCGTCGTCGCGGGTGGCGGCGCCGTCGGGCGTCTCGCGGAGGGCGGCGGGAGCCAGGACGGGCAGCGTGCGGCTGGCGTTGGGCGAGGTGGCGACGACACGCCCCGACGCGTCGACGAGCTGGACGACCTCGCCCGGCTCGTCGGCGGCCAGCACGGGCGGCACGCGGTCCTCGGCGACGAGCGCCGACACCTGCTCGGCGGTGCCGCTCAGCACGGCGTCGGTCGCCGCGATCCGGCTCTGCGACACGACCGTGGTGAGCAGGAGCGCGCCGACCACCAGGGCGATCCCGGTCAGGCCCGCCGCCGCGAGGGTCAGGCGCAGGCGCAGCGACCAGCCGCCCCTCACCGCCCCACGACCCGGTAGCCGACGCCGCGGACCGTCTCGATGGCCTCCCGGCCGAGCTTGCGGCGCAGGTAGCTGACGTAGACCTCCACGACGTTGAGGTCGTCCCCGACCGCGTCCCACACGTGGTCGCGGAGCTCGATCTTCGTCAGCACCTCGCCCGGCCGGCGCATGAGCTGCTCGAGCAGCGCCGTCTCGCGGGTGGTGAGCTCGACGTCGCGGCCGTCCTGCCGCACCTCGCGGCTCGCCGGGTCGAGGGTCAGGGTCCCGACCTGCAGCACGGCGGGTCGCGGCGGCGCGCCGCGGCGCAGCAGCGCCCGCAGCCGGGCGACGAGCACGCTGAACGCGAAGGGCTTCGGCAGGTAGTCGTCGGCCCCGACGTCCAGGCCGTGGGTGACGTCGTCGTCCGTGCCCCGGGCGCTGAGGACGAGCACCGGTGTCCAGACCTCCTCGTGGCGCATCGTGCGCAGCACGTCGATCCCGGACCGCCGCGGGAGCATGAGGTCGAGGACGACGACGTCGTGGTCGCCCTCGAGGGCGAGCCGGAGGCCGGTCTCGCCGTCGGGCGCCACGTCGACCGCGAAGCCCTCGGCCTGCAGCCCGCGACGCAGCGCACGCGCGAGCACGGCCTCGTCCTCCACCAGCAGGATGCGCACCACCGCAGCATGGCACCCGTGCGCACGGCGTGCGTGCTCGGCCCCGCACTTTCTCAGGCTCGTCTCAGGTGTGGTCGGCCACAGTGTTCCCATGGACACCACGCGCAGTCTCTCTTCCCGGGCCCGGTGGGCGGTCCCCGCCGTCGTCGCCGCCGCCGTCGCCGCCGCGTTCGCCGTCCCCGCCACGATGGGTGCCGTGGCGAGCGACGAGCTCCCCGCCGTCACCGCCGACGAGCTCGTCGAGCGGCTCGCCGTCGCCGAGAAGGTCCCTGTCTCCGGGACCGTCGTCTACACGGCTCGGCTCGGCCTGCCGGACGTCACCGTCTCCGAGATCCAGGGGGCCGGCCCGCTCGACCTGCTCGGGGGCAGCTCGACGGTCCGCGTCTGGTCCGACGGCGAGGACTCGTCGCGGGCCGCCCTGCTCGGCGAGGTCTCGGAGTACTCGGTGGTCCGGGACGGCCCGGAGGCGTGGACCTACTCGAGCGCCGACGACGAGGCGGTGCACTACGTCGTCGACCCTGCGGACCTGGAGCGCTACGAGGCGCTGGCCCAGGAGGGTGCCGAGCCGCCGGTGGACGGCGACGTGCCGACGCCCTCCGAGGCGGCGGGGCTGGCTCTCGCCTACGCCCGCACCACGACGGACGTCACCACGACGGAGCCGGTCGAGGTGGCCGGGCGCGCGGCCTACCAGCTCGAGATGCGCCCGCAGACGGACGGCACCCTGGTGGACCGGGTGCTGGTCGCGGTCGACGCCGAGACCTCCGTGCCGCTGCGCACCCAGGTCTGGAGCGTCCAGGACGCCGAGTCCCCGGCGATCGAGGTCGGGTTCACCGACGTCTCGTTCGACGCCCCCGACCCGAGCGTGTTCGACTTCTCCGCCCCGGCGGGTGCCGACGTGCGCGAGGTCGAGGTTCCCCTCCCGGAGCCGGGGACCCTCGAGCAGCCGAGCAGCGACGCGCTCGGCGAGGACGCGGGGGTCGCGGTCTCCGGCACCGGGTGGGAGACCGTCGTCGAGCTCTCGGACGTGGACGTCGACGCGATCCTCGGTGCGACGGCCGAGGGCCGCCTGCCCGAGGGCAGCAGCGGGTCGAGCGGCGCCGACGACCTGTTCGAGGAGCTCACGGAGTCCGAGGACGGCGAGCTGCCGGGCCTGCCGGAGCTCGACACGCAGGCCCTCTACGAGCAGCTCACCACCGAGGTCGACGGCGGCCGGCTCCTCACCTCCGCGCTGCTGTCCGTGCTGGTGACCGACGACGGCCGGGTCCTGGCGGGTGCGGTGCCGCCGGCCACGCTCGAGGAGCTCGCCGGATGAGCGGTGCCGAGGGCGACGCCGGGGATGCCGAGGGCGACGCCGGGGATGCTGAGGGCGCCGGCGATGCCGAGGGCGCCGCGGTCCGCACCCGTGGTCTGACGAAGCGCTTCCGGTCCGGGCAGGTCGGCGTCGACGGCGTCGACCTGCTCGTCCCGCGGGGCGCGGTCTACGGGTTCCTCGGGCCGAACGGCTCGGGCAAGACGACGACGATCCGGATGCTCCTCGGGCTCGTGTCGCCCACGGCCGGGTCGGTCGAGCTGCTCGGCACGGCGATGCCCGGTGGAGGCGCGGAGGTGCTGCCCCGGGTCGGGGCGCTCGTGGAAGGCCCGGCCTTCCATCCCTACCTCTCCGGGGAGGCGAACCTGCGGCGCCTGGACGCCGCGGACCCGACCTCCGCCCCCGGCTCGCGCACCCGGCGGATCGGCGCCGCGCTCGAGCGGGTCGGCCTCACGGCTGCCGCGGGCAAGCGCTACCGGCAGTACTCGTTGGGCATGAAGCAGCGGCTGGGGCTCGCGGCGGCGCTCCTGCGTCCGCGCGACCTGCTGCTGCTCGACGAACCCACCAACGGGCTCGACCCGCAGGGCACGCGCGAGGTGCGGGCCCTGGTGCGCGAGGTCGCCGACGCCGGCGCCACCGTCCTCGTCTCGTCGCACCTGCTGAGCGAGATCGAGCAGGTGTGCTCGCACGTCGGGATCATGAGCCGCGGCACGCTGCTCGCCCAGGGCCCGCGGGAGGAGATCGCCGACGAGGGGACCACCGAGGTGCGGGTCATGACACGCCCGGACCAGCGCGCGCATGCCGTGCGCGTGCTGTCGGGCCTGGGTCTGGACGGCGCGCGGGCCGACGGGGAGGTCGTCGCCGCCCCGCTGGGCAGCGTGGCGGTCGAGAAGGTCGCCCAGGCGGTGGTCGGCGACGGCATCGACCTGCTCGGCCTGGAGGTCCGTCGGCCTACGCTGGAGGACGTGTTCGTCCGCCTGACGGGGGAGGGTTTCGATGTCGCTCGTTGACTCCCCGCCGGCCGGCCCGCCGGTGTCGTCCGCTCGGGCGACGGCGCGGCTGCTGGGCAGCGAGCTGCGGCTGGTGTTCGGCCGCGTGCGCAACATCGTGCTCCTCGTGGGCCTGGCTGCCGTCCCGCTGCTGATCGGCACCGTCCTCTTCGTCACCCAGGACACGCCCGTGGCCGGGCAGGGACCGCCGTTCCTGGACCGCGTGACCGGCAACGGCGTGTTCCTCGTGTTCGCGGCCCTGGTGAGCTGCCTGCCTTTCCTGCTACCGCTGTGCGTCTCGATCGTCTCCGGTGACGCCGTGGCGGGAGAGGCGTCGGCGGGCACCCTGCGCTACCTGCTGGTGGTGCCCGTCCCGCGGACGCGCCTGCTGCTCGTCAAGGCGGTGGCCGCCCTGGCGTACGCCGCGGCCGCCGTCACCGCCATCGCCGGGGTGGGCCTGGTGACCGGGGCGGCGTTCTTCGGTGTGGGGGACGTGGTCCTGCTGTCCGGGGACACGATCCCGCTCGCCGAGGGGATGCTGCGCACCCTCGGCGTGGTCGGCTACGTCGTCGCGTCGCTCACCGGGCTGGTCGCGGTCGGCTTGTTCCTGTCGACGCTGACCGAGGTCCCCGTCGCGGCGATGGCGGCGACCGTGGTCGTGGCCATCGTCAGCGGGGTGCTCGACGCGCTGCCGCAGCTCTCCGCGATCCACCCCGCGCTGCTCACCCACCACTGGTTGGACTTCGGCGAGTTCCTCCGGCTGGAGGTGGACGCCTCGACCCTGCTCGCGGGCCTCGCCGTGCAGGCCGCCTGGGTCGCGGTCTTCGGTGCCCTGGCCTGGAGCCGGTTCACGACGGCGGACGTCTCCAGCTAGGGCGAGGTCTCCGCCGTGCGTGCGAGGTCATCTCGTCCTCACCCCCCGGGCCTCCCCTCGCGACGCCCGCGCCAGCCGTTCGACGAGGTCGTCCGGGATCGGTCTCCGCGGCGAGAAGGTGATGCCGGTCTTGGTCGCCCGGAAGCCGGCGGCCGCGATCTCCTCGGAGTGCGCGGTCAGGGCGCCGGGGAGCAGGTAGAGCCCGCACTGCTTGCTGAACGCCGCATAGCTCGCGACGACCGTGCCGTCGATCCTGAACCCCGGCATGTGGTACGCCACGATCTCGTCCGCCTCCGGCAGGGTGCGGGACAACAGCGTGCGCAGCCGTCGCAGCGGAGGCTGGAAGTGCTCGGGCGCCGCAGCGAGGTAGGCGTCGTGGTCGGCTGCCGTCGTCATGCGGGTGCCTCGCTCCTGGTTGCTCGCTGTCGTCAGCGACGGTACACGTCGACCTCGGCGGCCTTGACGGTGGCGACGACGGAACGCCCGGGCACGAGGGACAGCTCGGCGACGGCCTGCGGGGTGACGTCGGCGGCGAGGCGCTCGGTGCGCACCCGCAGCAGGTCACCGCGCGGCTCGACGGTCCGCACCGTCCCGCGGAAGGTGTTCCGCGGGGACCCGTGGGGGTCGGCCAGGTGCAGCGCGACGGCGGCGGGGCGGAAGACGGCGGTCATCGCGGTGCCGAGCGGCACCTCGGGGTGCGTGGCGTGCCCGTGCACCACCTCGCCGGTCGCGGTGGCGACGCCGTCACCGGTCCACGTCCCGGTCAGGAGGTTCAGGCCCGCGATCGACGCCGCGAACGCGCTGCGCGGCCGGGACAGGACCTCCGCCGCCGGCCCCCGCTCGACGACGCGACCGCCGTCGACGACGGCGACCTCGTCCGCGAGCAGCAGCGCGTCCAGGACGTCGTGGGTGGCGAGCACGGTGGTCTGCTCGGCGAGGAGGTGCTGGAGCGTCTGGCGCAGCCGGGGCGTGACGTCGACGTCGAGTGCCGCCATCGGCTCGTCGAGGAGGAGGAGCCGCGGCCGGGCCGCCAGGGCGCGCGCGATCGCGACACGTTGGGCCTGGCCGCCGGACAGCGCGGCTGGACGACGGTCGGCGAGGCCGCCCAGCCCGGTCGCGTCCAGCCACCCCTCGGCCGCGGTGGCGGCCGCCCGCCGCGAACGGCCCTGGGCGCGCGGTCCGAAGGCGACGTTGTCGCGGACGCTCAGGTGCGGGAACAGCATCGGGTCCTGGGCCAGCAGCGCCACCCGCCGGCGGTGCGCGGCGACCCATGCCGTGCGCCGCCCACCCCGTGCCCGGGCGAGGGTGCGGCCGTCCAGCGTGATGTCGCCGTCGTGCGGGCGCAGCGTCCCGGCAGCGAGCCCCAGCGCGGTGGACTTGCCGGCGCCGTTGGGGCCGAGCAGCGCCAGGGTGCGGCCCGCGGCGACGTCGAGGCTGACGTCGACACCGCGTGACGGCACGGTCGCGGTCAGATCGAACGTCATCGCGACGGGCCCCGGTGGTGCGTCGCGGCGATCACGACGACGGCGACGGCCACCAGCAGCAGGGACAGCGCCACGGCGGCGTCGGGGTCGGTCTCCCGCTGCAGGTAGACCTCCAGCGGCAGCGTCCGGGTGACGCCCTGCAGGCTGCCCGCGAAGGTGATGGTGGCCCCGAACTCGCCGAGCGCGCGCGCGAACGCCAGCACCGTGCCGGACAGCAGCCCCGGCCACACGAGGGGGAGCGTCACCCGGCGCAGCACCGTGGTGGGGCCGGCGCCGAGCCCCGCGGCAACCACCTCGTAGCGCTCACCGGCCGTGCGCAACGTTCCCTCGAGGCTGACGACGAGGAACGGCAGCGCGACGAAGCTCTGCGCCAGCACCACCGCCGTCGTGGAGAACGCGATCTGGAGACCGAGCACGTCCATCGACTCCCCGAGCAGCCCGCGGCGACCGAACGTGGACAGCAGCGCGACACCGCCGACCACGGGCGGCAGCACCAGCGGCACCAGCACCAGGGAGCGCAGCAGGCTCTGACCGGGGAGCCGGCCGCGTGCCAGCACGAGGGCCAGGGGGATGCCGAGGACCAGGCACACGACGGTGCTCGTCGCGGCGGTCTGCAGGCTGAGGGCCAGGGCGGCGCGCGCGGACTCGCTGGTCATCAGCCCCCAGAAGTTCGTCCAGTCGACGCGGGTGCCCATCGCGACCAGCGGCAGCACCACGAACAGGCCGCCGAGGGCAGCGGGCACGAACGCCCAGCGGGGGAGCCCGCCGGGGACCACGGCCGGGTCGCGGCCGGTGCGGCGACTCGTGCCGAGGGCGGGGGTGCTGGTCCAGGTGGTCATGGCGCGGCGAACCCGAGACCGGCGAGCACGGCCCGCCCCTCGGGGGAGAGGACGGCGTCGACGAACTCCCGGGCCAGCTCGGGCTGGTGGGTGTCGGTCACGGTGGCGATCGGATAGGTGTTCACCGCGGCGTCGGACTCGGCGAACGGGATGCCGTCGACCTGGTCGCCGGCGCGGGCGACGTCGGTGACGTAGACGAGCCCGGCGTCGGCCTCGCCCGCGGTCACCTTGCCCAGGACGTCGGTGACGCTCTGCTCCTCGCTGACGGGCTGGAGCGCGATTCCCGCACCGTCGACGGCGGCGGCCGTGGCGGCGCCACAGGGCACCTGCGGGGCGCACACGACCAGTCGGAGGCCGGGTGCGGCCAGGTCCTGCAGGGAGGCGACGCCGGCAGGGTTGCCGGGCGGGACGGCGATCTGCAGGGTGTTGGTCGCGAAGTCCTGCGGGGTGCCCACGAGGTCGTCGGCGACGAGCTCGTCCATGGTCGTCGTGTCCGCGGACGCGAACACGTCCGCCGGAGCGCCCTGCCGGATCTGCGCGACCAGGCTGGACGAGCCCGCGAGGCTGAGCCGGACGTCGACGCCGGGGTGGTCCGCCTCGAAGTCGTCGGCGACCTGCTCGAAGGCCTCGGTCAGGGACGCCGCGGCGAAGACGGTCAGGGTGGTGCCGTCCGCCGCCACGGGGCCCGGGCCGCAGCCGGCTAGCCCGGCAGCGACGCTCGTCGCCGCGAGCAGCGCGGCGGTGACCCGGGCCGTGCGGCGGGCGCGTGCCGTCATCGCTCGCCCCGCTCTGGTGCCTCGACGACGACGTTCGTCGACTTGATGGTGGCGACCGCCACCGAGCCGCGCTCGAGCCCCAGGTCCCGGACGGCCTCGCTGCTCATGAGCGACACGACCCGGAACGGCCCGCACTGCAGCTCGACCTGCGCCATCACGGTGTCGACCGTGAGGTCGGTGACCAGCCCGACGAACCGGTTGCGGGCCGAGCTCCTCATGCCGTGGGGGAGGCCGGGCGGGGTGGCGTGCTCGCGGGCGACCATCGCCACCTCGTAGCCGTCGACGACCTGGCGGCCGGAGTCGTCGCGGTCAGCCGTCAGCAGCCCGCGGTCCACCCAGCGTCGGACGGTGTCGTCGCTGACGCCGAGGTAGACCGCGGCCTCGCTGATCCTCATCTGCGGCATGCAGTTGATACTAGGCGCGCAGATGCGGCATGGGAAGGTGTAGCGAGTCAGGCGCGTTCGACGGGCATCCAGACCTCGGTCGTCGCCGTGCTGAAGTCCTCCGCGCGGTCGAGCACCGCCACGATCGACGGGCCCGGACGCAGCCGCCACGGGTTGGACGGGAACCACTCGGTCGCCGACGCCGCGTACGTCTCCTGGAGGGCTGCCGGGTACGGGCCGGAGCTGCGGAAGACGACCCAGGTGCCGGCCGGCACCTCGATGACGTCGAGGTCGTCCGGCGCCGTGGTGGCGGCGTCGAGCGCGACGCCGTGCAGGTAGGTGAGCTCGCTGCCCTCGGTGTAGTCCGGGTCGACGTCGGCGCTGACCTGCAGCAGGCCCGCCGGCTCGCCGTTCGCGAGCGACGTGAGGCGAGCGTGCTCGGACGGGGGCAGGGAGGCGATGTGCGCCTGGATGTGTGGGTTCACCCCGTGGTGGACGAGCGGGACACGTGTCGCGTGTCCCACGAGGCGGAGGGCGGGACGATCGGTGAGGCGGGTGTCCATGGCGGAGCTCCCTTCGACGGTCAGGCGGAACCTGAGCTGTGGTTGTGACCGAAGGGGGCCACCGTGCCGGCGCACGTCGGCGGGGCGGGTGCCGTGCACGCTGCGGAACGCCCGCCCGAACGCCTCGGCCGAGCCGTACCCGTAGCGCACCGCCACGTCGAGGATCGGGTCACCGGCGACGACGTCGGTCGCCGCGCGTGTCATCCGGCGACGGCGCACGTACTCGGACAGCGGCATGCCCGCCAACGACGAGAACATCCGGCGCAGGTGGTACTCGGTGGTGCCGAGCGACGCGGCGAGCCGCGCGACGTCGAGGCCCTCGGACAGGCTGTCCTCGACGGCGTCGACCAGGCGGTTGAGCTCGGTGATCACGGTGTCTCCCTTCAGCACCCAGCCTGGGGCAGGACGGGCGGCCACGACCCGATCATCGTGGCCCGATGCGGTCGGGGACGGACGTAGGCTGCCCGGTGTGGACCACGAGTCGAGCCGACGCCCCCTGGCCGACCATGCGCGAGCGCTGGCCACGCTCGTCGGACCGGCGCTGGCGTCGGCGCGGCGCACGCTGAGCGTCGCCCCGTCGGCGGTGCTGTCCGCGGCGCGAGACGCTGCCTCCCGGCCTCGGGTCCTGGTGACCGACGCGGCCGCGGCCACCCACCTGCCCGGTTTCGACAACTCCCAGATGGACGGCTACGCGGTCCGGGCCGCGGACCTCGCCGGGGCGACGCCGTCGGACCCGGTCGAGCTGCCCGTCACGGCGCCGGTCCCGGCCGGCACGCAGCCCTCGCCGCTCGGACCGGGGGCTGCGGCACCGGTGATGACCGGCGCCCCGATCCCCGACGGCGCCGACGCCGTCGTGAAGATCGAGGACGCCGACCCGCCCGCCTTCCCCGAGCCGGGTGCCGACGCGACGGTCCGGTTCAGCACGCCTGTCGCGCCCGGCGCCTTCGTGCGCCGCGCGGGGTCCGACGTCGCCGCCGGGGACGTCGTCGTCCCCGCGGGCACCCCGCTCGGGCCGGCCCAGCTCGGGGTCCTCGTCGCGGCGGGCGTCACCGAGGTCGACGTCGCCGAACCGCCGCACGTGCTGCTGGTCTCCACGGGGTCCGAGCTCGTCGCCGCCGGCGAGCCCCTCGGCCCGGCGCAGCTCTACGACGCCAACGGGGCCATGCTCACGGCGGCGCTCGCGCAGGTGGGGGTGCGCACCACGCACCGCGTCGTGCCGGACGACCCGGCAGCGCTGCGCGCCGTCCTCGTGGACGCGCCCGAGGACGTCGCGCTCGTGGTCACCAGCGGCGGGGTCTCCGCCGGGGCGTACGAGGTGGTCCGCCAGACCCTCACGGACGCATGGTTCGGGCACGTCGCCGTCCAGCCCGGGGGGCCGCAGGGCCTGGGCACGATCGCCGTCGGGCCCGTCGAGGCGCGCCGCGAGGTGCCGCTCGTCGCGTTCCCCGGCAACCCCGTCAGCGCGCTGGTGTCCTTCGAGCTGTTCCTGCGGCCGGTCCTCGCCACGGCCACCGGAGCCGGGCCCACGCTCCGGCCACGCGGCCGTGCCCCGCTGGCCGAGCCCGTGGACTCGCCCGCGCACCTGCACCAGGTGCGCCGCGGCCGACTCGACGCCGACGGCCGCGTCGAGATGGTCGGCGGCCCGGGATCGCACCTCCTGGCCCACCTCGCGGCGGCTACGCTCCTCGTGCACGTACCACCCGGCGTCGCGCACCTCGACGAGGGCGACGACGTCGACTACTGGGAGATCCGATGAGCGACCTGTCCCACTACCGCGACGACGGCGCCGCCCACATGGTCGACGTCACCGCCAAGGACGTCACGAAGCGCCAGGCCACCGCCCGCGGCGTGCTGCGCACCCGGCCCGACGTCGTCGAGCAGATCGCGTCCGGCGACCTGCCCAAGGGCGAGGCGATCGCGACCGCGCGCATCGCCGGGATCATGGGCGCCAAGCGCACGCCGGACCTCGTGCCGCTGTGCCACCCGCTGCCGATCTCCGGCGTCGAGATCGACGTCACGCCCGACGGCGCCGGCTCCGGCACCGTCGAGATCACCGCGACCGTCCGCACCACCGGACGCACCGGCGTCGAGATGGAAGCGCTCACCGCCGTCACCGTCGCGGGCCTGACGCTCTACGACATGATCAAGGCGGTCGACAAGGCCGCCGTCCTCACCGACATCGAGGTGGTCGCCAAGTCCGGCGGGAAGTCCGGCGACTGGGTGCGGGACGAGGAACGCCCGTGAGGGCCGCCGTCGTCGTCGCCTCCGACCGTGCGGCTGCCGGGACCTACGCGGACCGCTCCGGCCCGGCGGCCACCGCGTGGTTCGCCGACCGCGGCTGGGAGGTCCTCCCGGTCCGCGTGGTGCCCGACGGCGAGCCCGTCCGTGCGGCGCTGCTCGACCTGCTCGCGGCGTCCGACGGCGCCCCGGACGTGATCGTCACCTCGGGTGGGACGGGGCTCGCGCCGTCGGACGCCACTCCCGAGGCGACGCGCGCCGTCCTCGAGCGCGAGGTGGCCGGTATCGCCGAGCTGGTCCGAGCCCGGTCCCTGATGCCCACCGACCCCACGAAGCGCACCGTTCCCGGCGCGGCGCTGTCCCGGGCGACCGCGGGCGTCGCCGGATCCACGCTGATCGTCAACCTGCCCGGTTCCGTCGGAGGCGTCGTCGACGGGCTCGACGCGCTCGCGGACGTCCTGCCGCACGCCGTCGACCAGCTCCACGGGGGTGATCACACCCGCCGGGACGCCCACCCCGACCGTGCCCCGGGAGGCGAGGCGACCGTGCTGGCGGCCGACGTGGTCGACGGCCCGATCGAGGACGCCCCGGCCCGGTTGGCGGTGCTGGTGCGCGACGACGCGTGCGGGGCCGTTGTCACGTTCGCCGGCCACGTGCGCGACCACGACGACGGGCGCGGCGTGTCCGCGCTGCACTACGAGTCCCACCCCGACGCCGCCGCCGTGCTGGCCGCGGTCGCCGACCGGGTGGCCCGGCGCACCGCCGCGTCGACCGGGGACACCGTGCGTGCCGCCGTCGTGCACCGGGTGGGCGACCTCGCGATCGGGGACGTCGCCGTCGTCGTGGCCGTCGCCTCAGGGCACCGGCAGGCCGCGTTCACCTGCGCGAGCGACCTGATCGAGGAGCTCAAGGCCGAGGTGCCGATCTGGAAGGAGCAGGGCTTCACCGACGGCTCCAGCGAGTGGGTCGGGTCGCTCGGCTGACGATCCACAGGAGCGTCCTGCCGCGCCCCACCTGCAGGTCATCGGTTGTTCACCGTGCGGTCGGCCGGGTGATGCCGTCGCGCCACGGACCGTTCCTAGCGTCGGGCACGACCCCCCGGTCCCGATCCTGGAGTGCCCGATGACGATCGCCCCCGAGTCCCGCCCCCAGCTGCCCGTCACGGTGGCCCCGCACTACGCGCGCGGCAAGCGCGCCGCCGCGACGTGCCGCTACAAGTGCGCCGACGCCTGCGCGCACCCCGCGCCGAACCGCAGCGCCAACGAGTACTTCCGCGACGTCGCGTCCCAGGCCCTGAGCCGTCGCGTCATGCTGGGCGGTGTCGCGGCCGCCGCGGCCGCCGTCGTCGTGGGTGCCGAGGTCCTCGGTGCCGAGCCGGCCGCGGCCGGCGGTCGAGGACGCGGCAAGGGTCTCGCCTTCGGTGCCATCGCCCCGCAGCCGATGGAGAACGACCAGTTCGTCGTGCCGGACGGCTACGAGTGGTCGCCGATCATCCGCTGGGGCGACCCGATCCTGCCCGGCGGCCGCGCGTTCGACCCGGCCCGCCAGAGCCCGGAGCAGCAGGCGCGGCAGTTCGGCTACAACTGCGACTACCTCGACATCCTGCCCGAGGACCCGAAGCGCATCCGGTCCATGGTCGAGACCCGTCGTGGTCGGCGCGGCGTGCTCGTGTCCAACCACGAGTACACGAACCCCGACATCATGTTCGACGCGTCGTACGACGCCGCCACGCGCCGTGCGATCGAGCGCGCCGCCCACGGCATGTCGGTGGTCGAGCTGCGGCGCGACCGGGAGGGCACGCCCTGGGAGTACGACCGCATCGCACGGCTGAACCGCCGGATCCACATCGGTACCGAGTTCGAGATCGACGGTCCCGCGGCCGGTGACGACCTGCTGAGGACGGTCGCGGACCCGACCGGGACGCGCGTCCTCGGCACGCTGAACAACTGCGCCGGCGGGACCACCCCGTGGGGCACCGTCGTCTCGGGCGAGGAGAACTTCCACGGCTACCTGCGGGTGGACGGCGCCGACCCGCGCGACGCCCGCTACGGCCTGCGCAACGCCCCGACCGGTTACGGCTGGGAGCTCGACGAGCCGCGGTTCGACGGCAACAACGCCGGCTACGAGAACGAGAACCGTCGCTTCGGCTGGGTCGTCGAGCTCGACCCGTACGACCCGGACGCCGCGCCCGTCAAGCACACGGCGCTCGGCCGGTTCAAGCACGAGGGCGCGAACGTCATCATGTCCGACGACGACCGCGCGGTCGTCTACATGGGCGACGACGAGCGGTTCGACTACGTCTACAAGTTCGTCTCCGCCGAGCGCATGCGCAAGGACAACAGCCGCTGGGCGCGCGAGCACAACAAGACGCTGCTCAGCGAGGGCGACCTCTACGTGGCCCGCTTCACGGGCGACTCGCCGGCCTCCGAGATCGACGGTACCGGCGCGGTGCCCTCCGACGGCGCGTTCGACGGCACCGGTGAGTGGCTCCCGCTGGTGCTCGACGGCGAGTCGCAGGTGGACGGCATGTCGCTCGCCGAGGTGCTGGTCTTCACGCGCGTCGCGGCCGACGCGCTCGGCGCGACGAAGATGGACCGGCCGGAGGACGTCGAGCCCAACCCGTTCACCGGTCGGGTCTACGTCGCCTGCACCAACAACTCCAACCGCGGTGTCGGGTCCAACGCGCCGGCCGACGAGGCGAACCCGCGCAGCTCCAACCGCCACGGGCACGTGGTGGAGATCATCGAGGACGGCGGCGACCAGACGGCCACCACGTTCACCTGGAACCTGCTCCTCGTCGCCGGCGACCCGGAGGTCGACGACTCGTCCTACTTCTCGGGCTACCCGGCCGACAAGGTCTCGCCGATCTCCTGCCCGGACAACCTCGCGTTCGACACCGACGGGAACCTGTGGATCTCCACCGACGGCCAGCCGTCGTCGATCCAGAAGGCCGACGGGCTGTTCAAGGTCACCCTGGACGGGCGTCGTCGGGGGCGCGTGGAGCAGTTCCTCTCCGTGCCGCGCCGCGCCGAGACGTGCGGCCCGCTCGTGGACGTCCGGGACTCCATGGCGTACGTCAACGTCCAGCACCCGGGCGACGACGGCACCTGGGGGGCGCAGACGTCGTACTTCCCGGACTACCTGGAGGAGGGCGAGGACGTGCCGGCCGGCGCCTGGCGCGGCCCCCGGCCGTCGACGATCCAGGTCTACCGGAGCGACGTCGCGGACGAGCACCCGGGCAAGGGCCACGGCAAGGGCAAGGGTCGCGGGAACGGGCGCGACCGGCACGACGGGCCGGGTCCCTTCCCGGGCGGTCGTGGCGGCCGGGGCAAGGGCTCCGACAACCGGGCGTCCTACAACCCCCGCGCCGGCGAGCAGTTCCGCGGCGGACGAGGCTGACCGTCGGGACCCCCACGCGGTACGACCCCCGGGCCCGGGGGTCGTACCACCGCCGAGGTAGTGCCCCACACGCCGAGGTAGTGCCGCTCGCCCCGAGGTAGTGGGTCGTCCGCCGAGGTAGTGCCCGACGGCGTGGGGTAGCGCCGGGCGGGAACGCTCAAGCCGGGTGTCGGGTCCCGTGCACGGTCGTCAGTCCCGAAGTGGAGGGCGCCCTGCGCCCGTGAACGCGACCGTGCACGGGACCCGACACCCGGCGGAACCTGAACCGCTCTGGCCTGCGCACTACCTCGCGACGCGAGCTACTACCTCGGCACAAGCCCTACTACCTCGCGCAACCCCGCACTACCTCGGCGGGATGAGAAACCACCGCGCCGTGGTTCGTAGACTTGATGACCGTGACATCCTCCGAGGCCCCGGCTGCCTATCTCGACCACGCCGCCACGACACCTATGTCCGCGGCGGCGCTCGAGGCCTTCGTCGCCGAGGCGGGGCGGACCGGCAACGCCTCGTCCCTGCACTCGGCTGGCCGTGCCGCCCGCCGCACGGTCGAGGAGTCGCGGGAGTCGGTCGCCGCGGCGCTCGGCGCCCGGCCCAGCGAGGTGATCTTCACCGGCGGCGGCACCGAGTCCGACAACCTCGCGATCAAGGGCATCTTCTGGGGTCGGCGCAGCCAGGACGCTCGGCGCACCCGCGTGCTGGTCTCCGCCGTGGAGCACCACGCGGTGCTCGACCCGGCCTTCTGGCTGGCCGGCCACGCCGGTGCCGAGATCACCCTCCTGCCGGTGGACGGCGAGGGCCTGGTCGACCTGGAGGCCCTGCGCGCCGAGCTGGCCGCGCACGCGGACGAGGTCGCGCTGGTCTCCGTGATGTGGGCGAACAACGAGGTCGGGACGGTCCAGCCCGTCCGTGAGGTGGTCCGGATCGCGCACCGGTACGGCGTGCCGGTGCACACGGACGCCGTCCAGGCGGTGGGTCAGGTCGAGGTCGACTTCGCCGCCTCGGGTGTCGACGCGCTGACCGTGACCGGCCACAAGCTCGGCGGACCGGTCGGCGTCGGGGCGCTGCTCGCCCGGCGCGACCTGCCCCTCGAGGCCGTGTCCCACGGTGGCGGGCAGGAACGCGGCGTCCGTTCCGGGACGCTCGACGCGGCGGCGATCCGTGCTTTCGCCGTCGCCCTCGGCGAGGCGGCCGCCGCGCGCGAGGAGCGCGCCGCCACCCTGGGCGCGCTGCGCGACGAGCTCGTGGCGGGGGTCCGCCGCGTGGTGCCCGACGCCGTCCTGCGGGGGCCCGACCCGCACGCCACAACACCGTCGGGCGCTCCGGCCCGGCTGCCCGCCAACGCGCACTTCACGTTCCCGGGCGCCGAGGGGGACTCCCTGCTGTACCTGCTGGACTCCGCCGGCGTCCAGGCCTCCACGGGGTCGGCCTGCCAGGCGGGGGTACCGCAGCCGAGTCATGTGCTGCTGGCCATGGGCGTCAGCGAGACGGACGCCCGCGGCGCGCTGCGCTTCTCCCTCGGGGCCACGTCGACGCACGACGACGTCACCCGGCTCCTGACGGCGCTGCCCCAGGTGGCCGACCGTGCGAGGGCCGCCGGTCTGGTCGCTGCCCGCCCGCTCTCCGGAGGTGTCGCATGAGGGTGCTCGCAGCCATGTCCGGCGGGGTGGACTCCGCCGTCGCCGCGGCGCTCGCCGTCGAGGCGGGGCACGACGTCGTCGGGGTGCACATGGCCCTGAGCCGCAACCGTGACCAGTTCCGCACCGGTTCGCGCGGCTGCTGCTCCATCGAGGACGCGGGCGACGCACGCCGCGCCGCGGACGTGCTCGGCATCCCTTACTACGTGTGGGACCTGTCCGAGACGTTCGAGGAGACGGTGGTCGCCGACTTCCTGTCGGAGTACTCGGCGGGCCGCACCCCGAACCCGTGCGTGCGCTGCAACGAGCACATCAAGTTCGAGGCGTTGCTGGACAAGGCCACCGCGCTGGGCTTCGACGCCGTCGCGACCGGCCACTACGCCCGCGTGGAGGCCCAGGAGGCCCCCGACGGGACCGTGACGCGTGAGCTGCACCGGTCGCCGAACGACGCCAAGGACCAGTCCTACGTGCTGGCCGTGATGGGCCCGGAGCGCCTGGACCGGGCGATGTTCCCGCTCGGTGGTTTCGCCTCGAAGGACGAGGTACGTGCCGAGGCGGAGCGCCGTGGCCTCTCCGTGAGCGCCAAGCCCGACTCCTACGACATCTGCTTCGTCGCCGATGGCGACACCCGCGGCTTCCTGCGCTCGCGCCTCGGCGCGCAGCCGGGGGAGGTGCGCGACACCGACGGCAACGTGGTGGGCGAGCACCAGGGCGCCTACGCGTACACGGTCGGGCAGCGCAAGGGTCTCGGGCTGGGGCGACCGGCCCCGGACGGACGAGCCCGCTACGTCGTCGACGTCGACACCGGCTCGAACACCGTCGTCGTCGGTCCGGCGGAGCTCCTGAGCGTGGACCGGATCGCGGGGGACCGGGCGGTCTGGTTCGCCCCGGCGGCGACGGACTGGACGGACTGCGAGGTCCAGGTGCGGGCGCACGGCCGGGCCGTCCCGGCGCAGGTACGGGCGGTCCCGGGGGCCGACGGCGGCGCGGACGGTCTCGAGCTCCGGCTCGGCGAGGAGCTCCGCGGCATCGCGGCGGGGCAGTCCGTCGTGGCCTACCGCGGGACCCGGGTGCTGGGTCAGGCGACGGTGTCGCGGGCCTGGCGCGACGCGCCGGTCACGACCGGTGCGCCGGGCGGGACGGTGCCCGCATGACCGCCGTCAGCGGCCACGGTCCGTGGCCGGGTGGCGAGCGCGACGTGCTGGTGACCCAGCAGACGGTCGTCGACGATCTGGCGGAGCTGCCGACCGGCGTCGGCGCCGTGCCGTTCCTCGCTCAGCTCACGGAGCGCGGGCCGGGTGCCGGGTCCACGGGACGTACCGCGATCCTCCTGGCCGAGACGCCGGTCGAGCTGGGACCGCACGGCTGGAAGCTCGCCGACCGTCCGGGGGTGGACGAGCGACGTGCCCGTGCCCTGCTCCGCGAGGACCTGGGTGCGCTCGCCGTCGCGGCCCACGGCTACGCGGGCCCGCTGACGGTCGAGGTGACGGGGCCCTGGACGCTGGCCGCGGAGCTGTGGTCGGCGCGCGGTGACCGGGTCCTGGCCGACACCGGCGCACGCGCGGATCTCGCGCTCGGGCTGGCGACCGGCCTGGCGGAGCACGTGGCCGACGTCCGTGACCAGGTGCCCGGCGCGGAGGTCGTCGTGCAGCTCTCCGAGCCGCTGCTGGGACAGGTGCACGCGGGCGTGCTGCCCACCTTCTCCGGCTACTCGAGGATCCGCGGCGTGGACGGTCCCGGCGTCGTCGAGGGCCTGCGTCCCGTGATCGAGGCCGTGCACGACGCCGGCGCCACGGTCGTGGTGCACCTCGGCGGCACCTGGGTGGGCATCCCGCCGGCGGTGCTGGCCGGCGCGGACGCGATCGGCCTGGACCTGGCGCAGGTGGGTCCTGACGGCTGGAACGAACGCGCGTGGGAGCTCGTCGCCCGCGCGACGGAGCGCGAGGTGGCGCTGTGGGCCGGTCTGCCGCCGGCCGCCGTGTCCCAGTGCGCGGGCCCGCAGCTCGGCGAGCTGGTCCGGCTCGTCGCCGAGCCGTGGCGTCGGGTCGGGCTGCCTGCCGCCGGGCTGGAGTCGCTCACGCTGCTCACGGCCCCGCGTTCGACGCCGGCCGGCGTCGACGACCACCGGGCGGGACTGGCCAACCTGGGCCGGGTCGCGGAGTCCCTGGCGGAGCGCGCCGCGGTGTGAGCCCGTCGGGCCGGCGGTCGTCGGCCCGGCCCTCGGCCGTCGGTCCCGTCAGGCGAGCCGCGCACGCAGGAACGTCCAGGCGAGCGCCGACATGTGCGCGGCCTGGGCGTTGTTGGCCGCGCCGCCGTGACCGCCCTCGATGTTCTCGTAGTAGGTGGCGTCCTGGCCGGCGGCCAGCATCTTCGCCGCCATCTTGCGCGCGTGCCCCGGGTGGACGCGGTCGTCCTTGGTCGAGGTGGTGAGCAGCACCGGCGGGTACTCGCGGTCCGCGTCGAACAGGTGGTACGGCGAGAAGGTCTGCAGGAACTCCCAGTCCTCGGGGACGTCGGGGTCGCCGTACTCGGCCACCCACGAGGCGCCGGCGAGCAGGTGGGAGTACCGCTGCATGTCGAGCAGCGGCACCTGGATCACGACGGCGCCGAACAGGTCGGGGTACTGCGTGAGCATGTTGCCGGCGAGCAGCCCGCCGTTGGACCCGCCCTGCACACCGAGGTGCTCGTGCGTGGTGATGCCGCGGGCCACCAGGTCCCGGGCGACGGCGGCGAGGTCCTCGTAGGCCCGGTGCCGGTTCTCCCGCAGGGCGGCCTGGTGCCAGCGCGGGCCGTACTCCCCGCCGCCGCGGATGTTCGCCACGACGTGGACCCCGCCCCGTGCGAGCCAGGCCCGGCCGGCGGTCCCGGAGTAGCCGGGCAGGAGCGGGATCTCGAAACCGCCGTAGCCGTACAGCAGCGTCGGGGCGGTCCCGGGCGCCGCCGGGTCGCTCGGCCGGACGAGCTCCGCGGCACCCACCACGAAGTAGGGCACGCGGGTGCCGTCGTCGGACGTCGCGAAGTGCTGCTCGGCGACCATCCCGGACGCGTCGAAGAAGGCGGGCGCGGACTTCAGCGGCTCCGGTGCGGCCGGGTCGGCCCCGGGGCCGACGACGGTGGCGAGCGCGAGGGTGGACGGGGAGAGGTAGCCGCTGCTGGTCAGCCACACGTCGTCGCTGTCCACGGGCGAGACGGCGCGCACGCCGACGGTCAGGAGCTCGCCGTCGACGGGGAGCTCGGACCGCACCCACCCGTCGGCCGTGTCCGCCCCTGCCTCGAGGTCGGGCGGCGTGAGGACGTGCAGTTCGTTCTTCACGTCGTCGAGGACGTTGAGCACCAGGTGGTGCCGCGTCCAGGTGGCCCCGACGAGGGAGGTGGAGGGTGTCGGGGCGAAGAGGACGGTCAGGTCGCGCGACCCGGCGAGGAAGTCGTCCGCGGCTGCCGCGAGCAACGAGCCCCCGGCGTAGGTGCGACCCGCCACGGTCCAGTCCTCGCGCAGCTCGACCAGGAGCCACTCGCGGTGCAGCCCGACCTCGGCCGACTCGGGCGCGTCGATGCGCACCAGCTCCTGCTCCGGCGTGCCGACGGCGTTCACCAGGTAGGTCTCGGAGCGGTAGAAGGCGATCGACCGGCGGACGACGTCCCGCTCGAAACCGGGCGTACGGGACCGCCGTCCCATGATGTACATGTCCTCGTCGGTGCCCTCGTAGACGGTGCGCGCGTCCTCGAGCGGGGTGCCGCGGCGCCACAGCTTGACGATCCGCGGGTAGCCGGACGGAGTGGTCGTGCCCGGGCCGAAGTCGGTGAACACGTAGACGGTGTCCTCGTCGGCCCAGGACAGCCCGCCCTTGGCCAACGGACGGTGGAAGCCGCCCTCGGACGCCGGGACGAACCGCTTCTCGACGAGGTCGAACTCGCGCGTGACGTCGGCGTCCGAGCCGCCGGGGGACAGGTCCACCAGCGCACGGCGCCAGGGCTCGCCCGCGGCGAGCTGCTCGGGTGCGGGGCGCAGCACCGAGGCCCCGTGCCACACCCACGACTCGTCCTCCGCCGCGGCGAGCTCGTCGAGGTCCAGCACCGTCTCCCAGCGCGGGTCGTCGGTGCGGTAGGAGTCGAGGCTGGTCCGCCGCCACAGGCCGCGCTCGTGCTCGGTGTCGCGCCAGAAGTTGTACAGGTGGTCCCCGATGCGCGAGACGTCGGGGATGCGGTCGTCCGAGTCGAGGACCTCCCGCAGGGCGGCCTCGGTCGCGTCGAGGTCGCCGCCGCCGAGCGCGGCGTGCGCCTCGTCGTTGCGTGCCCGTACCCACGCGAGCGCCTCGTCGCCCGAGACCTCCTCGAGCCAGCGGTGCGGGTCGGGGACGGAACGCTCGCCGGAGGGCGAGGCGTCCGTGCGCAGCAGGGGGTCGGCACTCATGGCCAGGACCTTAACCCGAGGCTCCCACGCAGGTGCCGCGAAGGTGTCGAGGGGCCGGCCAGGACGCCGTCGTCCTCTTTCACCCGGGTGATCCCTGTGGTAGAAACTCCTGGTCAGGGCATTGTGCCCGCTTCAGACCTTCCTACGGGTTCGCGGAGAAGGTCGCGTTCGCGCGACCTGTGCACGGTGCCGTCGGACCCGGCCTCACACCGACGGAGGTGCGGTGAGCACCACGACCCCGGCACGGCCCCCTGCGACGGGGCGCGTCCTGCCGTGGCTCTGCGTCGCCGGCATGGTCCTGTGCGTGGCGGCGCTCCCCCTGGTGGGTGCCTCCGCCCCGCCGTGGGGCGTCGGGGTGCTCGGCGTCGCTGCCGTCGTCCTGCCCGTCACCGCGGCGGTCCTGCTGTCCCGCGCCTCCCGACGCGACGCCGCCGCCTTCCGCGCCCTGTCCGTCGAGCGCGACGGCCTCGCCGCCGGTCTGCACGAGACCACGCAGGCCTTGCGGGAGACGACGGCGGCGCTCACCGCCGAGCAGGAGGCTCGCGCGGACCAGCGGGCGGCCGTCGAGACGGCCGTCGTCGCCCTCAGCCGCAAGGTGCAGGCGTCGGCGCACCGCATCCAGGAGGAGGCGGCCCGGATGGTCCAGCGGCACGCGGCGGACCCGGACGTGCTGCAGACGTCGATGCGCATCGACCATGCGGCGGCGCAGCACGCCCGGCAGGCGCAGAGCCTGGTGGCGCTGTGCGGTCGCCGCCCGGGGCAGACGTGGGAGGACGCCCTGCCGCTGCCCGACGTGGTCAAGGCTGCCGCCGGGCGGATCACCGCGTTCCAGCGGGTCGAGGTCTCCGGCGACCCGGGCCTGGCGGTCGTCGGGCGTGCTGCCGAGCCGCTCGTGCACGTCGTCGCCGAGCTGCTCGCCAACGCCACCCAGTGCTCCCCGCCGAACACGCAGGTGCTCGTCGTGATCCGGCAGGTCCAGCGTGGCGCCGTCATCGAGATCGACGACTGCGGCGTGGGCATGGACCCGCGCGAGCTGGGACGGGTCCGGGCGATCGCCGCCGGCGAGCGGTCGGTGGGCATCGCCGAGCTGGGCGAGGTGCCGCAGACGGGCCTCGCCGTCGTCGGCACCTACGCGCGCTTCCTCGACCTGCGGGTGGACCTCACCGAGTCCGTGTACGGCGGGATGCGCGCGGTCGTGATGGTCCCCGGCGACCTCACCGAGGTGGCGGCCACGGCTCCGACGGTGCTGGCACCGAGCGTCGACGACGCCTGGGCGGCGACCCCGGCCCGGGAACCGGCTGCGACCGGAGCGGTGCCGCCGGTCGCCGCGGACCGGCCGCCGGCCGGACCACCTGTGCTGCCCCAGCGACGGTCGCGGCGCGGGGCGGCGGACGGCCCGCTCACGGTGGGACGTGGTCTGCCCCAGACGAATCGCCCGGAGCGCCCGACACCTGACCAGACCGCGGAGGAGGCGGGAGCCTGGATCGGCGCATTCTTCGCCGCGACGGCGGACGCACCCTCGCAGGACGACCCTGACACCCATGAGCCGTCCGTCGCGACGGACGGGACCTCGGAGGACAGATGACCACCCAGACCACCGGAACGACGCCACCCGGGACCGAGCACCCGGACAGCTGGATGCTCGACCTCGTGGCTCAGGTGCGTGGCGTGCAGCATGCCGTCGTGCTGAGCTCGGACGGCCTCGTCAAGGTCCGGACCGACGACACGGACCCGGACACCGCCGACAAGGTGGCGGCGGCGTGCGCGGGGCTCGTCGCGCTCGGCATGAGCATGGGCCGGGAGTTCGGGGCGGGCGACCGGCTCCGGCAGGTCGTCGTGGAGTTCGAGGGCGGGTTCCTGTTCGTGCGCGGCGCCGGCGACGGCTCGCGGCTCGCGGTCGTGACGGACGCGACCGTCGACCCCGGGCTCGTCGCGCAGCAGATGCAGGCGCAGGTCCTCATGATCGGCGAGCACGCGCTCGGCACGGACCCGGCCAGCTGAGGGATGGCGGCATGCACTCGGACGGATACCGCGACCACCCGGTACGTTCCTACGTCCTGACCGGCGGACGGGCGCACCCGACCAGGAACACGCTGCGGCCGGAGACGCTGCTGCGTGCCGTCGACGACGGTCGCGAGCTGCCCGGGACGGCCGGCCGGCACGAACGTGCGCTCCTGCAGACCTGCCGCGGCACGCTCGCGCTCGCCGAGCTCGCCGCCTACCTGCACCTGCCGGTGAGCCTCGTGGCCGTGCTGGTCTCGGACCTCGTCGACGGCGGCTACCTCGCCGTCCTGTCCACCCCGGTGCACGACCTGCCCGACACGGACCTGCTCGAGGAGGTGCTCGATGGGCTCCGCGGCCTCTGAGCCCCGCAAGGCACAGCACCTGGCGCCGACCGTCGACCGGTCGGTCAAGGTGCTGGTGGTCGGCGCGTTCGGCGTCGGCAAGACGACGCTCATCCGGGCGGTGAGCGAGATCCCCATGCTCAGCACGGAGGAGTCGATCACGACGGCGAGCGTGGGGGTCGACCCGCGGCGTGACGAGAAGCGGACGACGACGGTCGCGATGGACTTCGGCCGCGTCACCGTCGGTTCCGACACCGCCCTCTACCTGTTCGGCACGCCCGGTCAGCGCAGGTTCTGGGACCTCTGGTCGGGACTCGCGGACGGCGCGGTCGGCGCCCTGGTGATGGTCGACACGCGGGACCTGGCCCAGAGCTTCGAGGTCCTCGACCAGCTGGAGGAGCACACCCGGCTGCCGGTCGCGGTGGTCGTCAACGAGTTCCCCGACTCCCCGCGTCACGCGCTCGACGAGGTCCGGGCCGCGCTGGACCTGCCGGAGGGCACTCCTGTCGTCTCCGGTGACGTGCGCGGTCGCCCCCGGGCGGTCGAGGCGCTGACGACGCTGGTCGCCCACGCGCTGGAGCTCCGGCGGGCCGAGGGCGTCGCCGCATGAGCCTCACCGCCGCCGGTCGCGTCGTGCGGCTCGAGGAGGTCGCCGACCGTCCGCTGCTCGCCGACCTGGCCGGGGCCCGTGATCCCCGGGCCGGCTACGCGGCGCTGCGCTCCCGGTGGGGCGCCGTGGCCCCGGTGGACCTGGAGCCCGGGGTGCCGGCATGGCTGGCCCTGGGCTACGACGAGGTCCGCACGGTGCTGCGCAACGAGGTGCTGTTCTCCCGTGACTCCCGCGCCTGGCGCTACGAGGCCGAGCGGCTGGTGGCCTGGAGGTCACCGTCGCGGGCGGTGCTGGCCCAGCGGGACAGCGTGCACGACCGCGACGGCGCCGAGCACCGCCGGCTGCGTGCTCCCGTCGCGGACGTCCTGGCGGGCGTCGACGAGAAGCGGCTCACGCGGACGGTCAGCGTCGCGTGCACCTCGGCGCTCGAACGCCTCGCCGCCCGCGGCGAGGCCGACCTGGTGGCCGACTACGCGGTCGACGTCCCGGTCCGGGTCCTGGCCGACCTGCTCGGGATGACGCTGGCCGACGCGCGCCGCATGCACGAGCTCACCGTGGAGCAGCGCTCGGGGACCGACGCCGCGTATCCGGCCGTCGCCGCGATGGAGAACCTGCTCGCGACGTTCGTGGCCGGCCGGCGGGCCGAGCCGGGCGACGACCTGACCTCGCAGCTGCTGGCCCACGACCAGCACGCCAACGACCTCGAGGTGATGGGCGCGGTCGGGCTGCTCTTCCGGACGGCCCACGACGCCGAGGTCGCCTGGATCGCCACTGCGATGCAGCGGATGCTCGCCGACCCCGGGTTCGGCGCGAAGGTGCACGGCGGAAGGCTCTCCCTCGACGACGCGCTCGACGAGATCGCCCGGGGCACGCCACCGATCCCGCACCTGCTGCCGCGCTACGCGCTGACCGACAGCGAGCTCGGTGGGCAGCCGATCGGGGCGGGGGACGCCGTCGTCCCCGCCGTGGCGGCGGCCAACGCCGACGCCGCGGTGCAGTCGGCGGACCCGTGGGAGCAGGTCGACTCCCGCTTCCACCTGACGTGGGGCCTGGGTGCGCACGCCTGCCCGGCCCACCGCACCGCTCCGCTGATCACCCGGCTCGTGGTGGGCCACTTCGTGGGCAGGGTCGCCGACATCGAGCTGTCGGTCGAGCCCGGCGACATCGAGCTCGCGCGGTCGGCGTGGAGCCGCTACCCGCGCGAGCTCCCGGTCCGCTTCCGCTGAGGCGGCGGGACCGGCAGCTCGCGCCGGGTGGTGGCGCCTGCCGTCAGGCGCCGACGCGGGCGCGCAGCTTCGCTGCGACGCCGCGGTAGGCCTTCGGGTCGATGGGCACCAGCCACTGCGTCGCCCGTGCCGGGGCCGAGAGGTTGAGGTCCAGGTCGCCGAGCAGCTCGTCGACCTGGTGCATCGAGAACGGGATCACGTTGGTGCCCCGCGCGTGCTTGCCCTCGGTCCGCTTCTCCATCCAGTCCACCCGGTCCCGCACGTGCTCCCGCCGTACCTCGAGGGGCGGCAGCTCCAGCGCGCCGGCGAGGTAGCCCGCGGTCCACACGGCGCCGATCTCCGCGGAGAGCGGGCTGAAGAGCGACGAGTTGTAGCCGGCGAACGTCAGGTGGGGCACGTCGTGCGGCAGCATCTGGCGGTAGAGCTGGAAGTTGCCGCGAGCGTCCAGCAGCCGGTCGGTGACGTCCTGGTCGAGGAACGGGACCCGCTGGTGGAACCCGGTGCCGCACACCACGAGGTCGGCGCGGACCGTGCTGCCGTCGCTGAGGACCGCGACCGGGGCGCCGTCGTCGTCCGTGGTGAACCGCTCGATCTCGGTGTCGCGGTGGACCACGACGGCGCCGTCGGCGACCTGGTCGTAGAGGGCGTCGGAGGCCAGCGAGACGGTCGACCGCGCGATGTCCTCGAACTCGCCGCGCGGCACCAGCCCGAGCTCCTTGAGCCGGAGCTGTTTCGTGGTGACAGCGGCGACGGAGGCGAGCAACGACTTGCGCACGGAGTTGCCCGGCCCGTGGAGGAACTTCTCCACGCCGGAGAGCGACTGGTAGCGGAAGAGGGCCTCGCCCATCCGCGTGAGCAGCAGGTACTTCATGTTGACGGCGTGGCCGAGCTTCTTGGGGACCTTCCACAGCAGCTCGCGGGCCACGAGGTGGGTGCCGGCAGCGACGGGCCCGACCTCCGCGGCGACGTCGCACGCCGACTTGCCGTACCCGACGACGACGACGTGCTTGCCGCGCGCCTCCTCCACGGAGGGGAGCTGGCTCGCGGCCACGACCTTCCCGCCCGCGCGCATGAGCTCCGCGAGCCCGTCGAAGGCCGGGATGACGGGGTCGGAGAAGATGCCGTTCGCGACGATCAGGTGGTCGAACGGCTCCGGGTCGCCGACGGCCTCGCCGACGTGCCGTGAGGTGACCAGCCAGCCGTCCTCGGTGTCGGTGAGCTCGGCGCGCACCACCTCCGTGGACAGGCGCAACGCGTCGGAGAGGCCGTGCTTCTCGACGTACTGCTCGAGGTAGGCCTGGACCTGCTCGCCGCTGGGCCACTCCGGGTAGTGCTTCGGCATGGGCAGGTCGGAGAAGGAGTACGAGCCCTTGTTGTTCTGCGTGTAGAGACCGGTGTAGCGACGGGTCGCGCTCCAGACGCCCCCCACGTCGGGGGTCTTGTCGAACACGACGACCTGGTGGCCGAACTCGGTCAGGACCTTGGCGCTGGCCAGACCGGCGAATCCAGCGCCGACGACGGCGATCTTCATGGGCGTCCTTGCTTTCGGTCGGGCGATGGTGATCGCAAGGATCGTAGCGGTCCGGACAGACCGGGCGATAGGCCCGAGACCGGGACCAATCGGTCAGGCCTGCGGGGAGCCCTGCTGCTGTCGGTGACCCACGGCAAGATGGGACCGTGACCGACACGACGGAGCCCACCGATCCCGCCGCGCTCGACGAGCCCGCTGCCCAGCGTCGCTGGGCCGAGCTGGCCACCCTCGTCGAGGAGGACCAGCGGGCCTACTACCAGCAGGACGCCCCGAAGGTCTCCGACGCCGAGTACGACGCCCGCATGCGTGAGCTCGAGGCGATCGAGGCCGCCCACCCGGCCTTGCGCAGTCCGGAGTCGCCGACGCAGCGGGTCGGTGGGCAGGCCGCGGCCGGGTTCGCCACCGTCGAGCACCTCGAGCGCATGCTGTCGCTGGACAACGTGTTCAGCACCGACGAGCTGCGCGCCTGGGACGCCCGGATCGCCCGTGACCTCGACGTCGAGGGCGGGGACGTCGGCTACCTCTCCGAGGTCAAGATCGACGGCCTGGCGATCGCGCTGCTGTACGAGCGGGGCCGCCTGGTGCGAGCCGCGACCCGCGGCGACGGCCAGACGGGTGAGGACATCACGGCCAACGCGCTGCGGATCGCGGAGATCCCCCGCCGTCTCGCCGGCGACGACCACCCGGAGGTCGTCGAGGTACGCGGCGAGGTCTTCATCCCCGTCGCCGCCTTCGACCGGCTCAACGAGCTGCAGGAGCAGCTGCGCGAGCGCGCGGTGACCGAGGCGCGGGAACGAGCGGACAGCCGGGCGACGTCGTCCCGGGCGTTCGACGAGGAACGTGCCCGCGTCGCCGCGCTGCGCCGCTTCCCGCAGTTCGCGAACCCGCGCAACGCCGCCGCCGGCGGGCTGCGCCAGCTCCTGGACAAGAAGAGCGGGCTCGAGCGGGAGGCCGGCCTCGCCCGGGTCGAGTCTCTGCGGATCTACGCGCACGGCGTCGGCGCCCTGCAGTGGACGGAGGGCGAGCACGCGGAGCTGGCGAACCAGTCGGACGCGTACGCGCTGTTCGAGCAGTGGGGTATCCCGGTCTCGCCGCACAACCGCGTGGTGCAGGGGATCGAGGGCGTCGTGGACATGATCACCCACTTCGCGGAACACCGGCACGACATCGAGCACCAGCTCGACGGCATCGTGGTCAAGGTCGACGCCCTGGCCGACCAGCGCCGGCTGGGCGCCACGAGCCGCGCGCCGCGGTGGGCCACCGCGTACAAGTACCCGCCCGAGGAGGTCAACACCCGCCTGGTCGCGATCCAGGTGGGCGTGGGCAGGACGGGCCGCGCCACGCCCTACGCCGTCATGGAACCCGTGACGGTCGCCGGGTCCACGGTGCGCCAGGCCACCCTGCACAACCAGGACGTGGTCAAGGCCAAGGGCGTGCGCATCGGCGACATGGTCGTGCTCCGCAAGGCCGGTGACGTGATCCCCGAGATCCTCGGCCCGGTGCCTGCCCTGGCCGACGACGGCTACCCCCGCGAGGACTTCGTCATGCCCGGCGAGTGCCCCGAGTGCGGCACCGCCCTGCGGCCGATGAAGGAGGGCGACGTCGACCTGCGGTGCCCGAACGCGGAGTCCTGCCCGGCCCAGGTGCGCGGACGCGTGGAGCACATCGGGTCCCGGGGCGGACTGGACGTCGAAGCGCTCGGCGAGGTCACGGCGGCGGCCCTCACCCAGCCGGACGTCCCGACCGACCCGCCGCTGCGCACCGAGGCGGGGCTGTTCGACCTGACTCTTGAGCAGCTCCTGCCGATCGAGGTCGTCGTCCGGGACGCCGAGACAGGGCTGCCCAAGGTCGACGACGACGGGGAGGTTCGCCGTCGGACGCCGTTCCGCAAGAGGCTCAACCACTCCAGGGCCGCACGTCTGGCGGCCGAGGAGGCGGGGGAGGTGCTCCCGGACCACGAGCCGTCCAGCCAGGCGACCAAGCTCCTCGACGAGCTGGACCGCGCCCGGACGAAGGACCTGTGGCGCATCCTCGTCTCGCTCAACATCCGGCACGTCGGTCCGGTGGCGGCGCGGGCGCTCGCGGACTGGTTCGGCTCCCTGGACGCCATCCGTTCCGCCTCGCGCGAGGACCTGGCGGCGGTGGAGGGCGTGGGCCCCGTGATCGCCGACGAGCTGCTCGCGTGGTTCGAGGTCGACTGGCACCGCGAGATCGTGGAGGCCTGGGCCGCGGCGGGCGTCCGCTTCGCCATCCCCGACCACCCGGGTCCCGCCGTGATGGCGGAGAAGGCCGCCGAGGGGCCGACGGGTCCGCTCGCCGGCCTGACCGTCGTCGTCACCGGTTCGCTCGAGGGCTACACCCGCGACGGGGCCAAGGAGGCGGTCATCGCCGCCGGGGGCAAGGCCGCGGGCTCCGTGTCGAAGAAGACGGACTACGTCGTGGTGGGGGAGAACGCGGGCTCCAAGGAGACCAAGGCGCGTGACCTCGGGCTGCCGATCCTGGACGAGGACGCGTTCACGCGACTGCTGGAGGGCGGCCCGGAGGCGCTCGCCGAGTGACAGCCCGCCACCTCGGATGGCTCAGCGGTGGTCCCGGGCCGCCCAGAGGATGCCTCGTTCGATCATGGTGCGGATCTCGGGGATCTTGAGGTCCGCGACGGTGTGCCCGACGGCGCACGCGAACACCTTGCCGCGGCCCCAGTGGCGGGTCCAGACGACCGGGACGGTCACGGGCTCGCGCCACGGTGCTCCGTCGCGGACGGCGTGCGTGGTCGTCGCGAGCACGTCGCAGAGCGGGTCGGTCTGGAGCCAGTACTGCTCGGTGGTGAGCCGGATCGTGGGGCCGATGCCGGCGACGACGGGATGGTCCGCCCGGTCCGGGCGCACGACGACCTCGTGGTCGACCATGTCGTCCGGGTGCGCGACGAACTGTCCACCGACGATGTGCTGGTAGTCGGTGGCGCCACGGAACGCGTCGAGCAGCCCGCCGTGCCAGCCGGCGAGGCCCGTGCCGTTCTCCACGGCGAGGCGCAACCCGTGCATCTCGTCGGCGAGGATCTCGCCCATGGTCCAGCTCTGCACGATCAGGTCGACCTCGGACATCACCGACTCGTCGGCGTACACCTCGAGCGAGTCCTCGACGGTGACGTCGAACCCGGCGACGGCGAGCATGGGAAGGAACAGGTCGGTGGTGGCGACGGGGTCGTGGCCCTGCCAGCCTCCGCGGACGACGAGGGCCTGACGGTTGCTCAAGAGTCCTCCTTGACGGTGATGAGCGCGTCGATCGAGTGTGGTGCCAGGAAGCGGTCGGTGACCAGTGTGGCCGCACCGACGACGCCGGCCTGCGCACCGGCTCGTGAGGTGACGATCCGCAGGTGCTGGGTGGCCAGGGGCAGCGAGCGCTGGTAGACGACCTCGCGGATGCCGGCGACGAGGTGCTCCCCGGCGCCGGCGAGGATCCCGCCGATGATGATGCGCGACGGGTTGAGCAGGCTCACCGAGGCGGCCAGCACGGTCCCGATGTCGCGGCCCGCCTGGCGCACGGCCTGGCCGGCCGCCACGTCCCCGGCGCGGACCAGGTCGACGATGTCCTGGGTGGTCCGGATGCGTGCGCCGGACTCCTGCAGCGCGCCCGCGATCGCCAGCCCGCCCGCGACGGCTTCGAGGCACCCGACGTTGCCGCAGCGGCAGGGGATCTCGGCGGCGCCGGAGACCGCGACGTGCCCGAGGTCACCGGCAGCGCCCTGCGCCCCGCGGCGGAGCTCGCCGTCCATGACGACGCCCGCCCCGATGCCGGTGGCGACCTTGACGAAGAGGAGGTCCTGCTCGTCGGGGCACACGGTGCGGTGCTCGCCGAGCGCCATGACGTTGACGTCGTTGTCCACCACCACGGGGGCCCCGAGGAGCCGGTGCAGGATGCCGGGGACGTCGGTCCCGTCCCAGCCCGGCATGATCGGCGGGTTGACCGGTCGGCCGTCGGCGTGGTCGACGGGGCCGGGCAGCCCGATGCCGATGCCGGCGAGCTCCTCGACCTTGCGGCCGGCCTGGGCCACGAGCGAGGCGCCCGTCTCGGCGACCCACGAGAGCACGGGTTCCGGGCCGTCGGCGATGGCGAGCGGTTCCTGCGTCGACGCGAGGGGGTTGGCGGCGAGGTCGGTGATGGCGAGGCGCGCGTGCGTGGCGCCGAGGTCCACGCCGAGCACGATGCGGTTCGAGGGGTCGAACGCGAAGGTCGACGGCGGCCGTCCGCCGGTGCTGGAGGCCTCGCCGGCGGGTGTGAGCAGCCCGACGGCGGTCAGCGCCTCGATGCGCGCGGCGACGGTGGATCGGGACTGGCCGGTCTCGGAGACGAGCGAGGCCCGTGTGTGCGGCGTGCCGTCCCGGAACAGCTGGAACATCTCCCCCGCCCCGGTGGGACGTGGAGGAAACTTCTGCAGCCCTTCCATGAGCACAGTGAACCACGCCTTTCCGGCCTCGCGTTGTGTCGCTGGGTGTCTATCACGAGCGGGTAACGATCACAAAGTACCCGCACTTTTGCTTGACGGACAACATAAGTCCGTCTACGTTTCATCACATGGTCACAGAAGACCCCCCAGCACTGCTGCTGCAGATGCAAGGCATCGTGAAGACGTTCCCCGGAGCGCGCGCCCTCGACGGAGTGGACCTCGACGTCCGTCCCGGCGAGGTGCACTGCCTCCTCGGCCAGAACGGAGCGGGCAAGTCCACGCTGATCAAGGTCCTCGCCGGTGCCCACCAGCCGACCGAGGGCACGATCCTCATGGACGGCGAGAAGATCGAGATCCCCCACCCGGTGGCGGCGCTGGAGCACGGGGTCGCCACCATGTACCAGGAGCTCGACGTCGTCGACGGGCTCACCGTCGCGGAGAACATCTACCTCGGCCACGAGCTCGCCAACGTCGGCGTGACCCAGCGGCGTGAGGTCGCGAACCGGACGCGCCAGCTCATGGAGCGGCTCGGGCACCCGGAGATCTCGCCGCACCGCGAGGTCGGCACGCTGTCGGCGGCCGGCAAGCAGGTGGTCTCGATGGCTCGCGCCCTCTCGCGTGACGCCCGGGTGATCGTCATGGACGAGCCCTCGGCGGTGCTCGACTCCGGTGAGGTCGACAACCTCTTCCGCGTGGTCGAGGAGCTGGTCGCCCAGGGCATCGCGATCATCTACATCTCCCACCGTCTCGAGGAGATCCGCCGGATCGGCGACCGCATCACCGTCATCAAGGACGGCCGCACCGTCGGCCGCAACCTGGACGTGGCGTCGACCTCCACCGACGAGCTCATCCGGCTGATGACCGGCAAGGACGTCGAGTACTCCTTCCCGGAGCGTCCCGGGGTCCCCGCCGACGCCGCCGTCCGGCTGCAGGTCGAGGACCTCTCGCTGGCCGGCGTCTTCTCGGACGTGTCGCTGACCGTGCGCGCCGGCGAGATCGTCGGGCTCGCCGGGCTCGTCGGCTCCGGGCGCTCGGAGATCCTCGAGACCGTCTACGGCGCACGCCGGGCGACCGGGGGGACCGTCAGGCTCGACGGCCGGCGCCTCCACAACGGCTCCGTGCCCGCGGCCGTCGGCGCGGGCATCGGCCTGGCTCCCGAGGAGCGCAAGAGCCAGGGCCTGGTGCTCGACGAGCCCGTCTACCGGAACATCACGCTGTCGTCGTTCGCCCGGACGGCGCGGGGCGGCTGGCTCGACGAGCGCGCCGAGAAGAAGGCAGCCCAGGAGCAGGCGACGGCGCTCGACCTCCGCCCGGCAGACGTCGAACGATCCATCCGCACGCTCTCGGGCGGCAACCAGCAGAAGGCCATGCTCGCCCGCTGGCTGGTGCACGGCTGCGAGGTGCTGCTGCTCGACGAACCCACCCGTGGCGTCGACGTCGGTGCCCGGTCCGAGATCTACGCCCTCGTGCGCCGTCTCGCCGACGCCGGGACCGCCGTCGTCGTCGTCTCCAGCGAGATCCCCGAAGTCCTGGGCCTGGCCGACCGTGTCCTCGTGATCTCCGAGGGACAGGTCGTGCACTCCGGGCCCGCCGAGTCGATCGACGAGCACCAGGTGCTCGACATGGTCATGGAAGGAAGTGCCGCGTGAGCGAGCAGCAGACGTCGCCGAACCCGGCGGTGGACAGCCCCAAGACAACGGCAGGACGGCGTCGCGGGTTCAGTGCCCTGTCCGGCGGCACGGCCCGCAACCTCGGGCTGGTCGCCGCCCTCCTCCTGCTGTGCCTGGTCGGGTTCCTCACCGGCGGCGAGCGGTTCGCCAGCCTGTCGAACCTGATGATCGTGCTGAGCCTCGCCTCGGTGATCGGTGTCATGGCCGTCGGGATGACCTTCGTCATCACGACGGGCGGCATCGACCTGTCGGTCGGCTCCGTGCTCGGCCTGACGACCGTGTGGGCCACGACCCTGGCCACCCAGAACCTGGCCGACCAGTACGGCTGGATCGTCATGGTGACCTGTGCGCTCCTGGTCGGCCTCGCCGCCGGGCTCGTCAACGGCGTCATCATCGCCTACGGGAACGTGGTCGCATTCATCGCGACCCTGGCGATGCTCGTCGCGGCGCGTGGCCTCGCCGAGCTCATCGCGAACCGCCGCACACAGCTCGTCCAGTCGTCGTCGTTCGAGGGGACGTTCGAGGGCAACCTCCTGGGCGTGCCGAAGATCGTGTGGATCTTCGTCTTCGTCGTGGTCGCCGGCTGGTTCCTGCTCACACGCACCACGTTCGGCCGTCGCACGGTCGCCGTGGGCGGCAACCCGGAGGCGGCGCGCCTCGCCGGGATCAAGGTCAAGCGGCACCTGATGTACGTCTACGGGCTCTCCGGCCTCACGGTGGGCATCGCCGGCGTCATGATGCTCGCCCGCACCGGTGCCGGCTCGTCCACCAACGGGCTGCTCTACGAGCTCGACGTGATCGCCGCGGTCGTCGTGGGTGGCACGCTGCTCGCCGGCGGACGCGGCACCATCGTCGGCACCGTCATCGGCGTGCTCATCTTCGCGACACTCTCGAACGTCTTCATCATCAACAACCTCGACAGCTCGGTGCAGCAGATCGCCAAGGGCGCGATCATCGTCGGCGCCGTGCTGCTCCAGCAGCGGATCTCGGCACCGAGATCCACCTGACACACCAGACGTCCCACCAGAATCCAGACCCTGCACGACCGGACCGAATCGAGGAAGATCCTATGTCCGCACGGATGAAGAACCGTCGCCGTATGCTCGCCGTCCCCGCGGCACTCGCCGCCTCGGCGCTGCTGCTGACCGGCTGCGTCAGCAACGAGCCGGCCGAGGAGGAGACCGAGTCCGACTCCATGAGCGAGGAGGGCGCGGCTCCGGCCTCCGACAACGACGCACCGGGCGAGGAGGTCGTCATCGGCTTCTCCGCCCCGGCGGCCGACCACGGCTGGATGGGCGCGATCACCTCGGCCGCCGAGGCCGAGGCCGAGAACTACGAGGACGTCGAGCTCCGTGTCGCGGAGGGCACCAACGACGTCAACGTGCAGATCAGCCAGATCGAGGGCTTCATCGCCGACGGCGTGGACGCCATCGTGCTCCTGCCGTTCGACGGCGCCGCGCTCACGGACGTCGCCATCCAGGCCATGGAGGCCGGTATCCCGGTCATCAACGTCGACCGCGAGTTCTCCGACCCGTTCGCCGCGCGTTCCACGGTGCTCGGTGACAACTACGGCATGGGCGTCTCGGCCGGCCAGTACATCTGTGAGCAGCTCGGCGACCAGCCGGACGCCGTCGTGGCCGAGATCCAGGGCATCGCGTCGCTGCCGCTCACCCAGGACCGCAGCCAGGGCTTCGAGGACGCGCTCGGCGAGTGCGGGCTGGACGTCGACAACCAGGTGTCGGCCGACTTCACCGTGCAGAGCGGTGAGTCGGTGACGGCGAGCCTGCTGCAGGCGGCCCCCGAGATCGACGCCATCTGGAACCACGACGACGACCAGGGCGTCGGCGTGCTCCAGGCGATCGAGAACGCCGGCCGTGACGAGTTCTTCCTCGTCGGCGGGGCGGGCTCGGCCAACATGATGCGGGAGATCCAGAGCGGCGACTCCGTCGTCCAGGCGACCGTCATCTACCCGTCGACGCAGGCGGCGGACGGCATCAAGCTCGCCCGTCTGGTCGCGCACGAGGCCAGCATGAGCGACCTCGCGTCGTCGAACGTGCCGCGCACCGTCCAGCTCTACGCGCCCGTCGTGACGACGGACAACGTCGACCAGTACCTGTCCAGCGCGTTCGAGTCCTGACCGACGCGACCTGACCCGGCGGCGGGGCCCTGTCCCCGCCGCCGCGGCCCGGCCTGCCTCGAGCCGGTCGTGGCCGTGCCACACCACGGAAGGACCACTCACATGGGTGACGGAGATCGCGCACGTCTCGGCGTCGGGATGGTCGGCTACTCGTTCATGGGCGCCGCGCACTCCCAGGCCTGGCGCACCGCCCCCCGATTCTTCGACCTGCCGCTGCGCACGGAGATGACCGCCGTCGTCGGCCGCGACCCCGAGCGGGTCGCCGAGGCTGCGGCACGCCTCGGCTGGGACTCGACCGAGACGGACTGGCACCGCCTGCTGGAGCGCGACGACGTCGACCTCGTCGACATCTGCACGCCGGGGGACACGCACGCCGAGATCGCGATCGCGGCGCTCGACGCCGGCAAGCACGTGCTCTGCGAGAAGCCTCTGGCCAACACCGTCGCCGAGGCCGAGGAGATGGTGGCCGCGGCCGACCGCGCCGCTGCCCGTGGCGTCCGCGCGATGGTCGGCTTCACCTACCGGCGCGTGCCGGCGATCCAGCTCGCGCGGCAGCTCGTCGCCGACGGCCGGATCGGGCAGGTGCGCCACGTGCGGGCCCAGTACCTGCAGGACTGGCTCTCGGACCCCGCGACGCCGCTGTCGTGGCGGATGGACAAGAAGAAGGCTGGCTCAGGTGCCCTCGGGGACATCGGCGCCCACATCGTCGACCTGACGCAGTTCATCACCGGTGAGCAGATCACCGGGGTCACCGGAGTGCTCGAGACCTTCGTGACCGAGCGGCCGGTGGCCACCGAGTTCGCCGGGCTGTCGGGCACCGGGGGCGACGAGACCGGCCCCGTGAGCGTCGACGACGCCGCCTGCTTCCTCGCGACGATGTCCGGCGGAGGGCTCGGTGTCTTCGAGGCGACGCGGTACGCGCAGGGACGGAAGAACGCCATCCGCCTCGAGATCAACGGCTCCCGGGGCTCCCTGGCCTTCGACTTCGAGGACATGAACGTCCTGCACTTCTACGACGCCGACGAGTCGGGGGCGACCGCGGGCTTCCGCAGGATCGTCGTCACCGAGGCCGACCACCACGCCTACGTCGCCGCCTGGTGGCCCCCCGGGCACGGGCTCGGCTACGAGCACGCGTTCACGCACCAGGTCGTCGACCTCGTCTCGGCGATCGCGGCGGGCGACGACCCGGCGCCGTCGTTCGCCGACGGGCTGGGCGTCCAGCGGGTGCTGGACGCCGTCGAGCGCAGTGCCGAGAAGGGCATCTGGCTCGACGTCTGACCTCCTGCACGGACCGAGGAAGGAGGCACGCCCCAGGCAGCACCAGCATCGACCGGTTCCACCACGTCCGGGCCGACGTGAGCGGGTACCGCGGAGCGCTCTTCTCAGCAGCACCACTGATCCAGACCGAAGGAGTTCCTGGTGAGTACAGTGCTCAGCGCACGTTCGCGAGCCGTGAGACGAGGTGTCGGGGCCGCCGTGTCGGCCGCCGTCGTCCTGCCGCTCTCGTGGGCCGGCGCCGCCGGCGCCCAAGCCGCCGAGGCCGACGAACCGCCGCCCGTCGAGGCGGCGTTCGAGGCCGCGGCCGAGGAGTTCGACCTCCTCGTCTTCTCCAAGACGGCGGGCTTCCGCCACGGATCGATCCCGGCCGGCATCGCGGCCATCCAACAGCTCGGCACCGACAACGGTTTCTCGGTCACGGCGACCGAGGACGCCGGGGCGTTCACGTCGGAGAACCTCGAGCAGTACGAGGCCGTGCTGTTCCTGTCGACGACGGGCGACGTCCTCGACGCCGACCAGCAGGCCGCGTTCGAGGCGTACATCCAGGGTGGCGGCGGCTACGCCGGTGTCCACGCCGCCTCCGACACGGAGTACGACTGGCCCTGGTACGGCGAGCTGGTCGGCGCCTACTTCAACAGCCACCCGCAGAACCAGGACGCCACGATCAAGGTGGAGGACCACGTCCACGAGTCGACCGCGCACCTGCCCGCGCGCTGGGAGCGGTTCGACGAGTGGTACAACTTCCGCGAGAACCCGCGGGACGAGGTCCACGTGCTGGCGAGCCTCGACGAGTCGAGCTACTCGCCCGGCTCGGGCGCGATGGGCGCCGAGCACCCGATCGCGTGGTGCCAGGCCTACGACGGCGGCCGGTCCTGGTACACCGGCGGTGGCCACACCGACGCGTCCTACGCCGAGCCGGAGTTCCTCCAGCACCTGCTGGGCGGTATCCAGACGGCGGCCGGCGTCGTGGACTCGGACTGTGCGGCGACGCAGAGCGCGAGCTTCGAGGCGGTGCCGCTGGACGACGACACGTCGAACCCCATGATGCTCGAGGTGGCGCCGGACGGCACCGTGTTCTACGTCGAGCGGGACGGCCGGGTCCGTGTCATCGACCCGGACACCAACGTCACGACGACGGCGGCGACGCTGGACGTCACGCAGTCGAACGAGGACGGCCTGACGGGCATCGTGCTCGACCCGGACTTCGCCGCCAACGGGTGGGTGTACCTGTTCTGGTCGCCGACCGACGTCGGTGACGACGGTCCGCACAACCGGGTCTCCCGCTTCACCTACGCCGACGGCTCGATCGACCTGTCCACCGAGCAGAAGGTGCTGGTGATCCCGACCCAGCGGCAGACCTGCTGCCACGCGGGCGGCGACATGGTCTTCGACGCCGAGGGCCACCTGTACATCGCGACCGGGGACAACACCAACCCGTTCGAGTCGGCGGGCTACACGCCCATCGACGAGCGGTCCGGTCGTCAGAACTACGACTCGCAGCGCACGTCGGCGAACTCGAACGACCTGCGGGGCAAGGTCCTGCGGATCACCCCCCAGGAGGACGGCTCCTACACCGTGCCGGACGGCAACATGTTCGCCCCCGGTACGGCGGACACCCTGCCCGAGATCTACGCGATGGGCTTCCGCAACCCGTTCCGGATCGGTCTCGACCCGGCGTCGGGGAACGTGCACGTCGCCGACTACGGTCCCGACGCGGGCAGCGCCAGCGCCACCAGGGGCCCGGCGGGCACCGTCGAGTGGAACGTGGTGAGCGAGCCGGGCTTCTACGGCTGGCCGTACTGCACGGGCTCGAACAACGCCTACGTCGACTACGACTTCGCCACCGGCCAGTCCGGCGAGGCGTTCGACTGCGCCGGCGGCGTCGTCAACGACTCCCCGCACAACACCGGCATCGAGCAGCTCCCCGGGGCCATCGAGGCGGAGGTCTGGTACGGGTACTCCACCAACCCGCTGTTCCCCGAGATCGGCGGCGGCGGTGCCCCCATGGGCGGGCCGGTCTACGAGTACGACGCCGAGCTCGACTCCGACGTCAAGTGGCCGGAGTACTGGGACGGCAAGGCCCTGTTCGGCGAGTGGAACCAGGGACGCATGTACTCGTTCCAGCTCGCCGGCGAGGACCGCGACGACCTGGTCGACATCAACCGCGTGCTCCCGGAGATCTTCGACCCGAGCGCAGGCTTCGACCGGCCGATGGACTTCGAGTTCGGTCCGGACGGCGCCCTGTACATGGTCGACTGGGGCTCCGGCTTCGGTGGCAACAACGACTCGTCGGGCATCTTCAAGGTCAACTACGTCCAGGGCGACCCAGCGCCGATCGCGCGTGCTTCCGCCGACGTGACGAGCGGTGCGTCCCCGCTGACGGTGCAGTTCTCCTCGGAGGGCTCACGGCACCCGGACGGTGACCCGATCACCCTGCAGTGGACGTTCGGCGACGGTTCGGAGCCGAGCACGGAGGCGAACCCGACGCACACGTACACCGAGGAGGGTTCGTACACCGCCCAGCTCACGGTGACCGACGACAACGGCCAGACCGGCGTCGCGAACGTCACGATCGTGGTGGGCAACGAGGCTCCGACCGTGTCGATCACGTTCCCGGAGAACGGCGGCTTCTTCGAGTGGGGCGACCAGGTCGCCTACGAGATCGCCGTCGACGACCCGGACGGTGAGGTCGACTGCGCCGACGTGCGGCTGTTCACCTCGCTCGGCCACGACTCGCACGCCCACCCGTTCGACGAGCTGACCGGCTGCGAGGGCGTCATCCAGACGGCCCGCGACGAGGGCCACGGCATCGAGTCGAACATCTTCTGGGTGATCGAGGCGACGTACTCCGACGACGGCGGCTCCGCGGGCGTCCCGCTCACGGGCAACGACCTGCAGGTGCTGCAGCCCAAGCTCGTCCAGGCGGAGTTCTTCACGTCGACGGGCCGGCTCGACGGCTCCACGAGCCCCGGCGACGCCGGGGTCCAGCGGGAGGACACGGGGGACACCGCCGGCGGTGGCCAGAACATCGGCTACATCGAGCCCGACGACTGGTGGGCCTACGACCCGATCAGCATGGGCAACGTCGAGGGGCTCTCCCTGCGGGTCGCGTCCCCCGACGGCGGCGAGGTCTCGCTGCGCTGGGACGCCCCGGACGGTCCGGAGATCGGGCGCCTGTCGATCCCGTCGACCGGTGACTGGCAGGCCTACGAGGACGTCGCGGCGACGCTGACCGACGTACCGACCGGGTCGGGCACGCTGTACTTCGTGCTCGAGTCCGGCGGCATCAACGTCAACTGGTTCGAGATCGACGGCCGTGGCGTGACCGCCAACGAGCGCCCCGAGCTCGATCTCGAGGTGTCACCGCTCGAGGGCGTGGCGCCGCTGACCGTGACCGCCACGGCCACGGCCACCGATCCGGACGGCGACGACGGCGCGCTCGTGCACGCCTGGGACCTCGGTCTCGGCGACGGGTTCACCGACGGCGACCCGACGCTGGAGCACACGTACACCGAGCCCGGCACATATCGCCTCCAGGCGAGGGTGACGGACGGCGGCGGTGCCTACGTCCAGGAGTACGTGACGATCACCGTGACCCAGGAGGCCACCGAGCCGGTGCTCTGCTTCCAGGGCCGGTCGGACGACTTCCTCGGCGAGGAGCTCGACACGGACCGCTGGACGGTGCTCGACCGGAACCAGGACCTGCAGGTCGCCGACGGGACGCTGACCATCCCGGCGACGGTCACGGACTTCTACGGCACGAACAACGTGACGGTGCCGAACGTCGTCCTGCAGGACCTCCCGGACGGTCCGTTCACCGCGACGGCGAAGGTGACGATCCCGGCTCACGCGCAGTACCAGCAGGCCGGCCTCGTCATCTACGACGACGCGGACAACTACGCCAAGATGGTGCTGCAGGGCCGTTCGGCGCCTGCCGACCCGGCCACGCGCATCTTCCAGTTCATCCGTGAGGAGGGCGGGGCACCGAACGAGGTCGGCGAGTCCAACACGGCGGCACTCGGCGCGGCGTACCCGGACACGGTGTACGTGCGCTTCACCAGCACCGACGGTTCGGACCTGCGGGCCTCGTACTCGGCGGACGGCGTGGAGTTCACGCAGATGCCGCAGACGAAGTCGCTCGACGGCCTGGCCGACCCGCAGATCGGTCTCGTGTCCCTCGCGGGCACGGGGTCGGCGGCGCCGGTGGTGGACGCCGAGTTCGACTGGTTCCACCTGACGCCGGACGACTCGGTCTCGACCGTGCCGGACGACGAGTTCGACGGGTCGGAGCTGGACACCTGCCGGTGGGACCGGATCGTCCGCGAGGACGAGTCGGGCTACCGGGTGGCCGACGGGTCGCTGGAGATCGACACCACGGCGACCGACATCTACACCGGCAACAACACCGCGGTGCCGAACATCGTCCTCCAGGACCAGCCGGAGGGTGACTGGACGGTGGAGACCAAGGTCGACGCCTCCGAGTTCACGGAGCAGTACCAGCAGGGCGGTCTGATCCTCTACGGGGACGACGACAACTACGTCAAGCTGGACTACGTCGCGGACAACACCGCGGGCAGCGCGCTCTCCGCACGCCTGGAGCTCCGCTCGGAGGTGGACGCCACGGTCGTGGACCCGCAGCCGAACGTCTCCGACCTCACGGACGGCGTCTGGCACCTGCGCCTGACCAAGGAGGGCACGACCTTCACGGGTTCGTACTCGACCGACGGTGAGACGTGGCAGACGATCGCGGAACCCGTCGAGCACGCGGGTCTCGCCGATGCCGGCATCGGGCTGTACGCGCTGGGCGCGTCGCAGACCACGTCGGCGACGGCGTCCTTCGACTACTTCCGGGTGGTCGGGGACGACGTGGAGCCGCTCGCGGTGGTCGGTTCGCTCGACCCGGCCGAGCCGGATCGTGCCGACGGCACCTACACGGGACCGGTGACGGTCACCGTGGAGACCACGGGTGGTCCCGACGGCGCGACGGTCTACCGCGAGGTGAACGTCGACGGCGCCGGCTGGGCCGAGTACACGGCTCCGGTCGAGGTGTCCGAGCCGGGTGACCACACGGTCGAGGTCCGCGCTTCCGCCGGTGGTGAGGACGTCGCGGGCGAGACCCTGACGTTCACCATCGCGGCACCGGACGCGACGCCGGTGACTCCGGCCGTCGAGGTCGTCCAGGCCTCGTGCACGTGGGGCGCCGACGGCAGCCACGAGATCACCGGTGGCGCCGTGGTCACGACCGAGGTGGAGGGCGTGCGGTACGTCGTGCGGCCCGTCACCGAGGACGGTGCCGGCCCGGTCGTGGACGACCTGGCCGACCTCGACCCGGGCACGTACCGGGTGGCCGCGCGTCCTGCCGACGGCTTCGTCATCGAGCCGGGTGACGGCTGGAGGGTGAACGCGAACGGCTTCGGCGTCCTGCGGTTCACCATCGACGAGCCGGAGTGCCCGGACCCGGTCCCGGCGACGCCGGCCGTGTCGCTCACGCAGCCCGGCTGCGAGGTCGACGCCGACGGTGAGAACGTCCGCACCGGTGGCTCGCTCACCGGCGTGGAGGTCGACGGCGTCAAGGGCTACGTGGTGCACAACTGGGTGGACGGCGACCTGAACGACGGCAAGCCGTCGGACCTCGGGGACCTGGCACCCGGCCAGTACCACGTCATCGCGACGCCGGAACCCGGCTACGTGCTCGACGTCGAGGGTGACTGGGAGCTGAGCCCGTCGGGCAAGGCCACCCTGGTCGTCACGATGGAGAGCTACGGCTGCGACCGCGTCCCTGCCGTGGAGCTGGTGCAGGCGACCTGCACCGACGGCACCACCGTGCCCGCCTCGCTGACGCCGCTCGACGTCGTCGGGGTCAAGGGGTACGTGGTGCACAACTGGGTCGACGGCAAGGCCAAGGGCAAGCCGAAGGACCTGTCGGCGCTGGACGCGGGCAGCTACCGCGTCATCGCGAGCCCGGAGGCGCGTACCGACCTCGAGGTCGAGGGTGACTGGGAGCTGAGCCCGTCGGGCAAGGCCAAGGTGATCCTCACCGTGGGGGAGGTGGACTGCCTCTGATCCGGTCGCGGGGGGCCGCCGGTGTGCGGCCCCCCGCCACGATCGCCGCTGGGCGGGACGCCGGACGTCCGTACGGCGCGGTCCCGGCCCGGGGACGGTGCCGGCGGCCGGTGGCCACCCAGCGGTACGCCGGCCTCGAGCCGGCAGACCCTCGGCACAGGACGGTGCGCTCCGCTCCTGTGCCGAGGGGCCTCGGTGTCACGAACTCGAAGGAGCACGGCAGATGATCACCCAGCACGTGGTGCAGCACCGGCGAGGCCGGCGGACGACGGCGACGCTCGCCGTGCTCGCGGCACTCGTCCTCTCCGTCGTGGCATGGGTGGCCGCCGTGCCGCAGGCCGCGGCTCACGGCGGTGAGCTGAAGATCGACGTCGGGACCGACGGTGCCGGTGGCGTCGACGCCGTCGTCGTCTGGGCGGCGGACGGGCATCCTGTCGAGGAGACGGTCGACGTCACCATCAAGGCCGTCTCCGACACGGGGGAGGAGGTCGGGCCGGTGCAGCTGACGTCGGCCTCGGAGGGGGTGGGCTGGTACCGGTCCGAGCCCGGCCTGCTGGGTGAGGGGCACTGGACGCTCACCGTGCGGGCGACGGAGCCCTCGAAGCACAAGTCGAAGACAGAGCTCGACGTCGTCGCGCCGCCGACGCCGACTGCCGAGCCCTCTGCGGAGCCCGCCGGGGACGAGAGCGGAGAGCCGGCCGGTGGCGACGAGGCCGGCGCGGAACCTGCCGCCGACTCGGCCGACGCCACCGACACCGCGAGCACGGCCCCTGCCGGGCCGGCGCCCTGGGTCTGGATCGTCCTGGGGCTCGCCGCCGTGGGCGTCGCTGCGTTGATCCTGGTCCGGCGACGACGCTCCGCCTGACCGCTGTCACGAACTCGTCTCCGGCCGGAGGCGACCGAAGGAAGGAACCGACATGACCCGACCGATCTCTCTCTTCACCGGCCAGTGGGCCGACCTGCCGCTCGAGGAGGTCGCCGGTCTGGCTGCGGGCTGGGGCTACGACGGCCTCGAGCTGTGCTGCTGGGGCGACCACATGGACGTGACGCGGTGGGACGACGCCGAGTACGTCCAGGGACGCCTGGATCTCATGGAGCGGCACGGTCTGCGCATCGTCGCGATCTCGAACCACCTCACGGGCCAGGCGGTGTGCGACGACCCCATCGATCGACGGCACGAGGAGATCCTGCCGCCGCACGTCTGGGGCGACGGAGACCCCGAGGGGGTCCGGCAGCGGGCCGCCGAGGCGATGAAGGACACGGCGCGCATGGCCGCCAAGCTCGGCGTGAAGACGGTCGTCGGGTTCTCGGGCTCGTCGATCTGGAAGACCGTGGCGATGTTCCCGCCGGTGCCGGCCGACATGGTGGAGGCGGGCTACCAGGACTTCGCGGACCGGTGGAACCCGATCCTCGACGTCTTCGAGGAGGTCGGGGTCCGGTTCGCCCTCGAGGTGCACCCCAGCGAGATCGCCTACGACTACTGGACGGCGAAGCGCACGCTCGAGGCGATCGGCCACCGCGAGTCGTTCGGCCTGAACTGGGACCCCAGCCACATGGTGTGGCAGGACATCGACCCGGTGGCGTTCCTCTGGGACTTCGCCGACCGGATCTACCACGTGCACTGCAAGGACACGAAGAAGCGTCTGAACGGCCGCAACGGCCGGCTCTCGTCCCACCTCGCGTGGGCGGACCCGCGCCGTGGATGGGACTTCATCTCCACGGGGCACGGCGACGTCCCCTGGGAGGACGCCTTCCGCATGCTCAACGCGATCGGCTACGACGGCCCGCTCTCCGTGGAGTGGGAGGACGCCGGCATGGACCGGCTGGTCGGGGCGTCCGAGGCGGTGCAGTTCGTGCGCCGGTACGCGTTCGACGCGCCCGACGCAGCGTTCGACGCGGCCTTCTCGTCGCAGTGACGTTCTGCTCGTGAGCTACTCGGCGGGGGCCTGCAGCATGACCACGTCGTCGTGCTGCACCCCGCCGACGTCGTAGGTGCGCCGCCCGATCACCGTGAACCCGTGCCGGCGGTAGAACGACTGGGCCCGTGCGTTCTGACCGTTGGTGCCGAGCCAGAACGGTCGGCCGGGAGCCAGACGCTGCGCCTCGGAGGTCGCGGTCGTGAGCATCCGACCGGCGGTGCCGTGGCCGAGGTGGTCGGGATGCACGTAGATCTTGGACAGCTCCACGTACGGCCCCGGCCCGACGGCGGAGCGCAGGGCCGCGAGCTCGTCGGGCCCGGCGGGCTCGCCCACGGCGAGCAGCGTGTAGCCCACGAGGCTCCCGGAGTCGTCGCCGCTCTCGGCGACCAGCAGCAGGTGCTCGGCAGAGCCGCTCCATGCCGCGAAGTGCGCGGGCGTCAGGTGCGCCGCGACGTGGGCCGCCATGGTGGGCACCGGGGTCCCTTCGGGGCACGCGAGGGGAAACGTCAGGGCGGCAAGCCAGGCGATCTCGGCCGCCTCCTGAGGACGGGCAGCGCGGACGACGACGGGTTCTGCAGTCACGACCTCGAACCTAGCGCGGCCCGGCGGTCACCGCGTGGCCGGACGCCGGCTCCCTGACCTGCGTCGACGCGTCCGAGCGGGGTGTGCCGGGCATCACCGTCCTGCGAAGTTGGCGTCAGGCGGCAGGACGTGTAATGTTCTCGAAGTCAGCCCGACAGGGAACGGACACCGCGAGGTGGCCGCCGGGGTTGAAACTCTCACTGAAGGTCTCGGACAGCTTCGTGCGCTCCGAACCAGCATCGAGGGGTCTTGCCGCGGGAAGCGGCCGGGTGCGGATCGCCACGGCGGTTTGACCAGGCCGGAAGATCGGGTAAGGTTGAAGGGTTGCCCCGGACGGGGTCGGGACGGTGTTCCGGTCTTGGATGGTGTGCGTCGGTTGTTTGAGAACTCAACAGTGTGCTTGATAGTCAATGCCAAATTTTGAACCTTTTTGGTTCCTTTGGACTGGATTGAA